>CAYVOB010000001.1:0-57301 GCA_964452945.1 uncultured Bdellovibrionales bacterium
ATCTTGTCCATTTTTGTATCCACCAAGAGGTAATTATTGGAGCTGGTCTGAGCGACATACTCTATTGCTTTGGCAGGTGTATCAAACACTATCGCTATTGGTTTTTGTCTGGTTTTTTCCTTTGGTTTACCCCTGAACAATGACCCATCAGAATAAACAAAGATCAGTTCACCGTCATTAACCGGCTTTGCAACACAAGAGATAATGCCTTCCGCCACTTTATCCGGGGATTTGCCTCTTGGAGAAAGCTCCAGTTTACCTGGGTCGAGTTCAAGTATTGAACTATTGGCTTGTAGTATCATCCGAATACTGTCAGAATAATTAACAGATAATATCGTATCCTCTTTTCTAAGATTAAAGACGCTAACACCGTTAGCTTTTATACCTTTGAACTCGGACAATCTTATCCTCTTTGCATAACCTTTCTTTGTAAGGACCAGGACTTCCTTATCAACGACCTCATCGAACAAACCGACCACAGATATGTTTTCCTTAAGCTTTAGTTGCTCTTTAATATCAACTCCCTTACCGTAGCGCCTCATTTCCGGTATGGAGAATACTTTTAAAGGATAGACTTTGGCATCTGCAGTAAAAACAAGGACCCTTTCGGCCATATCGGCCTTACAAATAAACTTAACAACGTCGTCACCTGTAAAAACGACATCAGATTCTCTCTCTCCCTGTTCTGCAGCAGGATTATATCTCTTTATGAACCCACCTTTAGTGATGGCTACCATCACTTCCTGAGAAGGAATGAGGTCATCAAGTTTTTTATCTTCAAAATCAGAAACTATTTTTGTTTTTCTTGCGTCTGGGAATTTAGCCCTTATCTCTGTAAACTCGTCCTTAAGGATCTTCTTTATCTTTTGGTCACTGTTTAGTATCGCCATTAGCTCGTCGACCAAGTCGCTTAGCTGTTTATGTTCTTCCATTATCTTTTCTATTTCCATTCCTGCAAATCTATAGTTAGGAAGAACTACCAGCGCTTCGCTTTGTAAAGGTGTAAGACCGAACTCTTTTTCAACCTTAGCCTTTAGGTCCGTCTTGTCCTTGGCCTTTGGCAGTATTTCCTTTAGGTACTTATCTTTGAGGCCAAGCACCTTTTTATATCCATCTAGTATGTGTTTTTTCTCGTTTGCTTTGTTCAACTCAAAAGAGGTCCTTCTGCGCACAACTTCTTCCCTATAATGAACAAAAATATTCAATATAGCTTTAATATCCACAGTTTGTGGTTTACCGTCGACCAAAGCCACCATATTAACAGCAAAATTAGAATCAAGGGGGGTGTTCTTATATAGTTTTTCTATGATAAAATCAACAGGAGCTCCCTTTGCAAGATCAAGAACTATCCTTACTCCGGCTTTAGCTGACTCATCACGGATATCAGTTATTCCATCAAGCTTCTTTGTTTTTATTAGTTCAACGATCTTTGTTATTATCCTGGTCTTGACGACAGAGTAAGGTATTTCCGATATAACTATCCTTTTCTTCTCCTTTTCCACCTCAACATCGATCTGTGCACGTAGCCTTATCGTACCCCTTCCCGTTTTATAGGCATCCCTGATTGCGCCGTCGTTAATGATAGAGGCTCCCGTCGGAAAATCGGGACCCTTTATATATTTCATTATTTCTTCTATGCTAAGATCAGGATCTTTTAATAAAGCCATAAGTGCATCTATAACCTCTACAAGGTTATGTGGAGGTATATTGGTAGCCATTCCTACAGCTATACCCGAAGCTCCATTAACAAGAAGGTTAGGGAACCTGGCCGGAAGGACCAAGGGTTCTTTCTCGGTATTATTATAGTTATCACCCTTATCAACGGTATCCTTGTCGATATCGGCCATTAAGTATGAGGACAATCTGTCCAAACGAGCCTCTGTATATCTATACGCTGCTGGAGAATCACCATCTATGGAACCGAAATTGCCCTGCCCTTCGATCAGCTGATAGCGCATCACCCATGGCTGCGCAAGTCTTACCAAGGCCTCGTAAACTGCCGTATCTCCATGAGGATGATATTTCTTTAGGACTTCTCCGACTATACCAGCACACTTTGTGAACTTTTTATCAGAGAGGAGCCCTTCATTAGCCATCGCAAAAAGGATTCTTCTTTGAACTGGTTTTAGACCGTCCCTTATGTCGGGAAGAGCTCGGCTTGTTATAACACTCATAGCATAGTCTATAAAAGACTCCTGCATCTCATCAAGGTACGAAACGCCCTCGTCACTTCCTTTAACAAAAAAATCAGGTTGCTGTTCAGCCATTAAACCTTTACTCTCCTATATATCCAAGTTCCTTACGTTAAGTGCGTTAATATCTATAAAATGTTTCCTTGCAGAAACTCCTTCACCCATCAATATCGAGGTAAGATCATCAGCTGCTTCTTCATCATCAAGATCCACTTTAAGAACATTCCTTGTCTTTGGGTCCATGGTTGTTTCCCAAAGCTGGTCTGGATTCATTTCTCCAAGCCCCTTGTATCTTTGTATATCTATTTTTGTTTTGGCCTGTTCAATAAGCTTTAGTAAAAGATCAAAAATATCTACGGCGGTAACAGCCTTACCTTTATCCATCAATTCTATATAATATGGAGGATTGCCAAGCATTCTTAATTTTTTTGAGAGCCTGTCCATTTCTGAAAACTCTGGAGACTTCATGAACTCGTTATCAAAAGTTGTTTTCAATCGACGTCCACGTCTTTCTGACAGAAAAGAGAAGAATGCAGAACCATCGTCATCGTTCATGTCGAATTCAAGGCTAAGTGGATTTATCGACGGATAAAGTCTTGAGATTATCGGTATATATGACTGCAGTTCCTTTTTTAAAAGAACCTGATTTTTTTCTTCCCACAAACTTTCCTTTCTAATGAACGTAGACCTTAATATATGGTCTACAATAAGCTTTTCTGAACTCTTTTCTACGAACCTATATGCATTCTGATATTCTATCAGTGCAGAAACCAGTGCAGAAAGCTCCTTACCCTTGAAGGTCTTGCCTTCTGGTATTGCTACAACACAGTCCTTCTCTATTATCTTAAGCAGGAATGCATAAAGTTCCGCATCGTTCTTTATATATTCATGCTTTTTACCATAACTTATCCTATAAAGGGGAGGCTGTGCTATAAAGATATGACCCTTCTTTACAAGCTCAGGCATAGATCTGTAGAAAAAGGTCAACAAAAGTGTCCTTATATGTGAACCATCGCTATCGGCATCGGTCATAATGATGACCTTTCCGTATCTCAGCTTTGAAAGTTCAAAACTGGTGTCTATACCACAACCCAGAACCTGTATTAGTACCTTTATTTCCTCATTCTTTAATATCTCATCTATATTTTTCTTCTCTACATTAAGGATCTTACCTTTTAAGGGAAGTACTGCTTGTATCTTCCTATCCCTGGCTTGTTTTGCAGAACCACCTGCAGAATCACCTTCCACTATGAACACCTCTGCCTTTGAAGGATCCTTCACTTCGCAATCAGCCACCTTCCCCGGTATAGCGGTTAACTTATCAAGCAACCCCTTTCTTCTTACAAGGGTCCTCGCCCTCCTTGCAGCTTCCGAAGCCTTAAAAGCGATCATTGCCCTTTCACATATCTCTTTCGCAATAGATGGATTGTTTTCCAGGAACTCTGTCATCTTGTCTGAAACGAATTTATGCACAGCATTTCTTATCCATACATTGGTCAATTTTGTTTTTGTTTGACTCTCGAACTCAGGTCTTTTGACGCGAATACAGAGCATAGAGGTAAGTCCTTCCCTAATATAGTCGCTGTCAAGCCTTTGGGCTTTAAATTTCTTCTCATTATGATCATTTACCGCTTTAGAGAACCCACTTTTGAATCCAGCCTCGTGAGTACCACCTTCTGGATTGTGTATTGAGTTCGTATAAACCCTGGACTTCTCATATGTTGTGTCGTTGTATTGCCAACCAAGTTCTATAACAAGTTTTTCCTTATCATTGTCTTCTGGTACGACCTCTCCGGAGAACACCACTGCTTCTTTGGGCACTACAGCCCTGCCTTCGTTCATCTCTTCTATAAGGTCCTTTAGGCCCAAAGGAAAATAATAGAGATCTTCCTCTGCACCTTCTTCCTTGAACACTATCGACAAGCCTTTATTTATATGAGCCAGTTCCCTTAATTTTGTCGATAGTATTGCCGATTTGAATTTGGTCTTTCCAAAGAACCTTTCATCTGGTTTTAAAGTTATACTGGTACCTTGTTTATCCGTTTTCCCCAGTACCTTTAGAGTCTGGACAGGTTTACCCTTCTCATATCTCTGCCAATATTTTTTACCGTTCCTTTTTACCTCTACTTCCAGATATTCACTCAATGCGTTAACCAGTGAAAGCCCTACGCCGTGAAGTCCTCCAGAGTAGTCATAAGCACCTTTCTTCATCTTGCCGCCGGCATCCATGGTCGTCAAGACGACCTCTAAAGCCGTTTTCTTTTCTGTAGGGTGCATTTCCGTTGGGATGCCTCTACCGTTATCGCTGACCACGACAACGTTGTTAGCATGGAGTATCACATCTATCCTACTGCAATAACCGTTCATTGCTTCGTCGATGCTGTTCGCGACAAGTTCGTCAACAAGATGATGAAGCCCTCTTGTAGAAACGTCACCTATGAACCTTGCCGGGTTCTGCCATACTGCTTCGAGTCCCTTTAGGACCACTATGTCTTCTGCTTTTTGCTCTCTAATATTTGCCATATTATAATTTCACGCTCAAACCGATTTGTCCGCCATTGACCAGCCTGGAAAAAACATGCCTTACATCCATTGATAGCTTAATGGATATGGTCGGATACACATAGTATTCAACACCCAAGAGTCCTTCAACTATCATGTATCCTTTTATCCAGCTGAGGTAGTTTACAATAAACATAGAAAATCTTCGAGTAAAAGTTATATCGTAGTTGAAAAAGCTCAGTTGGAAGCCTCCTCCAGAGTGTTCATCCGTAGTTATATACCTATAGCCGACCAGGAATTTAGGTTGAAAGTGCCTTCTTGGCATAAGACGAAAAACAAAATGTATTGACCAAAAACTCTGATCAAATTCCCCGTTATTGTACGTATCGTAAGACAGACCAGCTCCGGCCCATTGTTTGTGGAGCTCAATAGCTCCCTTATATCCGCTATAGTGCTGAGAGGCCTTCATTAGACCAAAGTCAATTTCACCGGCAACCCTTTCATAGCGCCTTAATTGGCTCATTAAAGGTCTGTCATCCATGGGATACTGGAACCAAGGGAATATAGGAGCAAAGACTACAGATTTACCTATCAAACATGGAGTCGAATCATTGCATACAGAAAGTAGTCGTGTGAACCCGTCCTCAGTGCTTGGCGAAGACTGGGCACAAAGCGCTGTTGACGAAGCAAGAATAAGCACACGGAGTAAAGTTCTCATAAAATAGAATTTTATCTTAAAAATCATCTTTAACTAAGATAAAATACCAGCTGTAATGATTACGTCAACACACATAGCGCGCAAAGCCATAAATACCAAGATCATAGCCACTCTAGGTCCTGTTACACAAAACGAAAGAGCAATAACTGCACTCAGCAATGCTGGTGTTACCGTTTTCAGACTAAATTTTTCTCATGGTAAGCATGCTGATTTTAAAAAATGTATACGTACCATCAGGAAAGTCGAGAAAAGAGTAAATAGGTTCCTGCCTATAATGCAGGACCTCCAGGGACCAAAAATACGTCTTAATCGATTTAGGGATAACAGGACTGTTGCTAATGGCGAGTTATTTACTTTGTCTGTTTGTAGAAAACCGGATGAGCATCCAGAAAAGATCTGTATCTGTTATCCCAAAATATTGAAGGATATTAAGACCGGCAACAGGATATTCATAAACGACGGTAGAGTAGAGCTAAAGGTGATAAAAATAAAAAAAGGACAGATCCATGTACTTACCATTAAGGGTGGCTTAATAGAGCCAAGAAAAGGAGTTAACCTTCCAGACACATCCATATCTTTACCATCGCTGACCAAACAAGACCTGGAAGATCTTAAATTCGGAGTACAGAACAAGGTCGACTATGTAGCTATGTCATTCGTACGCTCTGCAAATGATGTAAAGGACCTGAAACAACGTCTTAAGAAAATGGGAAGCGATGCCGGGGTCATAGCCAAGATCGAAAAGCCTCAAGCCTTAGAAGACATAGAGGAAATAGTAAAAGCCAGCGATGTTATACTAGTAGCAAGAGGGGATCTTGGGGTAGAGATCCTACTTGAAAAAGTGCCTGCCGTACAAAAAAAGATATTGGAGTTAGGCTTTAAATATAGGACCCCGATCATAATCGCCACACAGATGTTAGAGAGTATGATAAAAGACCCTCGTCCTACTAGGGCAGAAGCAACAGATGTGTTCCAGGCAGTATCAGATGGAGCCGATGCTGTTATGCTTTCAGGGGAAACTGCCGTGGGTAACTACCCTGTAGAAACAGTTGAAGTAATGGGAAGAATAATAGCTGAAGGTGAAAGAACGTTAAAAAGACCAAATATTTTTTTAAAAATAACAGAGGACACCGACGAAGCAATTGCGGAAACAAGTGCAGAGATTACAGACAAGATAAATGCAAAGTTCATTTGTTGTTTCACATCCAGCGGCTGGACGGCAAAACTCATATCTAAGAATTGCTACAGACATCCGGTCATAGCTTTTACAGAAAACGAGATAACAGCAAGACGCATCGCTCTATATAAAGGGGTACGCCCGGTTAACATCAAAAAAAGGCTTAAAAGCCTGGATGAGATGTTCCTAACCGCAGGTAATGCATTAAAAAAACTGGGACTTGCAAAAAAAGGCGAGAAATTCGTGATAGTTGCAGGATCCCCAATAGGCATTAGCGGAAAAACAAATTTCTTGAAAATCAACACTATTTTATAGTATATACAACAGCACTATGTTTACATTTTTACTATTATTCGCATTTAGCTCTATTAATCTATCCGCTGCCAACATCCGGGATGGAAAATACTCCGACAGGACATACGGCATAGAGATACTGGTAGAGAACGGTGAAGCTACGACGGCAAAAGTGGATGAACTGACCATCCCGCTTATCAAGAACGGTGATGAATTTTGCGGAGACACAACTGACAATGGTTTGAAATACTCCTTTGTCGTAAGCAAAAAAACAAGAGGGAGCCTCTATACAACTGTAATAACTGAGCGAACCATCAAAAAGACTTCCGAGAACCAAAAATATATATTCAGTGGCACGGGCTTTGAGTTCATAGTAACAGATGGTTTTATCAAAAATGCGAAGACCGGCATTAATAAAAATGCTTTTTCAGAAATTGAAATGGACGAACATGGTTCCATCGTAATGTATAACCTGACAAGCCCTAATAATTACTCCGTTCACGTTGAGAACTGCGAAGTAATCAACTTTTTCTGCAATGAATGTAAGTATTATGTAGTAGGCAGCAAGAACAACATAGTACAGGTATACGACACAGATTCTGGATTGGCTTTAATGAACTTTGGAGAAAAGAAAATAGAGCTCTTTAAGGTCTTCAGTGGGAAACAGGTCATAAGCACCGATGATGGCAAGAGCATCGCCATAAATACATATTTTTATGAAAACCAGAAAAAGCTATTTGAACACAGTACACTTTTTTCTGTTGATCAGGATAACGTAAAGTTTAAAACAGAATCAAAATTTATTCTCACAAAACTTTTCTAAAGCCTTAATAGCCCTGTCTGATTCTCTGAATACAGGGATGCCCTTTAACAATTTACATGCCGGATCATAAAGTTCACCACTGTCAACAACGACCATAAATGGCTTTTTTGTATGTGCATAGAGCTCCTTCATCATATTGAACATAGAATCGGGACCTAACTCCTCTGCTAATGTTTTGATGGCTGGAGACATCGGGATACAGGAAAAAACACCAAGATCAATATTGCTATCTTCCAACATCAATCTAAAACACTCAATGTTTGCCTTGTCGCCCGCAGAAGGTGTTACGTCCATGGGGTTGCCAGCGCTTACCAGCGTATCAAGCTTTCCTTCTTTGAGAGCCTCGGTCATTGACTTTATAGTGGAAGGACTCAAGTTCCCAAGCCTTATGTTAGAAAGATTATCCGCCATACCTACAGCCTCAAAGCCTGCGTTACTCAATAAAGCGGCATTTTTACCTTTCAGTTTGAATCTGTCCCAGAGCACACAAAGTTTTAATAGATCTTCGAACTCAGTAAAGCTCTCGACTATCATTGCTCCGGCATCATGCATTACTGACTTGTAGACAGAATAGTCTCCCGCAATAGATGCTGTGTGACCACTTGCTGCAGATTTTCCGGCACTGGAGCGTCCACCCTTATATACGATCACCTTTTTGCCTTTGTTCACTAGAGCTTTTACAGCTACCGCTGTTCTTATGCCATCGAGTTCCTTGAAGCCCTCGACGTATAAAGCAACAGTGTTTATGTCCTTACTCTCACTGAAGTATGCTAAATAATCGCTTGCTGTCAGGTCCATCTGGTTCCCTATGGACGCTGCATATTTTGGGGTAAGGTCTGTCTTGCTCACCTTGGATATTATAAATGCCCCTGATTGGGATATAAAGGCGTAGGGCAATGGTTCGGAATACGGCAGTTTCTTGCTCGGTATAAAGAAAGTATCATATTTCCCAGGATAGGAAATAACCCCGAGGCAATTACCTCCGACTATGACAGGCCCCTTGCCTTTAGAGTTTCTGCTCTTTCTGATAAGCTCGACTATTTCAGCTTCATGTTTTTCTCCACCTTCTTTTTCTGCAAAACCACCAGGTATGACTATTATGCTTTCAAATTTATCCTCTTCAACAGCCTCTTTTATAACTTGAGCAGAAGCCTGAGCACTCACCGCAAGCACCAATAGGTCCATCTTTTTTGGAAGATCCTTTATAGCTGCATAACAAGTTACTCCATCGATCTCTTTTGTATCAGGCTTTATAACGGACATATTAGCCCTGGAAAAACCTTTGCTTATGATGTTGTTAAGTATGATCCTTCCCATATTCATACTTTTTTCAGAAACGCCTATCACCGCTATTGAAGATGGATGGAATAGTTTTTCTATCTTTTCAGCAGGTCTTTCTATACTCGTGGATGCAGCTATTTTCTCAATTTTCATCAATCCATCTATGGCGACCAAACCCTTTCTATCACCTTCTGCAATAACAATAGGGTTTATCTCACACTCTGTAATGACCACAGTACCAGACCGATAGGAGAACGCTTTCCCAAGTTCGTTCAGCCTGTTTAAGACATTGACAATTTCATCATCGCTAAGCAGCCTCTTTTTTGTCCTGTCCATGCCACTTGCCTTGTAGTAAGCAGCATTCATCTTTATCTTGTCTAACGTGGAGTTAACTATATCTGACGAAATAACACTAAAAGAGTTACACATGTTCTTACCAAAGAATTCAGTATCCAATCCGCCGACACCAAACCCTGTAACAGTACCAAAATCCCTGCTGTTCCTTACAGAGACTATCAGCTCTCTTCCAAAGGCAGGTTTATATGAGACCATCTCTACAACAAGACATCCATTAACATTATACGATGATGTGTTCTTTGTTATAGTATCTATGGCGTGATTTATGTCATCTGTACTGTTGTTGCAGAATATCACTCCTCCAAGTTCGGTCTTGTGGAGTATCTCCGGTGAAACAACCTTAACAACAACCCTTTCTCCCCTTATCTTTGTTTCCTTACTGTTGAACCTTGAACCTTTCTTAACAAAAATGTAATCGGGTGTATTTATGCCAAGTATATTGAAAATATCATAGACCTCATGCTCCAAAAGTACGGTCCTTTTTTCATCAATCACCCTCGATATGATAGTTTCAACATTTTTCATGCTGTTTCTCCTATAAAATGAATAAAAAAAGACCCGAGCGTTCCTTCGCTCGGGTTTATCATAAAAACTAAAAAAGTTATAACGTCCTATTATAACCCCATAACCCCATAAGGATATTATATTGTATGGTAACATATGGCAAGAAATATTCTGGAAAAAGGGCTCTAAGATGCTATAAAAAACAATAATGAAGATACTTCAACTTAACAAGCCCAATCATAACGGGCCAATAACAGCTTCAATAGGTATCTTCGATGGCCTACATAAGGGTCACAAAAAAGTACTTACGGAATTATTAAAGAATAAGAATAATAGCGCTGTTATCACTTTTCAAAAACACCCCAGGGGGATCAAAACCCTGCAGTCCCTTTCGGACAGGCTGAGGAACTTTAAGGCACTTGGCATCAACCAAGCAATAATATTTTCTAGCAACGATGGGATACTAGAAATGACTGCAACAGAGTTCCTACAGAACATAATCGTTAAGCTGAACATAGTAAACCTTGTGATCGGAAATGATTTTAGGATGGGTCATAATAGAGATACAGATACCGGGAGCCTAGACGAGCTCTGCAAAAAGAACGGTATAGGACTTACGGTCATAGATGTCGTTTACGACGGTGATAAAAAACTTAGCTCAACCCGCATCAGGGATTATGTTGAACACGGGAATGTCCCAAAGGCCATATCTCTTTTGGGTCACGACCTTGAGATCCATGGCGTCGTTGTAAAAGGCAAGGGCAATGGTGCAAAGATAGGTTTTAGGACAGCCAACATAAAGCTAAATACCTCAAGGACCTTACCAGATCATGGTATCTATGTAACAAGGACTCATATTAATGGTGAGATATTCCCTAGTGTAACTTTTATAGGCAATAGTCCTAGTATACACAAAGACACACTAAAGATGGGGGAACCCTTGGTAGAAACACATCTTATTGATTTTAATAAGGATATTTACGGGCAGAAGATCCAAATAGAATTAATAGAAAAGATACGGGATATTATAAAATTCGATAACACAGAGGAGCTATCAAGGGCAATAGCACAAGACGTAAGTTCTGCTGTAAAAAGATTACACAGTTACAAATAATTTATCCACTCAGGGTATTTTAACAAAGCTATATCTTGGTATAAAAGCCCACTAAGATCATATAGTTGTCAACTAACACAACTTTGGCACGCCGCTTGCTTTATATAAAGTGTAAAAAGAACCGAAAGGGGGAAGGACAAATGAGGAACTTATTTATAATCTTGGCGCTTCTTATAACAGGGAGCACTTATGCTGCAGCTTTTGGCGAAAACGACCCATCTATATATGCCGGGTGCCAAAACATGGGTGTAAACACCAAGTTCGATTTTAAAGATATGCTAGCTGTAATGAAAGGCTTTGGTTCAGGCAACGGCAGCAATGGTAGTACCGCCACCAATCCTTCTGATCCTGCTGGCAACGGCAGTTCAGATGACGACGAAGTTAGCCCAGAATAAAACTCACTGTGGCGTAGTCGTCTGATCACTGGTACCCGTACTTGTCTTATCAAAAATACTAGTGTGCTTTTTTGATAGCTGATTGACACTGAAGTCACAATCCTTTGGTCTGTAATTTATTATAGAAGTATTATCAAGCCCGGTATAAGACTTTGAAAAATCCTTTTGCACCAGACCACTCATATCATCCTCTTCGGCAACTGCATTACCAAAGCACAAAGAAAGCAGGGCGAAGCTACATACAAGCGTTTTTGTTAATTTCATATCCTACCTCCTTAATCCTGAACTACTATTAGTTTGAACACGGACATAAGCTCCATATAATCAAGATAGGCCCTCTTTACACTCCAGAACTTGTTAATATCGCTCCCTTCTCTTGGAACAGCGGACATTCTGCCTTCAGCATCGTAGCTTACCTTTACATCCGAATCTTTGGTACCAAGTTCACTTATCCTACCCATCTCGTCATATTTAAAGGAGAACGAGTTACCTTTGTTATCAATTATCTTGGAAACGTTTCCATTACCGTCATAATCGATCTTGAACTTAAGGTCCCTGCTGGCCACCATCGTTACTTGGCTTTTGTCATTATACTTGTAAAGGTATGGCTCTCCATTGTTTATTATAGAGGAGGCACGGTTCCTTTCATCATATTTTACTTCGACAATCCTTCCATCAGGAAAAACCTTCTTTTTTAGTCTGCCATCCTTGTTGTATTCAAAACGCGTGACCTTGCCGTTCTCATTTACGACGAGTGGTGTACCGCAACACATGGTGTAGGTAACCATTTTTTCATGCTTACCGATCTTTTGTCTCGTCTTATAGGTATATAAGGAGCCTTCCGCATTAGGTCTTTTCCAGAACTCATATTTTTCCGGTATAACCTCGTTACCGAACTTCTTTATTATGTTTACGGAGTCATAGTATTGGTCCTTTCCCTTATCACTCGCATATTCGGTGAATATTTCCCATCCCTGAGGTGTCTTCTGATATACCACCTTTCCTGTTTCTGTATCATAGCCGATCACCCATTTTGTAGGCTTTGGACCCGCATCACCTGCCGGAAGTACAACCTCTATGACCCTGTGATAGGAATCATACTTATAATTATATGTTTTCCCATTAACGTCGGTGGAACTTATAAGGTTATCGTTAGTATCGTAAGAATAGGATGCAGCCTTGTTATTATATAGAGCTATCCTTTCAACAAGACCCTTGTCGTTAAAGAAGAAGTTCATGCTCCTCCCCAGACTATCCCTGATAGTTTGTAACCTTCCATTGGCATAATAGGAAAAAACAAAGCCCCTTCCTGTAGGCATGCTCCTTTTTATGATCCTGCCTGATTGATCGAACTCATCCACCACACCGTCGGCACCTGACCTTATATAACCACCCTTGACCTTCTTTAGCTTTTCACCCGATCTTTCTATACAAGTAAGCACAACACCATCCTTTATTTTACCCAACATCTTGTAGCCTCTTGCATACTCAAACAAGAAAGCAGGCTCTTTAAGCAGTGTGCTCTTCAGTCTTTCAACATAGTCCTTACCGTTCTGTGCTGCATTGGTTGACTTAAGGTATCTATCAGCAAGCTGTGTTAAGGTGAACGAATCCTTGTCTATATAATGGTGTCTTCCTCCACCGGGGACTTCCTCAACCATGACAAAAGATCCATCAGCAACATATAGTCTAGTCTCAAAACGTGTGCCCCAGCCAAAGCCGAAGATACCCTTTGAAAGACTTATACTGTTATAAAAACGACCCAACTCAAAATCATTACCTTCATTCACGTCAGTATAGGATAAAGAAAAGTTACCGTTCAGGAGCCAAAGAGTGGAAAAACCAGATAACGGTGCAAGCATGACGGCTAATGCTACTATAATTTTTTTCATGGTCTATCTCCTATAGTAATTGTCGACTAAACCTTTATAGATACTATTCGTTTTATCACAAATCCGCCTAAACCCTGAAGGAAAAACATCAGAGTCAGCATCCCATAACCCAAGGGTGTCGTGAATAGAAGTGCGGTCTGGGTTGGATTACCATAATACTGGACCGCTAAAAGGACCAGGGGGACTACCGTTATTACTATTGCCTGGAATATTCCCTGTGCGGTCAATGCTTTTACCTTGGCTGTCAGCTTTACTCTTTCTCTTATTGTGTAGGCTATCGTATCGAACGTCTCTGGAAGATTACCACCGGTCTCCCTCAATATAAGTATGGCTGTTGCGAACATATCAAGGTCCTCAAGGTCCAGTCTTCGTGCCAGGTTAACAAAAGCTTCATCTATAGGTACACCGACCCTGTTCTGAGCCAACAATAATGTAAACTCCTGTTTAATAGGATTAGGCATCTCCTCAACTACAAGTCCAACAGCCTGTATAAGATTAAGACCGCTCCTTAACCCATTCGACATCAGTGTAAGGGCGTCGACCATTTGCAGGTTAAAGCTCATGGAGCGTTTTGCCTTCATCCAGTTTATTACCGGTATTGGCATCTTGGCGAACATGAACCCCACAGCAGAACCAACTAATATACCTGCTATAAAGTTAGGTAAAAAGAGCACAAAAACTATAAAACCAATACCAAGTGTACCGGCATAAATAAGTATTAATGCAGTCCTCTTGTTGAAATCTATAAAAAGGGTATCCAGTTCCTTTACAAGCCATTCTGCTTTTTCTTCGAATTTTTTGTCTAGATAAGTAAGGGCTTTTTTGGAATTTATAAGTGCAACTATAAAAATAAGGGTCCCGCCCATAACGAGCACCCCTATCTTATACAGCATCCATATGTTACCGCCTTCTTGCAACATCAACTATCCCACACTAAAAAGACCCTTAGGTATGGAGATACCTCTGGCCTCTAGTGTTTCTATGAACCTAGGAATATATCCAGTAGCGACGAATTTTCCTATTACTTTGCCATTTGAATCAACACCTGATTGTTTGAAAAGGAAAATGTCATTCAACAAGATCTCATCACCCCTGATGCCATTGACCTCTGTAACATAAGTTACTTTTCTTGAACCATCACTTAATCTAGTCTGTTGTATCACTATATTTATTGCTGACGCTATCTGTTCCCTTATCGCCTTAGCCGGAAGTTCCATCCCTGCCATCATGACAAGTGTTTCCAGCCTTCTTATGCAATCAGTTGGGCTGTTGGAATGTATAGTGGTCAATGAACCGTCATGACCCGTGTTCATAGCCTGCAACATGTCCAATGCTTCTCCTGAACGACACTCACCTACTATGATCCTGTCAGGCCTCATCCTGAGCGTGCATTTTACAAGGTCCCTTATGGTGACTTCTCCTTCACCTTCTATGTTAGGAGGCCTGCTTTCCAACCTAACAGTATGGTCCTGTTGAAGTTTAAGCTCGGCCGAATCTTCGACGGTGATTATTCTTTCGTGCTCCGGTATCATCCCTGAAAGTATATTGAGGAGTGTTGTTTTACCTGAGCCGGTACCACCGGAAATTATTACATTAAGTCTGGACTCTATTACCGCCTTAAAGAACTCCGTCATATCACTTGTAACAGAGCCATATTTGATAAGATCATTTGGTCCGAGTTTTTCCTTCTTGAACTTTCTTATAGTCAGCGTGGGGCCATCTATTGCCAGTGGAGGTATTATGGCGTGAACTCTTGAGCCATCTGCAAGACGCGCATCAACATAAGGTGATTTTTCGTCTATACGCCTGCCTATAGGTGCAAGTATCCTCTCTATAACTCCCATTAATTGTTGTGAGGACGAGAACGTAGATGGCGAAAGTATGACTTTACCATTTTTCTCTATGTATATTATATCTGGACCATTGACCATTATTTCCGATACTGTTTCATCTGACAAAAGATCTTCCAAAGGACCAAGTCCCAAAGCCTCATCCAGAATGGCCTTTATCAACAAGGCCCTGTCTTCCCTGCTCTTAAGAAAACTTAAGTCCTCTTTCTCCAACAACCCGATAACCGTTCTTTTTGTCTTCTCATAGAGAATGGTCATCTTGTTAGGATCATCCTTAGTCTCAAGGTCCATCTTCTTAAGGTCCATATTGTCTATGAGTGCTTTGTGGACCCTGCGCTTTAGTTTTGTAACCTCACTAACTTTACCGGCTCTTCTTTCCTTGACGCTGAGGGTTTCAAGTCCAGCAAGGTCTTGCGCAGCTAAGGCCCCTTCTTTTTGAGCGCTCTGCTGTTCTGCCTTTTTTGTTTTATTAACGCCATATAACGAATCGAGTATCCCTCTCTCCTGCAAGACCCTGGCTATCTGGTATATGTTCTTAGACAACAAGCTCTTTGGGGACAACAATATTGCCGGTTTACCTTTAGTTATGGAATTATGGCTGGTCTCTGGGTCTTCTTGCACAGCGCCGAGTATTGGCACAGAAAGATTGGACTGCACTATCTGAGGAGTGATCTGGTTTGAAGGATCATATTTATTAATTATAACTTTGAGCACTTCTGGCGGGAACATTAAACCATTAAGTTCATCCACAAGTCTTTTAGTGTGTTTTAGGACTAATATCTCCGGGTTGGTTACAAGGAGTATGATCGTGGCTTGTTCTAGGATAGTAAGGACCTGTGGTGTAAGACGGCTTCCGCAATCAGCTATGGTAAACGGGAAAAAGGACATAGCTGCTTCCATGACCCTTTTTATATCGTTACTACCCACACCGTTATATTCGGACATCTTTTGTACCATAGGAAGAACGCTTAGCCCGCTAGAATGTGCAGACAAGAATTCCTTAAGCATCGCCTGCGTAACCCTGCCTGTGAATTTTGAAACATCCGCAATGCTTCTTTGTGGTTTGATACCTAATATCATACCAGCATCACCACAGGTATCCGGATCAGCGTCTATTAAAAGTACTGGTCGCTTTGTATCTAACAAAAAAGATAAAGCAAGGTTGGTTGAAAAAAGGCTCTTGCCGACTCCACCCTTGCCGCCAAGAACCGCGATCAAGTAAGTTCTGCTTGGATTAGGCATATATTTATTTCACCCTGAATTTTTCTTTTATGGAATCGCTACCCTCGCTGGCAGTGTTCAAAATTTCCGGAGTAATAAAGACGACAAATTGTGATTTGCCTTTAGAGAAGGATTTGGACCTAGAAAGGCTCACAATAACGTTAGGATCTTCACTGCCGTCCATATAGGACTTGGACAGGTTATTTTGTACTATACCGCCTATGGCGGCAGTATCACCAGATTTTATGTTTATATATGTTTCTATAGAATCCTCTGATGTAATAGGTATTGTAGTCCCGGAGGACGTACCTATAACCTGTGATACACCTATAGCTATGGTCATATTCAGATCTTCTGATTTTTGCGGATCATTCAGTATCTTTGGAGTGATGTTCATACTGATACCTACATCAGCAGTTTTTGTATCGATACTGTTCTGTGTCTGCACCACATAAGGATATTTTGTCATCTTCTTGATGCTGCCAGTCTTGGTATCTTGTACCGTTATTGCTGCCGATTGAATAACCCTTCCCCTACGATTCCTCACTGCATCCTGAAGCTTTGGTATAAAGTTACTTACTATACCTGTTATGGTAGTCGCTGTAGATGGCAATGGATTACCGTTGTTGTCATTAGCTGGAGGGTTGGACCAAGTAAAAGATGCATTAGTATTGTTCGTATTTATTGATGGCGCCCAACTGAAACCAAAGGCATTATCAAATCCCTTTTGTATCTCGACAAAGTAAACCGATATCTTAACCACTTTATCGATAGGTTTATCCGGCTCTATGACCTTAACAAAATACTGTATGATCGGCTTATCCCTAAACCCTTCTGCCGGCATCGTCATTTCTCCTGCACCGGAAGGATCGCCTATCAAAGGTGTATAAAAGTACTTTGGCAGATAAAGCACGGCCCTGTAATAAACATCTTCAAGTTCATCATAACTTTTTACTTCGCCTTTCAACACAAAGCGCTGATTCACAACATCTACCTGTACGGTAGCTACATTAATTTCTTCTTGCATCTTTTGAGCGACTATTTTGAACAATGTAGGACTCAACCTGTATTGTATCTTGAATATGTCTGTCGGTATGTAATCACTATTCCCGCCGATCACCTGGTGTATCCTGGCTATATCCTCCGGCAATAGTATCTCGCCATCCAGGTATATACGTTTTTCACGTATATACATCTTCAAGCCCTCTATATTCTTAAATTCCCTCTTAAGGAAGCCAAGGACCCTTTTAAGGTTCTTTTCCGTAACAGTAACGTTATAAACATACCTAAGCACATCCTGGTTATCGTAGACCCAAAGATCTGTCATCCCCGGGGTAGTTCCGGTAAAAACTATTCTATCCTTTTCAAGACTTGGATCATCTTCTTTTTTATTTACCTCAAATTTATATATATTGGGGTTGGTTGGTTGCCTTACTGTCCCAATAGGAAAATCAAGATAGAGCTCTTTTCGTATTCCGAGGACCACATTTATGTCGCGATATTTTACCTTTGGTTTCTTTTTTAATTTCTTTTTCTCTGTTTTCACATCCTTAACAGCAACGCTATCAGTTTGCACTTGATCTTCTGTTGTGTTTGGGGCTTGAGCAGCATTGTCCTGAGAGAGCAATACACAAGAGTATGCAAAAGAAAGGACTAGAATTATTGAAAGCAGTATTTTTCTAAACTTCATCATCTATCTAAACCAAATATCTCCCTATCCGTTGTCGGAGTTATTATCTCATTACCTCTGTCGTTGGCGTTCCTTAGTGTATAATAAAGCTCAGCTCCAGATAAAGCTACTATCTTTTGTGCTTCTTTTGGCGTCACTTCTATCGTGATATTGTTGAACTGTTGACCTGTCTCTGAACCTTTGTCCGGCTGAACACACTTAAACCCTTTTGGATAATTAGCATCAGACACAAAAGTTGGGACCTGAGTGTATACATCAGTCCCGACCGAGAGAACAAAGACATCCTGCAAGACGGTAGTAACTTTTGCTGTGTTCTGATTACCTTCTGCAACCACGGATGAGGCAAGTATATCTATCCTGTCACCTGGTTTTATAAGGTTAGCAACACTATTCACAGTTGTAGCTCTTATCGCTATTGCACGTTTCCCTTTTGACACTATCGGGGATAATCCTGTTTTCTGACCAAGGAACAAGAGTTTATTCGTAGTAATAGTTTCATTCTCGGCAATTGGAACCGCAGTGACCGTGTCCTTTAGGTCTTTAACATTTGCAAGATAGTTAGGCTGTACGTATTTTCTAGGTATCCTTCTAAGTTCGATCGAACCAGAATCTATTGATTGATATTGTCCTATGTTCTTCGTGGCGACCATCACCTCATCAAAAGTGCCAAGGTCCTGATACAGTTTTGCCTCTTTTTGGGATATATATGTATACCCAAGTAATATGGCAAAACCAGTAAGTATGACGGATATTATAAGCGACTTTGTATTACCCATATGTCTCTCCTCTATTTCTTACTGCAGGTGTCACCATCCTGCATTTCGAGAACCTTTGTATCTACTTGCTCGTTCATAACACTTCTTCCACCCAAACAGATCCCCATCGCTTGCCCCATAGAAAGTCCGTCTGTAAGACGAGCTTCCAGGCCACTACGATCCCCTCTGGTCATAAAAGTAAGCAGTATGCTCGCCGTTGACTTGTCCAAACCTATATTCATTCCAGGGGTACCGCTATCATCACCGAATTGATTATATACAAAGAAGTATTGCCCGTCAGCAGGAGTTTTTCCAGCAGGGTTCTTTGTACTCTTAACTTCGGTTGTAACCTCAGACCTATTCATCAGAGAACCTATCACAATGTTCTTTAATGATCTTTGTACAACCTGGACCCTATTAACGGTTATGTACGCCTGATATATAAAGAATATCATGACAACGACGAATGGTATCAAGAGAACCGTCTCAAGCATTGCCTGTCCTTTTTTAGAACCCGTTGTCGGCGATAACATTAAGTACCGAACCTCCTGTTGCTGAAGAAGCTAGACAATCCATCCATTTGTTCTTTGGATCCATTGCACACTGAGAATGGTCATCCGAGATCTCACTACCGGTCATGGATTCTAAGGCCAGCATCAGCTGATTTCCACTACTCCTTGTAATTATACCCGGTAACAAGTAATTAGCATAAACAGAACATGCTATACCGGCATTGGAGGATATATTAAAGCCTGACGGGAAACCATAGTCCATGATACCCCTGAACCCATTTGAAGGATTAAGGTCGCATACTGGTGCAGAAACAGCAGTTATAACGGAAGCTCCGTCATATTTTGCTTTTACTTCGTTAGCCCTACTCAACTTATCACCATATGACTTTGACGACGCAAGTATTGCCCTTCCGATCATGAAGACCTCATAACTTCTATAATGTAAGGCAGCAAATGATACTGCAAAATAAAAGGCATAGATTATAACGCTTATCACGAGCACGAACATCATGACAAACTCCACAGCGACCTGTCCTTTTTTAGATCCCTTTGATCTCAAATCCAGCCACCTTTTATGTAACTGTAAGGATGTTTACTACCGGTATTGCTGACAGGCCCGTACATCAAGGGCGCCTGACCGCTAGTCACAGTACCGTTAGCTTCGTTGAACTGATCTTGATAGAAATCCCTTGAATAGCCGTAGCGGACCTGTGAGACGACTTCATACTTAAGCCATGAATCCATTTTTCCAAAAACGTTCTTATTGATGTAAGAAATAGTCGCGACCAATATGGGAACAAGGACTGCTATCATCAGTAAGAATTCGACTGTAGCTTGACCTTTCCTTTTACCCAACCCCATATATAGACCCTCAACGTAAAGTATAACCCTTTATTGGGTTTTCTGCCAACCACTTGTTTGTGATGTTGAGAGCTTTTCTATAACCTGATTTTTCATGAAAAGTTCTATCGCACCTTGTTGACCATCCCATCCATAAAAGATGTCCTGAACATGTACCACTACCTTCCAGAATATAGCTGCAATAACGACCATAAGAAGAAGATACTCTACGGTCGCCTGTCCTTTTTTAGAGACCATTATTACTGACCAGACTGTTCTACCGTATCCAATCCTTTGGAAACCTTTCCAGTTGCCTTTTCTACCAGGCCCTGGAATTGTTTAGGCATAAATTTAGCGACTACAACTACTATAGCTACCAGCACGGCTAGTATAAGTATGTATTCCGTCGCACTCTGTCCTCTTTTATTAAAAAAAGTTCTAAGACCTTTCATTCCCTACCTCCCCTCTTAAAGATTTTATCTTTTGCTCTATTATTATAGTATATCTATGCAAATTTGTCAATACCATCCCAAAAACCTTTTTCATAATTTAGTGCCACACCTTTTTTTAGCTCTCTCCGCAGCATTATTGTAATACTTACTTCCAGGTATCGCTATCTCCAACACCCTATTATACAAAGGGCATGCAGTTGCAAGATCAGAAACACTTTCTGCTATAGCAGCTCTTGCAAAGATCTCCCTTGCTTCTTCATCCAAAGCTTCCTTGGATTTATTTATACCGTCCTTTGCCTCCTTGTTCTTGTAGTCCATCTTCAAGACCCTTTTATAAGCATCTATGGCCTCTTTATATCTACCGTTGGTATAAGCCTCCATAGCACCGCTCAGCTCTGGTGTAACAGCCTCTTTAAGAAGATTGCTGGCCGAACCCAAAAGTGTTTTGCACTCGTTCTTTATCTGTGTGATCCTTTCTCCGTCGCTGGGTGGATAAGCTACACACTTCTGGAATGTTTCTATGGCCTTTCTGTACTCCTTAGTGGCGTGATACCTTTTCCCCTCAGCAAGCACTTTCTCATACTTGGAAAGTGTAACAAGGTATTTCGCTCTCTCGTCAGCAAGCATCTTCTTTTTAGATTCCATTGCCTCTATCTGATCCGCTAGCGCTTTTGCTTTCTCATTATTGGGGTCTATCTCGAATATCTTGGAGATCAGGTCTTTTACTTGATCATATTTTTTTTGTCGCATCAGTGACTCAGCATCCTGAAGGTATAGGGCCACCTTTTTTTCCAGTTCCTTCCTGACCACTGCCTCTTCTTCTTCTTTCTTTTGAGCCAGGAGTTTTTCCTTTTCTGTATTAGCTGCATTCAAAAGTTCTTTTGCCTTATCCCAGTCAGGGACTTCGGTAAGTATTTGTTGTGCCATATCCTCGGCAAGCTCGAACTGATAGTTCTTGAACAGCTTAAGTGCCACTTCATATTTAGCCAGTAATTCTTTTTGTACCGTTAATGTACGTTGACAAAAAGATCCCGTCTCCTCACATTTTACTTCCGGAATAGCCTCTTCTGCGGGAGCTGCCTGTGGTTCAACATTATTATTGTTAACAGGCGCAGGCTGTTCCTGTTTGCTCCCTTTTCCCAACAAGATCACAGCTACAACGACTATAAGTCCAACGATCAGGATTATTGGTATTAGTTTATTCTTCTTTATAGCTTCTTTAGCACCTTCTTTAAAGCCATAGGACTTCTCTATCTTTCTTATAGCGGTATCACTTGGTACCGCAGAGATCTTCTCTACGGATCCATGCTTTGATCCTGTGGTTTGACCTATATCCTTAACACCCTGGATGTTCTGCACTTGGGGATTTACGACCATAAAGCGGAGTATAGAGGAACCAATCTCTATAATGTCTCCGCTAGTAAGAAGGACCGGCTCAAGAGTTTTTTTGCCATTTACTCTTGTGCCGTTAGCACTATCAAGATCGACTACAAAATAGTCAACACCCTGCCTATAGAACCTGGTATGCTCTCTGGATACAAGATCATCTATAAGAGATATATCAGCTTTTTTTCCTCTACCGGCTATCATCACGTCTTTTTCAAGAGTGAATACTTTATCCTTGTGCGGACCACTTATAGCGATGAGTTGATATAAAAGATATGCTGGCCCCACCATTGTAGCATCGGAGACTACCTGTCTTGACTCTGTTGTCTTTTCCTCTTTTTTACCAGCAACAGGCTCTACTTTTTCTTCTACCTTTTCTTTTTCTTCATCTTTTTCTTTTTCCGTAGGCTCTTTTGCTTCTTCTTGTTCAGGCGTGACGGTCTCTTCCTTTACAGGTTCAACCTCTGCGCTCATAGTAAAAAAATCAAAGTCGTCCTGTTTTTTCTTTGGCTTTTCTGACTCACTCGAACCTGCTTTTGCATCGAACATCACTGTCACGTCACCTATGGATACACTCTCACCATCCTTTAATTCACCTTTTTCTATATCTTCACCATTCTTGTTTATCATGCCAAATTTTGCTTTCTTAGAGAAAGAAAGAGTTTCGGCATCCTTTACATTGAATTCAATGTGTTTACGAGACACGTTGTCTTCCGGTATACAGATGTCGCAACTTTCTGTACGACCAAGGACAAAAGAATCCCTTTTTATATCGAACTCTTTAATGAGCTTGTTTGCTTTAAAAACCTTTATTTTCATTATTCAAAAACTTCCCCTCTTCTTTTTTCGGTCATATTTTTCCACTTCTCGGCTTCTTTGAATAGATTCGAATCCGCTTGTCTGTTGTTAAGGTTCAAAACCTCATTAAAATTCCTCAATGCATCCTCATAACGCTTTTGGGCGAACATCTTTTTCCCTATGGATAGATATTTCTGGCTTTCCTCTTCTATCTTCTTGTTGGTTTGACCTGCGGCTGTTTTAGCCCTTGTATGGCCTGGATAAAAGGCAACCGCTTTTCTGAACTCTTCCAATGCTCTCGAATAATTCTGCAACCTGAATTCTCTTTGTCCCTCAAAATAACGAGCATTAGCCTGATCGAATAATTCCCGTTCATCGTCAGGTATCTTTTTTCTGAACCTGGCATCCTCTTCATCGCTGAACATATCATTGTTGTTATTCTGGTTCTGTCCAGATGTATTAACGGCCTGGTCCTTATCGGACCCTTCTTTAGATTTCTCCTGTGACGGCAACATCAATATAAAAATGACCAGAAGTAATAAAACCCCGCCGTATATAACGAACCTCTTGTTCTTAATACCTTTAGCTCCTGTTGTCGAAGACGGTATATTAAAATCCATAGAAGACGAAGATATCCCTGGTATTGTCCTTTCTGGACTTTTTGACTGTGATGGTTCATTGAGCCTTAGTTCCTCAACATCTTTTTCTGCATACATGTACTCATGGTTCCCAATAGAGAACACATCACCTGATACGAGATAATGTTCCTTTACTTTTTTACCGTTAACAAGAATACCATTACTGGAATTAAGGTCTTTTATTACAAAGGAATCATTCACTCTTATAAGTTCTGCATGATTCCTTGATGCTGATGAATCAGTTACAACTATATCATTATCTGCAGAGCGGCCAAAGCGTACACTGCTGCCTTTGATCCTGAATTGTGCTCCAGCATCGTTACCCTTTAGTATCTCTATTCTTGCTTCCTTTGCCATATCCTTTTATACCATCTCCACGCTGACGCAGTGATACGTAAACTCTCCCCTGTCATTTTTTATACCGCTTACCCCTATCCTGTATACCTTATCACTAACTATTGCCTCCTCGCTAAGATCCTGTCCCATTTCATCGAACCTGGCAATAAGGCTCAAGATAACACCAAGTATCCTTTGCTCCTTGATCGCGTCCACTAAAGGGATCCCGTGCCAATCAGAAGCTCTGTACGTAGTAATAGTAGAAAAAGCCTGATTGGCAGAAACTATCGTATTTGAGTTATCCAATACAAAAAAAGGTACTTTAAGTGAACGACCAACTGAATCGAAGATAAGGATGTTGTCTATACCGCCATGCATGTCATGCAGCGATTCTGGTGCATTCTCATAAAAGACCTTAGCAGAAGCCCTTCTAGATTTTCTTATAAGTATGTTCAAAAGCTCTACTAGGTCCATTCCCTCCCTGGTACCAAAGCTATAATTAACTCTTTTTGCTTCACCCTTGAGAGCGAGATCAAGCTCGTCGTATATCCTGACAAAAGGCAGAGTGAATAGCCTAGAAAAGAACATCGCAATTAACACGCCAATAAAGCAAGCTATAGCCATACCGACCAATATCCTTTGCCAAGCACCCGCCATGCTATTCTGTATACCAGAGGTGCCGAACATAAGTGTGGCAAAACCAACGATCACGTTCTGGCCCTCTCCTTCAGAATAGACCTTTATTGGCGATGTAACAATATACTCTCCGTTACCCACAGAAAAAACATCCGCGCTCCTTTTGTAAACATTGGCGCCTATTTTTACAGTATCTTCCTTAAATTCTATTGTTCCTTTTAGTATCTCCTTTATCCTGTCCATTACAGCACCGGGGATCTGGTCTCCTGCTCTATCAGCTGGAGCGAGTATCTTTCCGTTTAGGTCAGTAATGGCGGACCATTCCACACCAGGAACATCTTCGGCTGCTTTGATAGAAGGGATCTCTTCACTCTCTGTAGTGACAGTATTCTTGTTTTCTTCTGCAAGCAGGTTCGAAAGATATACAGCCCTCTGTGCAGCCTCATTATCAAGCAACATACTGTCAAACTGGATCACAGGTACGGTAACTATGAGCGTAATGGCAACTATACTAACAAGCAGCACTATCGATATAATCACTGATACGGAATATCTTTTTGATATTTCCTCAAAGAAAGGCATTACAGTCGTCTCAAGGAAAGAATCAATACTCCCTTTTAAGCCCGGAATCCTTGTTCTTGGTTTACCCCTATATTCAAATTCATAATCATCACTTTGTTGTCCCTCTGGGACAGAAAAGCTGGACATATCTTCGATTTTAACATCACCTTTAACCAGCTGGTATACGTGATCATGTATCGCTATTTTATCACCGGCGTTGATCTCTTTTTTCTTAACCATAACACCATTAACGAAGGTACCATTCTTGGAACCAAGGTCTATTATACTTACAATGCTGCCCTTAACATTTATGTTGGCATGCTTTTTTGATACACCGTTAGAAGCGATCTTTATATCCGCACCATCGGCACGACCTATAATGTTATCTCCTTCTTTAAGTATCGATGACCTTGCCGAGCTCTGGCCGCTTAAACATATCAGGCGGAACATCTTATAACCTCCCCGATCTTTAACGACTTTGATTCTATAGTACCACTATAAAGCTCTAGCGTGCTCTTTGCCTTAAATCTTGGTTTGCATATTCTCCACGGTCTTACATTACTTTCCATATCTACGATCGCGTTATTAGCATCAAGATATACAGCATCTATATTATTGATCATGAACAATGTATGTATCCAATTGCATCTCGGTATCAGCAGACCATCTCCCTCGTTTATTGATCGCTTTAACATAAAGCCCCTAAATCTCAAAAAAACAGATTCCGCTCTTTCTACATTGTCAGCTATCATTCTTTCGCCAGAGGATATTTTCATCCGCCATAAACCTTCTTTAAGATGATCGGACCGAATATAACTATAAAAACTGCCGGAAGTATGAATATTGCCATCGGGATCAATATCTTTGTCGCCGCTTTTCCGGCCTTAGCCTCGGCTGACATAAACCGTTCATGCCTGATAGAATCTGATTGTGCTCTAAGTACATCCCCTACGGGAGATCCCATCCTTTCAGCCGTAACAAGAACAGAGACAAAAGAAGTTATCTCCTTAAGACCGATCCTGTCTGCCATGTTCTTTAACGCTTCACTTCTCATGGCACCAAGCTGTATCTCCTTTAGCACTATCTCGAACTCTGACCTTAAAGGTCCAGGCTGTCCCTTTTCCACGACCTTGCCCATAGCTCCATTAAAATCAAGTCCAGCTTCCACACAAAGAGTTAAAAGATCGACCACAAATGGCATCTCTCTCTTTACTTGATCTTGGCGTTTTACGATAACACCGTTTATCCAGAACTGTGGATAATACCAGCCAAAAAAAGCAAATATGGGGGCATACATTACAGGAAGCCCAAAACCCAAAATGAAGTTATATATGTAAACTGCGAACGGAAGAGAGAATGCAAACACGACCCTGTAAGCATACATGTCGTCTGGAGAAAAAACGTCCCTCAACCCAGCACTAGAGAGTTTCTTTCTCATTTTTTCCCTATACTTCTCTAGCTTCCACTTTGTAACACTGGGTAATATCCTTCTTACCAGAGGATACATCACCTTCAACACCGGCGATGGAAAATCTTTTTTGATCAGGCCTATCCCAAGCCTTTCTTGATCATCGATGGAAAGCTCTTCACCTACGATAAGTTTGACAAGGATATATATAGCTATGCCAATAAGTATTGCTGCAATAATGAGTGTAATAGTGCCCATCCCCATAGGTATTATTATACAACATGGCCTTTGGAATTAAAGGATTATTCCTGTAAGGATATTTCGTACTGTTCGTGGTGGAGCTCCTTGTCTGATTCAAAGATTATGGACTTTTTGAACTTTTGCTCCATAAGCCTTACAAGGCTTTTCTCGTTCTGGTAGATGTAATCGACCACATTAGGGTTAAGATATACTGTGATCTTTTTGATATCAGGATCAAAGGCATAGCGCTCCAACTCCCTAAAAACCTCGTGACTAACCGTCCTGTAAGACCTGTTGAACCCTTTACCCTCACAATAAGGACACGGGGCACAAATATTCTTGGTTATGCTTTCACGAGTCCTTTTTCTTGTCATTTCAACAAGACCAAGCTCAGAAAAACCGAAAACATTGGTCTTAACCTTATCTTTCTTTAGAGAATCCTTAAGGGACGTTAAGACCCTGTCTTTGTGATCCTTCTTTTCCATGTCGATAAAATCAATGATGATGATGCCTCCAAGGTTCCTCAGTCTTAACTGATAAGCGATCTCCTTTGCAGCCTCTAGATTGGTCTTTAATATGGTTTCTTCAAGGTTCTTTGACCCTACAAATCTACCGGTATTAACATCTATAATAACTGCAGCCTCGGCCTGATCTATTATTATGTAGCCACCAGATTTTAACCAAACCCTCTTGTCAAGCGCCCTCTCTATTTCATGCTCAACACCATAAGTCTGGAATACAGGTTCTTCTCCATCGTAGAATTCCACTATCTTCTTTGACCGCTGATTGTATTGTCCCATGTATTTTATTAATTTTTTATAGGTTTCCTGATTATCTACGACTATCTTATCTACACCGTCTGTAAGTATATCCCTAAGGAACCTCAAACTTGCATCAACCTCACTGTGTAACAGGCCTTTTTTGGACAACCTTGCTTTCTTTTTATTGATTTCTGCCCACTGTTTGCTTAGCAGGTCATAATCTTTTTTTAACAGCTTTGGTGAGACAGAAATACTCGCTGTTCTTGCAATAAGCCCAAAGGAGTCCAAATCAAAAAGTTCAGATAGGGCTTTCTTCAATCTACTGCGATCTTCCTTTTTTTCTATCTTCCTGGAAATACCTATAGTTGGTGTCAACGGTGCAAGGACCAAGTAACGCCCGGCTAATGTTATATTCGTAGTAACACGTGGCCCTTTTGTTCCAATAGGCTCCTTGGATATCTGCACCAATACCTCTTGGCCCTCTTTCAAAATATCAGAGATATCATTATTGATCTCTCCCTCAAAGTCTACATCTTCACCAAGCTTGCGAATATCGGCTATGCTCAAAAAGGCCGCTTTTTCCATACCTATATCTATAAATGCAGAATCCATTCCAGGCAAAACCCTTATAACAACACCCTTGTAAATGTTGCCAACAAGCATGTTGTCTGAGATCCTTTCAACATAAAGTTCTACAAGATCGTCGCTCTCTAATAGTGCGACTCTTGTTTCGTATACCCTATCATTAACTACTAAAGTGGACGCCATTCAAAACTACCTCTTTCCTAACAAGGACAAACTGACTCTCCTCAACATCAGGGAACACAGCTTTCAATATCTCTGATGGTTTTAAGGTCTTACCACCCCTAAACAGAATTTCAAAGTCCATAATTAGACATCCATTGGACTCGCTAAAGGAAAAGCACTTGAGATAATCTGAAAGTCGCTCTCTTCTCTGCTCACCTTTTCTTTGTACTATGATATCCACATTCGGATCGAATGAATGGGAACTGTTGCCGCTATATCCTCCCAAATAAGCACGCCAGATCACTGATTCCATCCCTTGATATATCGAGGGTTCTGACAGTGGAATGGTATTAACCCTGGTGAAAGATAGTTCTTGGGGCAATTGTTCATTCATCCTTGAAACAAATTCTTTTGTATCCATTTCTTTATACATTAATATATCCACAAGCTCTGCCCTTGATTCTATGCCCATACCAACTGGAGGCGAGAATGACAAAAGCAGTGTAGGCTTAAAGCCTTTTGAGACAGTCACAGGAATTCCCGCTCTGAGTAGTGCTTTTTCAATAGTGTTCATCAGTTCGAAATGCCCCATCCACACAAAACGTCCTGTCTTCTGATACAGACATCTTACCCGGAGTTTTTTTTGATTGTTCGAGACGCAATTGGCATAGTTACTCTTGAGATCTATTTTACCTAAATCAATATCGCCAGAGACTTTGTTTGTGACTTTATAAGACGCACACACGCCACACGAGGAGCAAAGACCGAAAGTACAGTGCGGTGTTTCCTTCATCCCATATGCAGCATCTCGTTCCTTCTTCAGCCATTCAGGACTTATACCAGTATAGATATTCGACCATGGAAGCTTTTCATCAAGTACCCTTTCCCTTAAAAAATCATCCAGACAAAGACCTACATCCAATAACGCGTTCATCCATTTTGAATGATCGAAAACTCCGCCCCATGCACTAAACAACTCTCCTCTTTTATAGGCCGCATAAATAACATCTCCCAGACGAGTATCACCCCTGGAGAAAAGCCCTTCTACTTCACTCATCTTTGGATCATTCCACTTTAAGCTTATTTTCTTATCTCTGATAGAACTTTTAAGCTTTGATAATTTCCTTTCAAATTCGCTTGAACTTATTTGTCTCTCCCATTGGAAAGGGGTATGAGACTTTGGAACGAAATTAGAGAAACTCACGACCAGTCTTGTTTTATTATTCTTTATCTCTTTGCTCATCCTGTATATCAGATCGATCATAGCATCGATATCTTCATCTGTTTCTGTAGGGAGCCCGAGCATAAAATATGCTTTTATGCTCGACCAGCCAAGTTCAGAAGCAGTACGTACCGTAGCAAGTATTTCCTCATCTGTAATATTTTTGTTGATAACAGCCCTTAATCTGGTACTGCCAGCCTCTGGAGCAATAGTAAACCCAGATTTTGGCAACAAAGAAAGAATACCCATAAAAGACTTGCTAATACTTTCTATTCTTAAAGAAGGTAGGGATATATATATGCCTCTACCACAAAAATGTTTTTGTAACACTTCAATCACAGAAGGTAATGGAGGATAATCGCACGCGTTCAAGGATAAAAAACCAACCTCACGGTAACCTGTAGTCACAATATCCTTTTCTATATTATCCAGGATGAACTCTGGTCTCTTTTGTCGAACCGGTCTATAGATCATGCCTGCTTGGCAGAACCTACATCCTCGATTACAGCCTCTTTGAAGTTCGTAAGCAACTCTGTCGTGAACAAGTTGCATATAAGGGACCAACGGGTGTTTAATGGCAGGGGAGTCATTCAGGTCCTTTACAAGCCTCTTTTTAACCACATGATCAATTGCATGTATAGATGGCACATATATCCCGTCCTTTTTTGACAACTCATATAGACGTTGCTTTCGGTCCTTTGTCCCAGATAGTACTTCCATTATCTCAACAATAAGATCTTCTCCTTCACCTATTGCAAAAACATCTATGAATCTCATCATGGGCGAGGGATTGAAAACTGCACCACCACCGGCTATCACCAGCGGGCCCTTATCCCTTTTTTCTGCGAATATCTCTAACCCGCCAAGCTCAAGCATAGCCAACACATTAGTAAAGCACATTTCGTGTTGCAGAGAAAAACCTACAGCATCAAATTCATCAAAACATTTACCGCTCTCCAGAGAACAGAGCCTTACTCCTTTGTTTCGCAACTCATCCAGGGCATCCTTCCATGGCATATAGACCCTTTCCATGGAATAAGGAGTTTGAAAATTTATTTTTTCATAAAGTATCCTAGAACCAAAATTAGACATCCCTATTTCGTACACGTCGGGGAACGCCAATAATATTGACGCAGGGGCATCCTGTTTTACTATAGAATTGATCTCTCCGCCTATATATCTAAGCGGCTGTTCTATCTTTTTATTAAGAAAGCTGAATTGTTTCTGTTTCATTCTCATACCTAAAAATATCGTTAACCTCGTTAAAGACCCTAACCTCTGCCAAAGATTCTATTAAATTCGATATTTGTGTGAAGGCTGTTCTTATAAGCTCATCATTACTAGAGACCATAGAGACCGCTATTGCGCTCCTTTGAAGCTTTTCATCCTCGTCAACCTCTGCAAAGGAGACATTGAACCTGTTCCTTATGGTGTCCCTAAGCTTTCTCATTATTTGCCTCTTGTCCTTTAGGGATGCGTTCTCCGGCATCAAAAATGAGATCCTTTTAACTCCGACCATAGTATGCATAACAAGCCCCCGTTATCTTATATATCCGAACATATTATCCAGAGTAAGCGTGCTCATAGCTTCAATCTTATCACCGCTGTTAGGGCAAACAAAATTTAAGTTCTTAGATATGAGCATCAACGAAGGATAATCATCCATATCCTTTCCATAAAGCCTGTCACCACATATAGGATGCATCATACTAGCAAGATGCACCCTTATCTGATGTCTAACCCCTGTTCTTGCACTTAACTCAAGATCAGTAGAATCTGGTCTTCTACTTATGACCTTCCACTCTGTAACAGCTTCTCTTGGGTTTCCCCTAAAGATCCTATAACCTTCTTTTACCACAATCATCTTCTTCTCGCTTTTTGCCGAATGAGCTATTTGAAGATCTACTATGCCACCATCGCCATTTACACTGCCTCTTACCCTGGCAAGATATTTTTTACAGACCTTCCTCTCTGAAAAAAGTTCTCTTAGTTTTAAGTAGTAAGGTTCATTCTTCGCTATCAGTATAAGACCAAGCGTTTCATTATCTAGACGGTGTGTAAAACCACAGTCTTTTAATCCCTTAAGGTAAGGGAACTCCAACAAGACCTCGTCAGATAATCCGCCATTCAAACCCTGTCTTAAAGTTGGAACAGGAACAAGCTTATCTATGATCAGCACATCGTTGTTCTCGTATACGACCCTATACATAATGTTCTCCTAAAAGCCTTTTACTGCAAAAAGCTATTTTTAGCCATAACTTCATGTCTTGACAGCCTATTGTATGGGACTATTATTCGCCTTATGGATTACGCTGAATCAAAATATCTGCACAAACTGGTAGAACATGCTTCGTTGAACTTTGAAGAAAGCCAGGCCTTAATGCAAAAATTCCTATCCGGGGATTTTAACACAAGGATAGCCTCCTCTATACTCTCCATAATATCCTTTAAAGGTGAACAACCCGACGAATTGGCTGGTTTTGCAACCGCCTTGACAGAACAAATGAAAAAGTTCAACTCTCCTTACGAAAATCTAATTGATGTGGTAGGTACCGGAGGGGATTTCAAGAACACATTCAATATATCAACTATATCGGGCATCATACTATCGATACTCGGAGTAAAAGTAGCAAAGCAGGTAAGACTTTCATCTACTTCCGGCTGCGGAAGTGGAGACATACTAAAGTTCCTTGGCGTTAACATCAATGCAGACTATGAAAAGAAAAAGGCCTGTTTGGACCAAGAGAACATCGTAATACTTGGCAATCAGGATTACTACAGCGTTCTTGATCCCATCAGGAACATAGAACGCGAATTAGGTTTTTCTACTATCCTTGGCATGCTTCCAGCGATCTGCCATCCGGCTAAAGTAAGAAAGCTGATAATAGGTACTCCAGACAGAATAAGAGCTTCCTTGATAGCAAAAGCGTACGAGATAATGGGTTTTGAAAAGGTGTATGTACTTTGGAACGAAGAGGGCTACGACGAGATAGTCCCAATAGGACTCACAAGGGTTTTCATCGTCGAAAAGAACACTCCAAAAAAAGAGATAAGTTTAACCGCAAATGACTTCGCTCTCTCAGGCAATTATAAAGTAGGTACTATAATTAGAGGAGGAACACTGGAGGCTAACGTTCAAGCTTTAGACGAAGTAGACAGTTTAATACCAGGCATAGCCCTGGACACCGTTATAATGAACACCTCTTTAGGCTTGCGACTTTCTGGTACAGTGTCATCTCTTAAGCAGGGAACCGAGATGATCAAAAGTACTTTAAAGAAAGGTGATATCCGACAAAAAATAGAACGGATCGCGGCCCTTACTAACTAGCTAGTAAATAAGCACCCTATTATTCCCTTTATCGACCACATAAATAACACCATCCTTGATGGATATTGATGAAGGTGCGGCTAGAGTATAGCTATTAGGAATACCTGTAGGATAATTACGCCCAGAAGAACTAAAAGTTGCTTGTCCAAGAACTCCTTCCGCAGACGACAGGCCTTTGTTAATATTGAAGAACAGGATCCTGTTATTACCAGTATCACACACATAGAGCTTACCGTCGCTAACCAATATCGTTCTAGGCTCCTTAAAGGACATAGCAGAAACCCTGCCACCTCTATTAGGTTTTGCATCTTTGAATTTTTCCTGACCAAGAACTTCATCTGCATGCCAGCCGTTCATAGTAGGTATCTGTTTGAATAAAAGAACCCTATTATTACCGGTATCAGAAACGTATAATGAATTACCGTCACTATAAATGCCTGACGGTAAATTCATTGTGTTGTAGTTTGGGTCTTCTTGTCCCCTGTTAGGTGATACGTCTGTAAGATTTGACTGCCCAAGCACAACATCAAACATTTGTTTTTGTGTTTTAGGGAATGTGTTCCATATAAGAAGCCTGTTATTGCCAGTATCTGCGATAAAAAGTTTTAGACCATCAAAAAAAACAGCTCGTGGTTCCTTAAAATAACCTTCTATAACCATATTCGGTGACGAATCCTCATTCATAGGAAGGTTATATACCAGAACTCTGTTATTACCTGTGTCAGTAACAAATAGTTTTTTATCTGCAATAAAAAGAGCAGTTGGCATTTTTAGCCCGTTGTTAACTATGAACTCAGGATTGGCACCATAATTATCTGGGACCCTATCCCAATACATTATCCTGTTATTAACGGAATCGGAAACATATATTCCACCACCCTCATCTACAGCGACTGAATAGGGACTATCAAATCCATTAACTTTTAAGGAATCATCTCCCCATAGATTCCTTAGGTCATGTCCAAAACTATACTGTCCAACAACAACTGATGCTGACATTGAAGGTACATTTTTCCTTTTTTCTACAGGGACCATCTCAAAGAATTCTATGTTACCTACTCTACCGCTACCGCGGACCAGAAAATATTTACAAGAAGAATAACCGGCACTTTTTAGCAACAGCTTAACATCGCTGGAAAGATCCCTAATAATAGTATGCCATCTTCTATCGGTCTTTGTCTCGCCCAAGCCTATATAAAGTTCGTTATCCTTGATCCTAACATAATCTGTGGGCATAGAGACGTAATGGACATATCGGGCAACACCATCACTCTCTATCGCCAACATAATATCGAATATCTCAGAAAAGCGCATATCCCATCTGATTATTGGCTTCCCGCTAGATTCTGAAAAAGCACCATTCTTGCCAGAATATCGATAACCATTCTTGAGGGATTCTCCATAAAACTCAGCAACTTCACCTTTCTCAAGATCATTCAATGGAGTTATCTTAGCTCCACTAGGATCATCGTCGTAAACTTCCCATCCCTTAATGGAATCATGTTCAAAAGGCATCTCCATTAAAAGCCTTATATCAGACAAAGCACCTTTTCCTTTCAATAATATCGCACCTATTTTGATTGGATCTGCATTGGGGAAAACCCTCTTAAGGTCCTCGTTTATATCCCTTGTAAATGCATGCCATTGATTATCAACGGAATAGTAGCCAAGACCGTAATGTACCATTTTTGTTTTGGGGTCATAAAGTTTACTTTTATTCTCGTCATCATATACAAGTATGTAACGACCCTTTGTTGATTCAACTATGACGTAGAACTTGTAATCATCTTGCATTTTCATCTTCCATTGCAGAATAGGGGTAAGAGTAAGGTCCCACACCCCAGAACTGCGTTGAAGCTGAAATGTTGTATTGTTTATTCCAGAATCTATAGTAACAACATCACCTAATACCTTATCGTAATCGACGTTAATGGAACCGCCCTTCCCTAGGCGTTTCCAGCTTTTGGTACCAGACGAACCACTGACCACAAGAACATCTACCGGTTTTTTGTCCATAACCTTTATATCGTCTATATAACCTGCACCTTTAAAAGAAACAGAGTTTATACTTTGTATCTTAACATTGGGGACCATAGAACCCAGGTCGTCCTGTAGATCCCTTGTAACGGTATGCCAATTGCCGTCGTTAAATCTTGTACCAAGACCAAAATGTATATATTTATCTTTATTGTTGACCTTCTCACTCAGATCACTATACAAAAGATGTTTTTTGCCCTCGTTGGTACTGACTTCAACATCCACTATAAATGGCTCTTTATACTTCATCTTCCATTGTAGGACATTCTTGCCCGGAGGAGCAAGGGGAACGCCTTTGTTTCCGCTGAAGACAAAACTGTTATGAAGGCCCAGGCCATTCAATTTTATGACATATCCTCTTCCTTTCTCACCGGATATATAATCAACTCCAGTAGTATCCGTGATAGGACCATCTGTTGACCATCTGGCCATCTTTGGCTTCTGTCCATCGTCTAAGATGACAACGCTTTTAGTGTTTTGTGCATCGATCGATGAAAGCAATAGTACAGTTATTAAATAGAATAATGTGGTCATAATGTCCCAATAATATCATGTAGCCAGGCAAAGTCATCTACTGCTTATTTGCCGCATGGCCTCATAAGCAGCTATCGCCACAGAACTAGACAGGTTCAACGACCTTACATTAACGGTCTGCATTGGTATTTTAATAAGTTGTTCATGATATATTGATCTGACAACATCACAAAACCCCTTGTCCTCCGGTCCAAAAACAAGAACGTCACCCTCCCTAAAATTAACATCAAAAAGGCTCTTGTTACTCGTTTTTGAAAAAAAGAAGATCCTTGATATATCCTGTTGCTGCCTAACAAAGGAGTCTAGGTCTTTATGTATAAAAAGTCTCACGTGTTCCCAATAATCTAGCCCGGCCCTTTTTAAACTCTTGTCATCCAGCTTAAAACCTATTTTGCCTATCAGATGGAGTTCAAGATCGTTCGCTGCACACAGACGAGCAATGTTGCCGGTATTAGGTGGTATCCTTGGGTCAACAAGAGCTATCTTTAAAAAAACCTTGTTCAATGTCATCCCAACTCCAATCTAAGCATCTTCAGTTTAGATACCCTATCCCTTAATTTGGCGGCCTGCTCGAACTCAAGTTTTCTTGCATGCTCAATCATTTTAGTATTCAGTTTATATATTTCAGCATCTATCTCTTCGACCTTTTTGAACCCGTCAACTTCCTTCCCCTCATCAAGGATAATATCGGAATAATCCATGTTGGCGATAGCAGAAAGAGTACTGGTAATATTCTTCTGTACGGTCTTAGGAGTGATCTTGTGTTCGATGTTGTAATTTTTCTGTTTTTCCCTTCGCCTATTAGTCTCATTTATAGCAGCAGTTATACTATCCGTCATTTTATCCGCATAAATAATAACCCTGCCCTCCAGGTTCCTTGATGCCCTTCCTATTATTTGTATCAAAGAACGCTGAGAACGTAAAAATCCCTCCTTATCAGCATCAAGTATGCCCACCAGAGCTACCTCTGGGAGATCAAGACCTTCCCTTAACAGATTTATACCTACCAGTACATCAAACTTCTTCTTTCTAAGATCGTTCAATATTTCTATCCTTTCAAGCGTGGATATATCGGAATGCAGATACTGTACTTTTATTCCCAATCCGGCATAATGTGCAGTGAGGTCCTCCGCCATCTTCTTCGTAAGTGTAGTTACAAGGACCCTGGATCCTTTTTTGACCACAGTTCTGATCTCTCCCAAAAGATGTGCCACCTGATTTTTACACGGGTGTACATCTATGACCGGATCAACAAGCCCTGTAGGACGTATTATCTGTTCAACCACCTCCCCCTTTGCTTGTCCCAGCTCATAATCTCCTGGCGTTGCAGAAACGTATATTATCTGATGAACATCTTTTTCAAACTCAGCAAAACAAAGTGGACGATTATCAAGTGCTGACGGTAATCTAAAACCATATTCAACCAGTGTCCGTTTTCTTGACCTGTCCCCTTTGAACATCCCTGCCAGTTGTGGAACGGTTATATGCGACTCATCAACAAAAACTAAAAAGTCCTTTGGAAAATATTCTAAAAGAGTTGGAGGAGGTTCTCCAGGCGCCCTGCCCGTAAGATGTCTGGAATAATTCTCTATGCCCTTGCAATAACCAAGCTCTTCCATCATCTCTATATCGTAATACGTCCTCTCTTCAAGCCTTTTGGCCTCTTCAAGTTTCATCTGTGATCTTAACTCTACTATTCTATCCCTTAGCTCCAACTGTATGTTCTTTATAGCCTTGCGTGTAATATCACTTCTTGTTGCATAATGGCTGGCTGGATATACGACGATCTTTTCCGTCCTTGATATTACCTCTGATGTAAGCGGATCAAAAACAGTCAATCGTTCTATTGTGTCACCAAAGAATTCTATCCTGAACGCTATGGTCTCCTCGTAAGCCGGAAGCACCTCTAAAACATCACCCCTAACCCTAAAAGTACCTCTTAAAAAATCAGAATCATTACGTTTATACTGGTTCTCACCAAGTTTTAACAAAAGATCGTTCCTTTTTATTTTCTGACCCGTTGTAATAGTGGTGCTCATGTTAGCGTATTCATCTGGAGCACCAAGACCGTATATACAAGAAACAGAAGCAACGATTATGACATCACGCCTTGTTAGCAGTGAACTTGTTGCAGCATGCCTTAATTTATCTATCTCATCGTTTATTGCGCTGTCTTTTTCTATATATGTATTGGTAGCTGGAATATATGCTTCAGGTTGGTAATAATCATAATAACTAACGAAATATGAAACAGCATTTTTAGGAAATAGCAGTCTCATCTCTTCAAAAAGCTGGGCTGCCAGTGTTTTGTTCGGAGCAATTATTAACGTTGGACGGCCAAGCCTAGAAATAACGTTAGCCATTGTAAATGTCTTGCCTGAACCAGTAACACCAAGCAGGACATTACTGCGATCACCTCTTTGTAGTTTCTCCACTAGCTGCTCTATGGCATGAGGCTGATCACCACAAGGATCATATCCAGAAACAAGTTTAAACATATTTGCTTATTCTATTCTTCAATATTGTTGGATCTATATTTGACATTATCTCGTCCAAAGGAGGACCAAAATCCCTGCCGGTCAGTATGATCCTTAAAGTCTTCCAGAGTTTTCCACCGGATAAACTGGTCAGATTTTTTAATTCGTTAGTCTTGAACACCATCCAATTACTACCAGTAAGAACCGAGGGGTCCTTCAGTATAATCGTTCTAACGTTATCAAACAGGCTCCGTTGTTCATCCGAGAGGGCTGATAAAAGTCCATTACTAACAACCGGATCAATAAAAATCTCCATGGTCCTTCTTATATCTTCAAGGGTTTTGGCACCATCCCTGCTAACAGCTAGTATTTTTTTAAGAACTACATCATCATAAACAGACAAGAGTTCCCTTGGCAGTTTATTAGTTGCAACAAGTATGTTCTTTAGCTCATCCAGGTCTTTTTTGGCGATGAACATCGAGTTTATAGAATTAAGCTTTGAAAGATCATACACACAGGCTGATGGTGCGGCATTATTATGATCGAACTTGTCTATGAGGACAGTTCTTTCTTCGGTCTCTGATATGTCCTGATAAAGCCCTCCAAGTAAAGCCAAATGGTTAAATATGGCGTCAGAAAGATATCCCGCTTCCCTATACTCGTGTATAGGTATCCCTCCATTACGCTTGCCTAGTTTGGTTTTATCTGGAGCAAGTAACATGGGAAGATGACCGTAATGAGGGATCTTACATTCAGTGGCAAGAACATCTGCAATAACCCTAAAAAGCATTATCTGCCTATAGGTATTACTTATATGGTCTTCTCCTCTAAACACATGAGTAATATTCATATCCATATCATCTATTACCACAGCAAAATTATATGTCGGTGTTTGTAATCTCTTCATGATAACAAGATCGCCCATTCCTCTTGCTGATTGAGACAGCGTGTCGTTTTTCTTATTCCTGATAAGGTCGGGAAATTCTATTTTTGATCCAAACTCGGAACAAAACCGTTCAACATCAAATCGTATAGCGAAAGGACCTTCTTTGCCCTGGTCCTTTTTACATTTACCAGAATAGCGGGGAGGTTTCCCTGCCTTTAACTGCGTAATTCTTTCTGCTTCAAGATCTTCATCAGTACACCAGCACTTATATGCCCAACCCTTCTTCAACAATAATTCACAGATCTCTTTATATCTGCTCGTTCTCTCACTCTGTCTAAAAGGACCCTCATCCCAACTTATACCCAGCCATTTAAGATCCTCTATTATTCCTTTTTCATGGTCCAAGGTCGATCTTTCAATATCTGTGTCCTCTATCCTTAGAACATATGTAGCATTATTTTTCTTACAGAAAAGCCAATTGAATACAGCTATCCTTGCATTACCGGGATGCAATCCTCCGGTTGGCGAAGGAGCAAATCTTAACCTTGCGCTACAAGCAGCATCATTCATTAAAGACCCTCTCAACAGTAACGTTGGATATGGCGACTATCCCTTCTCCACGTCCAGCAAAACCCATTCCCTCGTTGGTCTTTGCCTTTATATTAACCCTTTCAAAAGATATCCCTAAAGCAGACGCCAGGTTCTTCCTTATATTCTCTACAAATGGTGCTATCTTTGGTTTTTCAGCTATTATCACTGCATCTACATAATTTATTTTAACTGACTCTGACCTTACCAAAGCGGTAACGCTCTTTAACAGCACCAAACTATCTGCATCTTTCCATTTAGGCTCGTTATCAGGGAAAAAACAACCAATATCAGGTTTTCCACAAGCTCCAAGCAAACCATCTATTACAGCGTGACAAAGGACATCAGCATCTGAATGTCCGGCCATCCCAAAATCTGATCTTATCTCAAGACCGCCAAGCACCAATCTCCTGCCACGCTCTATCTTATGACTGTCGTAACCTAAACCAACCACTATCGAGTTCATAGTTTATTTGAAGCACCAATTAAAAGCTCAGCTATCTTTATATCGACAGGAAACGTGAGCTTAATATTGTTTGCTTCACCCTCCACAGTAAAGATCTTAACACCAAAATGCTCCATAAGAAAGGCATCGTCTGTTGCATCAATAGTATCCGAAAACTTTATATATGCATTATAAAGCTTCTCAAAACTGAACACTTGAGGGGTCTGGATCCTATATATGTTCGATCTATCAAGTGTAGCGGCTACAAAACCATTCTCGATCCTTTTCAATGTATCACTAGAAGGTATTATCGGTATAACTGCATCTTCTTTCAAAGAGCTCACATAAAGCCTCTCGATTAATCGTTCACTAAAAAGTGGACGAGCCGAATCGTGCACCCATACTTTATTACAGCTGGAATGTTCCTTTATCCATTTTAATGCGTTGAATACAGAGTCCTGCCTTCTGACACCACCAGCAACAACAGCAAGTATTTTTTTACAAGAGCGAGCCAGCTCATTGATCCTATCAATGTGGTCTGGATGTGAAACCACAACAAGTCCGTCTATGTGTTTTGAATTTCCAAACTTATTAATACTCTCTGACAGGACCGTAGAACCATTAAATGGCAATAACTGTTTAGGTGTTTCGTTTTTAAATCTTTTACCAGAACCTGCAGACAATATTACAGCGACATTCATAATCAAAGTTCAGAGAATATCTTCAACATCTCTGTTTCTATTTTCTTTTCATTAATGCCTTTTGCAAGCGCAAGCTCCTTTATAAGAAGGGTCTTTGCGGTATCAAGCATTTTCCTCTCACCAAAAGAAAGTTCCTTTTCCTTCTTGAGCACTATAAGGTCCCTCAAAACTTCTGCTATCTCAAAAACAGAACCCGACTTAATTTTTTCCATATATTCACGATATCTTCTGTTCCAGGTCGGGCCCATCACGCTACGTTTTTTTTCTTTAAGCACATCATAAACGTCCTTGACCTTTGCACCCTTTATTACCTGCCTAAGCCCGACATTATTTATATTCTTTACAGGTACGAGAACATTCATTCCTGTATCAATGATATTTATAACAAGGAATTCCATTTTCTCATTCATTATATTCTTTGTTTCAACAGCCTCTATTCTACCGACACCATGTGCAGGATAGACAGCATAATCACCTATATTGAATGGTATGTTGACTGGAACTTGTTGCTTCTTTACCTCTTTAAATTCAGGGACCGCCTTCTTTACTACTTGGTAGGTCTTTTGTAATGGAGCCTTAACCTTGGGTTTAGATTTAAGCTCTATCTTTATCTTAAGAGGAGCTTTAGCTTTAGCTTTTGCCTTTACCTTAGGTTTAGCCTTCACCTTTGGCTTAGGCTTGGATTTGGATTTAACTTTCTTTGTCTTAACAACACGCTTCATTTAACGTAAATCCTTAAATATATTGATTTATCTCAGTTCGCGCATACTAGCATAAGGGGGCCCTAAAGTCAAACTGGCCTGCCAGTGTCAACAACCACTGACAATATTATGGCTCTGTAGGCTAAAAACCCCAATGAAATTGAGGTTTAGTTGGTGGAGGTGAGGAGGATCGAACTCCTGACCTTCTGAGTGCAAATCAGATGCTCTGCCAAATTGAGCTACACCCCCACACTAGAAGCAGGTCACAAAGCTTTTATACTCTAATGGATTTTTTTTCAAGATTTTTTAATGCGATCATTAATAAAAGGATAAGTCCGTCTAGTCATAGATACCAGATCCTTCTCCAACTCGGCTTTAAAAACACCTTCCCTAGACCCGCAAGCCAGTACCACTCTGCCAAAGGGATCGATCACCATTGAATCCCCTGAATAACTGACCTTTGGGTCTTTCCCAACCCTATTTACACCGATCACGAAGCATTGGTTCTCTATTGCTCTTGCCCTCAGAAGTGTAACCCAGTGTTCCCTTCTTGCTTCAGGCCAATTGGCAGATACAAGGAACACATCTGTTTCTGCGGCACTATCCCAATAAAGATATGAGAACCTTAGATCGTAACAAATTGATGGTGTAACGTTAAGATCAAATACTTTGAACCTACGTTGTTCGGTACCAGCCTTATAAACGGTCTGCTCGTCGGCATAACTAAAAAGATGCATTTTTGAGTATGAATTCACGAGTTCTCCAGAAGGAGAAAAAGTAAAGAGATTGTTCTTCTTATCCCTAAAGGCCCCAAATGTGACATAAGACTCTTTGAGCTCTGCTATTTCTTTAAAGAACTCCATATCAGCGTCCGTGGTATCGGTCATATGAGGGTCCATGGAAAAACCAGTCAGCGTCGCTTCCGGAAATATTATCCAGTCAACATCTGTACAGTCCAAGTCTTTTATAAAACCTGTAATTTTAGGTTTATTTAGGGTCGGATTCTCCCAGGCTATGTCGTATTGCACTACGGCTACTTTCATTTGTTCATTTCATATTAACATGATAAACGAAAAAATGTCATGGATATAAATTACCCTGTCGGCCTAATATCGAACGGCAATGCAAAAAAGAACAGGAAAACATTGGTCGACTCCAACGACTTATATAAGATCTTAGGGGGAGATGACCGATGTTTGTTAAGGGACACTTCCAGTCTTGAAGAATTAAAGGATACAGTAGCTGAGTTCAGGGAAAAAAAGATATCAGTGATATTCTCTAATGGCGGAGATGGCACTCATCAAAAATTGATCAGCACCCTGATATACCATTACAGAGATTACAGTCCCTATATAATACCGCTGAAAAGCGGTACAATGAACATGTTATCCAAGAACCTTGGCCTGGATATTTCACCCTACAAGGCTGTCCGCTGGTTCAACATGGCAATGGAACAACACAAAAAACCAATTGTGACATCAAAACATATTTTAGAGATAAGTTCCGAAGAAAATGAGAAACCAAAGTATGGATTTGTTTTTATAGCCGGATGCGGTTACAAACTATTGAATCTCTATTATTCATATCCAGAGGGCGGTAAAAGAAGTGCCGCAAAGGCTATCTTCTCCTCCATGGCAGCATGGCTTACAAAAGATGCTCAGGCGCGTTCAATATATACGTACACCCCCTCAAAGATCGTTATAGACTCTAGGGAATTTGAGTTCCCTTACCTAATAACCCTTGTTTCGTCTTTGGAGAACCTGGTGCTTGGTTTCTCCCCGTTCGCATTAAAAGAATTAAAGGATGACCGTTTCTTTTTTATGGTTGATGGGGAACCAATGAAAAAGAACTATAACTTGATAAAATTCTTCAAACCAACAGATGATGAAGAATGGAAACCCAAAAGACTGGTAAGCAAGGCAAACATAATGACCCTGCATGTAGACGGCGGTTATAGTGTAGACGGGGAGATAATAAAACTTAAGCATCCACAAGCAAGAGTTGAAGTAAAAAATGGTCCAAAAATAAATTTTATAACACCGGTGTTAAACTAATGGAAAAGAACAAGATGTTAAAGATACTACCTGATGATTTTAAAAAACAAATAAAGGATGTGTCAACAATCCCAGCATCTGGAGAAGAGAACTTACTAATCATACATCTTGCCAGGGACCAACATATAAAATTTAAAAAAGCTGCTGAGCTGATCATGGAACACAATAAAGATATCTTTTCTGTATATACCGAGTTCAATGGTAAATATAGCCATGTCGGCGGAGAAACCTGCATAAAGGACAACATCAATGGCTATGAGTTCCTGGTAACACCAATGTCACCAATAAAAGATAAAAGACAGATCGCCTTGTACAGAAAATTGAGAGAGTTGTGCCCAAGGGGTAAAACAAGGAATGCCATCATCATAGGCACCCACTCGGGCCTTATCCCTCTCCACGTAGCTCATCTTTACAACAGACTGTATTGTGTTGACACAAAAAAACATTCTTCTGTTGAAGCAAAGGAAAATCTAAGGATCAACAGGACCAACAACTGCCTCGTCCTAAATGACAATATAGAAAAATTCATCGTAGACTTTGAAAATTATAAATATACTCCTCCAGGAAGGAAACATAAAATAGGCTTATTCCTAGCTGATTCTGCCATGTTAACTATGAATGACATAAAAAAGGTCCTCAATATAGAACCAGAGACTATCATACTGCTGAGCGAATCTGGATTTGACCTTCCTATTAAAGATGAACTTGAAAGAGCAGGATATTCAACAACGCTAGAAACTAAAATAATATCTTTTTCCATACAAAAATCAAAAAAGGTAAGCTCAGATGAAACAGCTTGAGAGATACAAGGACATAGCCATAAAGGCTACCGAGATAGGCGGCAAGATACTACTTAAGCATTTTGAGAAAATAGCTGCCTATGACATAAAAAAAGGGGCTGGTTTTGTAACAAAAGCCGATATGGAATCCGAAGAAGCAATATCCTCATTCCTCAGAAAACAAACACCGGATTTTGGTATATTCGCTGAAGAAGGAGGCAACAGGTATAAAGGCAACAGCAGGTGGATAATCGATCCACTCGATGGCACTACAAATTTCTTTCACCACGTTCCACATTTTAATATAAGTATCGCCTTAGAGATCAACAAAGAAGTCGTAGTTGGAGTTGTATACGATCCTATAAAAAAAGAGATGTTCAATTGTAGAAAAGGCGGTGGAGCATACAGGAACAATTCCAGGATATACGTATCAAAGACAAAAAAACTTTCGACTGCAATGCTTGCAACTGGATTCGCCTACATGAGAAGAGATAAATTAAAAGAAGCGCTGGATCTGTTCTTAAAATTCTCTGTAAAATGCCATGGCATAAGACGCTTTGGTGCAGCTGCACTTGACAGTTGCTACGTAGCTGCAGGTATATATGATGGATTCTATGAAAAGACCTTAAACCCTTGGGATGTTGCAGCGGGTGCGTTACTGGTAACGGAGGCTGGAGGGAAGGTCAGTTCCTATAACGGAGATAAATTTTCTATCTATAGCAAAGAGATAGTGGTTTCAAACGGTCTTATACATCAAGAAATGATCAAGACGATGGAGCGTTGAACTTATCTTTTGAGAAAGGGATATTGTTCCTTTCTATTTCTTCATAGAAAGTTGGTATATAACCTGTGGGCTGCATCTCTCCTATTATATTTCCTTCGGCCGTTCGCCCTTTTTGAACGAATCTAAAAATATCTTTAGTCTGATACCTTCCACGATCATCCACACCAAGGACCTCACTTATTTCCATTATCTTTCTACTGCCATCGTAAAGCCTTGCGGTCGCTATAACTATATTTATAGCGGATCCAACCTGTGCCTTAATCGCAGCTGCAGGTACCTCTGTCTCCGTCATCATTGCAAGTGTCTCTAGTCTGACCAGGGTTTCCATAGGGGTGTTAGCATGAACGGTGCCCATACTACCAGCATGTCCGGTATTCATCGCAGAAATAAGGTCTAGCGCTTCGGCCCCTCTTACTTCACCTACAATTATCCTGTCTGGTCTTAACCTAAGTGCAGATTTTAAAAGATCACGTATAGCAAGAGCACCTTTACCATATTCGTTGGGCGCCTGTGTTTCAAAACTAACTACGTGCGGACTATTGATCTGGAGCTCTGCAGAATCCTCTATGACCATTATCCTTTGTGACTTCGGTATTCTGGACGCAACACAAGAAAGCAGGGTGGTTTTACCTGAACCAGTACCTCCAGAAACTATTATGTTCTTTGCAAGGAATACGCAGACATCTATGAATCTTGCTCCATCCACAGAGACCGAGCCGTAATTAATAAGATCCTTTAAAGTAAGAGTTACCTTAAAGAACTTTCTTATCGCTACCGTTGTGCCATTTCTTGCAGCAGGAGGCAGTACAACGTGAACTCTGGACCCATCAGGCAACCTTGCATCCAGTGTGGGATTCTGATCATCCAAAGGTCGTCCGACGAACTGAGCAATATTCCTGGCAGCAGCCTGCAAAGAACCTTCGTCCTCAAACTTGGCTTCTGTCTTTACCAACTTTCCTTTTCTTTCTATGAATATATTCTTATGGCCGTTTACCAGTATTTCTGTAACAGAGCTATCGTCCAGGAACTCCCTTACCGGAGCCAAAAAATTCGCTATGGTAGCCTCAAAGACCCTTTTATTACCAAGAGCATTGCCCCCAATAGCCATATAACACGTTCTCCTTAGTGTTTTAATCCCTTGGACCTGAATGCATCGACTATCTCTTCTATATCTACACTGCTGACATCATCACCAGCTTCCTGTCTTTGAGAAAGATAATCGACAGAAAAATCACAAAAATTCTCTATATCTTCATATGGAATACCAAATCTCACCGCTTCTTGCGTAAAGACTCTTAGCAGAAGGATATGGCTTATCAATGAAGGTATCTCATTCAACTCTATGTCTTCGTCTTCTTGATCAAGATAATTATATGCCCTCAAGACATCATTCACTTCCTTTACAACATTTTCAACATCAGACATTTTAAAGACCCTCCATCAGACGATTATAACCTACTATGTCTCACTTATGTATAAAAAGTCTCGCAACAGACCTGTCGTCAAAATCATGCTTTACACCTTTGATTAGTTGATATGTCTCGTGACCCTTGCCTGCTATAAGGACTACGTCATTTTCCTTGTTCATTATATTGATGGCTTTTTTTATGGCTTCTTGTCTGTCAGGGATCACCTCGTAAATATTTGGTCTCATACCTGCTGTTATACTCTCTATTATCTTCAAAGGTTTTTCGTGCCTAGGATTATCTGAAGTAACGATCGCATAATCGCTAAGGTCCGACACTACCTTGCCCATTTTTGGACGTTTTCCTTTATCCCTGTCACCACCACAACCAAAAACAGTTATTATCTTTTTCTCAGGGAATATATTCCTCAACGCAGAAAGGACATTGAATAATGCATCATCTGTGTGAGCATAGTCTACAAAAATGTTATACCCCTTTTCAACTCTTTCCAGTCTGCCGGGGATGACGATGTCCTTTGACAACGCCTCTTTTACTAACTCGTATTTTATACCGTAGAACTTCATTGCCAAGACTATGGACGAAAGAGCATTATAGATATTGTGTTTGCCTATCAAAGAAAGCTCAAAATCATATGCCTTACTGCCATCCCTTACAGTGAACCTTGAGCCATGGTCGGTGTACTCATGTTCATCTACGTAAACATCTGCTTTTTTGTCAAAACCGTAGGTAAACAGTTTTACACCTGCTACAAGTTTTACGAACTCAACAAGCCTTGCTCCATATGGACAGTCGACATTTATTATGGCCACTTTGTCCTTTTTTGTGCTTTTGTTCAATATCTCGGTGAACAACCTCTTTTTTGTTGTAAAATAGTCTTCCATATCCTTGTGAAATTCCATATGATCCCTTGTAAGGTGAGTGAATATTGCAGCATCAAAATCTATATCGCTGACCCTGCCAAGAGCTATACCATGAGAGGATACTTCCATGGCGACATGTGTGACCCCGCTTTTTTCCATATCCTTGAGCGCCCTTTGTATATAGAGGGATTTTGGCGTTGTATATTCTATATCTTTTATCTCTTTACCCGCATATCTATAAAGTATTGTACCTATTACAGCTGGGCTAAAACCAGCCGTCTTGAATATGGTTTCCAAAAGATATGTTGTTGATGTCTTGCCGTTGGTACCGGTTATACCAATTACACTTAAATCCCTAGATGGATAGGAATAAAAGAAAGCAGAGACCTTTGATACGGCATCTACAACATCTTTTACTATGATCAATGGCACCTTTTCCTTCATGATCCTGTCAAAGCTATTTTTGTAAGCAGGGTTAGACCCTTTTTTTGCAGCCTCGTAATAATTACTTGAGGCGACAATGCATACAGCACCTCTATCCAGGGACTCGTCTATAAAAGTGTTACCATCATCCTGTTCGCCCTTGACCGCAAAGAACAGCATGCCTTTTTGCACCTGTCTTGAATCATATTCTATATCCCGTATCTCTATATCGGAGATATTTTCCGAACAGAAAACTTTCAATTTTCCAACGATCTCATTTAATTTCATAACTTAACCTCTTTCCCTACTTTATGACCGTTCCTATCTTGAACGTTTCAGGGTTCGCTATTGATATCACAAGATTGTTCATTCTTGCTATTGCAATGGAATCCTTGCAGACGACCTTGCAGCCTTTATTAACTATTTCATAAAGCTCATTGTAAGTAAGCTTATCGAATTTAGTTACGTTGTCGTTAACCTTTGGATCGTCGTCAAATATAGCACCAACATCCTTGAATAATACACATTGCTCTGCCTTAAGTTCAGAAGCCACAACAACGGCGCTTATATCCGACCCACCCCTCCCCAACGTTGTAACCTCTCCATCACAGTTCATCCCTTGGTACCCAGGTATTACAGGAACGAAACCTTCATCAAGGAGCTTTCTTATGTTGGATGCATCAACTTCCTTTACCTTTGCGTTAAAATGTTCAGAATCTGTTTTTATACCTATGTTGGCAAAATTCATGGATTTTGCTTTTATCCCCATGCCGACTAGCACCATCGTTAACAAGGCAGCTGATTTTACCTCGCCGGTGAACAACAAATGGTCCAATTCTCTCTTGTAGCCACAACCATCAACTGTTGCAGCAAGTTCGATCAGCCTATCTGTCTCGTCCCCCATTGCAGATACAACCACAACGACCTGTTTGCCATTATCGAGGCAGTCCTGTACCCTGGTAGCTGCCAGCCTCATTTTCTCGACATTGGCTATTGTTTTCCCGCCGAATTTAAGAACGAATATTCCCATAAACTTATATCCTATCCAGGCGTTTAAGACCCGTAACTATTTTTTCCATCGGAGGTGTAGTGGACACCCTAAAGAAACCTTCACCATTCTGACCTAAGCCTATGCCTGGCATCAAAAGTAATTTTTTATCTTCCCATATTTTCCTTATGTACTGCTCAGACGACGTATATCCCTTTGGAAGCCTAACCCAAACAAAGAATGCAGCATTAGACGGAAAAAAGTCATAATTTTTCTCTCTAAGTATCGCATGAGCAGCCTTCATCTTCTCAGAATATTCCTTTGCTACAGAATCTATATAAGATGTCATTTTAAGTGCCAAAGTGCCGGCATATTGAACGGGGACGAATTGTCCGACATCTATTGCTGATTTAACTTTTCTAACCTGGGCTATCACATCCCTGTTACCAACCATGTAAGCCATTCTCCAACCCACCATGTCAAAGGTCTTGGATAATGAACCTATTTCCACACAGGAATCTTTTGACCCCTTTATCTGTAGCAAGGTCGGGTGCTTGGAGAAAGAAAGGTCCCTATATACAGCATCGTAACAACCAACAATATTGTTGTTATTACAAAATTCAACGAATAGTTTAAAATCATCCAAAGAGCAGGACGCACCGGTTGGGTTATGAGGATAGTTTATGTACATTAACTTGACCTTACCCTTCAGAACTGATTCAAGATCTTTCTTTGTAGGTACATATTTCGTTTCTTCTTTAAGAGGCAGCATTATTGGCGTACCACTCGCTAAAAGCACACAATTAACATAGGCAGGAAAAGAAGGATCAGGGATAATAACACCTTCTCCTGGGTCAACACAGGCCTGTGCAATGGCAGAAAGCCCCTCTTTACCACCCATCAATATCTGGACTTCTGTTTCTGGGTCCAGATCAACATCATATCTATCCTTATAAAAATATGCTACCTCGTTCCTAAACTCTTTTAATCCCTTTTCGACGGTGTAGATGTGGTTCTCTGGATATTTCAGCCTAAGGTTAAGCTCGTACAAAACCTCTCTTGGAGGTAGTCCTAATGGTAACCCTCTGCTTAGATCTATTAGATCAGGGTCTCCATTCCTAAGCGAATCAAGTTTTCTGAATATAAGTTCCCTTATTGAATTTACTCTTTTACTGAACGCAAGCTCCACTTTACACTCCGAAAAATAGACTGTATTTTTGTTTTATGAAAATGACACTGCCCAATATACTAGGAAAAGAGTTTGTTTGCATTAATAAAATAATCAAAAAATTGCCGGTTCAAAGTATCGGTGACGACTGTGCTGTGCTTGACTTTGGCGGTAAAAAGCTACTGGTAACTGTAGACACTTTTTCTGATAAAGTTCACTTCGATAAAAAGTATTTCAGCCTTAAGGAAATAGGACAGAGATGTGCAGAAGCTGCCGTTTCTGACATCGCCGCTATGGGCGGAGAACCATTATACATGGTGCTTGCTATCGCAACTCCAGAACATGCCCAAATACCTGCTCTCATCGACGGTATAAAAAAGTCTCTTCTAAGACACCGCATAACAATGGTCGGCGGAGACACAACATATTCGAGCATACTTTCCTTAAGCATAACTGTATTCGGCTCTTGCAAAAGACCCATAAAAAGGAATGGAGCAAAAATTAACGACGCTATATATATAAGCGGACCTACCGGATTGAGCATGGCTGGGCTATACGCCATTAAAAAAGGTATCAAGAGTTTCAAGATTTTGGAACAGGCCCACAAGAACCCAAAGGCAAAGATCGCAGAGGGAATAAAAGCCGCAAAACATGCCAACTCAATGATAGATATCAGCGACGGTCTCGTAAGTGAACTATACCACATCTCTCATCAAAGCGAAGTTTCTATTGAACTCGACAACATACCCATCCACAAAGAGCTCGCACGTTTATGCAAAGTACAAGATCTTGACCCATTAGCTTTTGCGCTCTATGGCGGAGAAGACTACCAACTACTTATAACCGGCCAGGAAAAACATCTTTCCATGGTAAAAGGTCTTATAAAGATCGGCCGTGTAGTGGGCAAAAGCACGAAGGCACTCGTATGTCTTAACAAAAATGGCAAAACGACCACATTGAATACTCTAAAAGGATTTAAGCATTTTTAGCCGGCGTCCTTGAAACAAGGACTACAGGTATACCAACGTTCAATGCCATCTCATTAAAATGTTCCAAGACATCCTGAAAACCATTCTCTGAGGCCTTGGCTATATCAAAGCTAAGTGATTGCAGATCGTCTATCAAAACTACGTCTATAAGGTTCTTTTCTTTCAACGTATGAACGTTGATCCAGAAATTACTTGATATCTCGCCTTCTGCGACATGAAAATTTGAATTATAGATTATGGAACATGCTTTTTCAAAGGCAGCTTGAGCTTCTCCTATGAAGGCACCTTTTTTTACCATGGTTTCATTAACACCACTAAGGGCCATAACCATTTTGGCCAAAACTTCTTCTCTAGGAGAGTTAAAACTTATATACAGGATTCCTTTGCCCTGACCTATGATGTCCAATGCAAGAAGGAGCACAGGGTCGTTCAGGTCTATCGCGCCTTTTGGTGCATCTATAAGCGTCAGTGGTGATTTAACCACAGAACTTGCTACACCGCTGGAAAGCAAACCAAACCCCAGCGTTCTGACCTTTGAAAAAAGTTTTTTTGTTTTGAAATTATTTAGGTTAAGAACCCCGTTCTCCGACCTAGTTTCAACAACGTGCTCTGCGCGTGGTACAGCCATTAGTCCCCCCAGCAACTTCCATACGAACTGGAACTTGTATTTTCCGACATCCCTTAATTGAAATTATATACTTTTGAATTTTTTTGGAAAGAAATTTTAATCTGTTCTTTGCGAAATTTGATCTCTATATTACCGAAACTACCTGTCATCAGAACAGGAAAGCCATATCTATCAGGCCTTACACCGCTTTTAAGTAACTCTTGAGCCCTTGTACAAAAGCCCAACAAAGGTCTTGAATTAAAAAGCCCTGAAGGGTCATCTTTTGAACTACAATGATGCGGGAACTGGAAAATGGTCCTGGAAAGGTCATTTAGTGTTATCAAGTCCGGTAACTTTTTTAACAAGCCCACAGGCACATCTGAAGTAAAGATAACCTTATTATCGTTCATGCTCATTATGGATACTATAGCAGTATCGTTGCTACAAGCAGTCCTCTTTGTACAAGAAGGATGTAAAAATTCCACTCTCCTATGTTTGTCCAAATTTAACATGCTGTCATTACACACAAGATGAACTCTACGTTTAAGGTACAGTCCATCTCTATGTGAATACATACATGGCGAAACCAAGATCTTCTTTACATCAAGACCTGATGAATTGATCAAATAATCCAGACCACCGATATGATCTACGTCCTTATGTGACAGTATTAGATAATCTATACTGGAGATCTTTGCTCTACGAAGTTCTTTTAAAGCATTCTTTACACTGATATCTCCGTACCCAGTATCTATAAGTATATTAAAACCTCCAGTGCTTACAAGGATCAGATCGCCACTTCCATTATAGCGTCTGGGTTTAGACAAGTTGAACACCTTAATTGTATCTGTATAATTAAGATATCTTAAGTAAACATACGTTGAATAGAAGATCGCTATCGATACAAAAGACACATAAATAAAAAGAACCTTTTTCCTGTCAAGACCATACTTACGAAACATAATAAAGATTGCGAAGATAAGCACAATATACAGAAGCACCGCTTCCACATTATCCACAAGTGGAAGATGCATCCTTATCTTTGCGCCAAAAATATCCATAAAAGACAATATGTGAATTAGATACTCGGTTAATTTATCCATTAGAAGGATCGTGGTACCAAAGAACCCAAATAAAACAGCCTGTACAGGGAAGTAAATAAAAACAAAAATCGGTATTACAATAAAATTAACGAATATAGAGCTAAGATCAAGAACACCTGAACTATGAAGGTTCAGGGGTATTAGGAAGGCGAATATCATGATGCACACATTAAAATTTTTCTTAGAAGGCGAAATAAAAATGGCAAAGACACATATAAATGAATAATAGAACGAATACGAATAGGCCGCACCAGGTGTAACAACAAGGACAATGCTGGCAGCCAAAGCCAGCACAACGAACTTGTTCCTGAACATAATAAAAATAAAGGATACTGCTGTAAACAACAGCATGATAAACGCTCTCAAACGCGGTACCTCAAAACCAATTGCCAGCATATATGCCAGAACTGCCAACAAGCCAAACAGCATAGATAACCTAAAATATGGCTGGTAAGAGCTTTTCCTTCTCCATGACCAAATATAGAAGATGGAATTCAAGAATAAATATATAAGCAGGAACATGCCGCTTAAATGCAGCCCAGATATACTCAAAAGGTGCCCTGTTCCAGTCCTGTAAAAAAGTGCCATTGCATCACGGTCAATTGATGTTCTTGGTTTACATCCTAGAAAAAGTTTTGAATAAATAGAAGGATATAGCGACTCATTACCTGGCTGCTCTAACTGATGATATGAACAAGAACGAGCAGGATATTTAAGTTGTCCTTTGGCTTGTCCAACAAAAAGCGCATAAATAAAACAAGCCAAAAAAATAATGGTAAAACAAATAGGTCTCATCAATAATTGACATAAGCAAGTCACACGGCAGCCATATAGCCTGTAACTATGCAATATAAAGTCAGATTATTTATGGATATTACATAGAACGATACATCAATATCTGTGTTTCTTGTGCCTTAACAGAGACATCACGCTCTATCTTTTTACCGTACGACAGATCAAACTCTACCTTTTGCTCACCTGCCGGAAGATAGATCCTTAAGACCTGAAAACTTCTTGGCAACGTTGACCAGCTTCTTAGATCAGGAGTAGCAGCTGCGTTGACCAGAAGCCCAGCCAAAATACCAAGTGAATCGTTCTTAGTGGCTTTTGCAACGCCATAACCGATAGCCACCTGAGTCCCTATGCCCAGCAATCGTTTTGCCACTATCCTGCCTGACCTTTCGTCCAGGTTCTTTCTGGCGATTACATCAAGGTCAAGGACTTCTGATGTAGTGCCCAGTTCATCTCCTTTAAGATCCTTAACAGTAAGATATGTTTTACCGTGGGTCCTGGTATAGAATACCGGCAGCATATTATTGTTAGGGTTCCTTCTCTTTATAGGTATCTCACCATCAAAATGAATAACAACTATAGAACCAAGTTTCTTGTCCTTTATTGTTTTAAGATACTCCTTAAGATCAAGTCCGGGGTGACCAGCTTCTATTTCATTTGCAGCCTGTGTATTACCAGAAAGTCTTGCTGTCCTATAAGCATCAAAGATAACCTGTTTAAAGTCGGGAGACAACTCAAGAACTTTTTTATAGTCAATAAAAGCATCGCCAAATTTTTTTTGTTTTTCATATATCGTAGCTGATATGTACCATGCGATAGGGACTTCTTCAAAAGCGTTCATGCCTTTTTGTTTTAATTTATATACAAGATTATTTATCCTTCTGCACTCCACGAGAGCACCTTCATAATCACCAGTAGCGTAATAAGAAAGAGCAAGATACGTATTTATCATTATCAATTCGTAGTCCAAGGGATAATACATTTTAAAATTATCTGTGGTGATAACGGAAAGGACTTCCTCATTTATTTTTGTATAGTCCTTTATCTCTGTAAGTCTTTCTGCTTGGGCAAGGACCTCTATTGCCTCTTTATAATTATGTGCCTCAAAAAGGGCCGAGCCCCTATCTAATAAAAAAAGTATTTGATCCTTACCTTCCTTTTCAGACTGCTCCTTTAACATATCAGCAGCCTCTTGAAAGTAGCCTCGGTTAAATTTAGAGAAAAAGCCGCCTTGTTCAGTCATATAGCTAGAACAGGAGGACAAAAGCAGCAGAATAAAAATATGTACGGCAAAAGACGCCGTTCTTTTACATTGCATAAGAGCGTTTTTTGAACAGCTTTTTTACTTCCTTTTCGTCGGTCCAGCTTATTATGCCGGTTTTTATGTCTGTGGCTTTAAGTGTTAGCTTGTAATAAACAACCTTTTTTGCACCAAGCTCCTGCACATTCGATGAAAAATCACCTGACAATATATAATCAGAGCCTATTTGATAACCACGTTCCTTTGCAGTAGTCTTATTAACGTTACCGCTCTTATTCTGATAATCATACTCTTCTGACAAAGTTTCCCTTTCACCCTTATCATGGAACTGGACCTTGCCACTCTTGATAAGAGCTGTCCTTATCTTGTCTGTAAGGGAATTCATATCTATATGTTCGCTAGTGGAATTAACAACTTTTTCTACCTGGAACACAGGTGGGACCTTTGGTGTTGTTACGATCGCGTGCTTCATTAGTGATTCCACAAGAGCATCTGCCATGATCTTCATGTCAGATTCGTTGTACCTATCATCCAGAAGGATAACCCTATCTGGCTCTGTATACTCTCCTTTTGTGAAAGCCCTGTTACTGGAGCAAGAAGTGAATAGGAGCAAAGGACAAATAATCGTTAAGGTAACTTTATACATACAACACCCTCCTTTTTTTAATAAAGAATAATCCTTTAGCAAAAACACCTAGAGTGTATTACAATTTATCTGCATGTCAAAGTTCGTATTGATTTATTGCCTGGTAACCATATCCACTGTTTTACAGGCTGGAGTACAAAAAAAAGCTGTAAGTCCAAGGGCTTTTTCGCTAAAAAGCCGTTTTGAGGCCTCAAAGGACTTTTATACAGGCATGGACGAATTCAGTAATGGTAAATTTGAAAAAGCCTATGACCTTTTCCTAAAAGCAGCAAAAACTGATGGCATCTCAAAAGAAGAAAAAGCTGTTGCAATGTACAATGCCGGTCTTAGTCTTGAAAGATCAAAAAAATATAGCATCGCGCTGGATACTTATAACAAAATAGATGGTTTAGACCGAGATAGATATTACAGGATTGGGGCCTGCTGCCATGAATTGCAAAAATGGGACTGCGTATTGTCCAGTCTCAAGAACTGGAAAAACCAAAGCGGCTCTTTATCCCTAATAGAAGAGTTTGAGTTTAGAGTAAGAATGGGTGGAGCTTATCTATCTTTGTCCGACTACAAGGACTCCATACAATATCTTGAGACGGCTACAAAAGTATTTCTGGAAAGGAAAAGGCTATTACTATCAGACGCTCAAAACAAGGAATATACAGAGGATAAAATAAATTCACTCGGATTATGGGCGCTGGACGATCTAGCTTCAGCATACACTATGATAGGTGCTGACGTAAAACTTCCCACAAGTTATGATGACGAGACCCAACACTCATCATATTTTATTTCATTAAAGGATCAGGTTAATCTTAAGGCTTATTACTATCTTAAAGCCCAGGACACCTATCTGCACATGTTAGAACAAGGAGATATTTACACTGCCTCAAAAGGTTTGTTCATGATCGGAGATCTCTATCAAAAAGCATATACGGATTTTTCTAGTGCGGAAATCCCTTCCAAAATAAAGGGGCAAGATTTAGAGAAGGAATACATCAGCGAACTAAGAATAGCCTTAAGACCACTGTTAGAAAAAGCAAAAGCTGCACACAACAAGAATTTGTTGCTTGCAAAAGAAAACAAGACAAACAACGAATGGATCAAAAAAAGTAAGACAGCATTAGAACAAATAAAAGATTAAGTATCGCGATTACAGCTTTTTTATAGCCTCTACAACTCTGCCTGCCGTAGAATTTTCCGTAAACCTGACTGATGTACCATACACGCCATTGTCATCAAGTCTGGTCTCGTATATTTCTCCCTGAACGCTGTGATCTGAAAGATCAGGAAGTAGGAACGTGAACGTAGATGTGCTCTCTTCCTTTGAACTTATCTTCTTAAGAAGATACATCCCGCCCAAGCTTATATCCTTAACGTGATAATAATTGATTATTTCACCGGTATCCTCTTTAACAAGAACACTCTGGTTTGGAACTATTCGTTCGTGTTTTCTTTTTTCGCTCATACGAGGCACTCCCTTGTTTTACTAAATTGCCCAAAACTAATGTTGCAATACTTATGCCATAAGTCTAAATGCTGTAACTTACTGAAATAATTGAGTGTCAAGTGGTATAAGCCAATTCACATAACTGTATAAACTTTTGTTATTTTTAGCCAATAATTTAAACTCTGGCAAATTAAGCCTTTAATATCAAGAAGTTACGGCGGTGTATAAAATCTGTTCGCATTTGTAAAAAATATATGTTACTTGGGCAAAAGAGAGGGAACATAAATGCCTGTCGCGAGTATCCCAAAAACACCAAGAACCATAAAACTGCTCATATATATAAACGCAGCTCTTTACTTGATCTACCTCGTCTGCCTTGCTGCAAACATTAATATAACGATGCTGTTCGGTATCGTTCCATATCTGGTGCTAAAAAAATATTATGCATGGCAATTCGTTACATATATGTTCTTACACGGCAACATCTTTCATTTACTATTCAACATGCTGATGCTTTGGATGCTTGGCATCGAACTTTATAAGGTATGGGGAAGGTCATTCTTCATAAAATACTACTTCATCTGTGGAATAGGAGCGGGGCTATCAGTCGTTCTGTTGGCGTTCCTAAACCCGTCGTCGTTTATGATCCCTACAATAGGATCAAGCGGTGCTATTTTTGGATTACTGTTGGCTTACGGGAGCATATTCAAGAACAAGGTCCTTTACGTATTCGGTCTTATCCCTGTAAAAGCCCTTAAGCTGGTCGTGATCATGGGTGCTATTGAATTAGTATCCTTGTTCTCTCAGGAGCAGTCCTCTATTAGCCATCTTGCTCATCTTGGTGGTTTAATAACCGGGCTCTTATATTTAAGGGCTAAAACCTGGCAAAGGACCTTAAAGATAAAAAAATATCAAAGATGGCAGAACAGCCCCAAGGACAGCAACAATGTCATTAGTGTAGATTTTGAAAAAGATAAAGA
>CAYVOB010000002.1:0-37810 GCA_964452945.1 uncultured Bdellovibrionales bacterium
CATTGCAATAATAGGCAATGTAGTAAGAAGGGATAATGTTGAAGCACAAAAGTTGATGAACTCGGACATCATTTATTATTCTATGCCTGAAGCTTTAAGAAAGTTCTTCTTTGAAGATAAAAAGACCGTGGTCATAACAGGTACGCATGGTAAGACCACTACCTCATTCATGACAGCATGGATGCTCGAGAACGCTGGTTTAAAACCGGGGTTCTTCATCGGTGGAGTACCAAAAGATTTTGAGACCATGGGACGTCCTGCAGAAGGGGAATATTTTGTAATAGAGGGAGATGAATATGATACCGCGTTCTTTGATAAAGAATCAAAGTTCTTCCACTATAACGCAAAATATCTGATAATAAATGGTATAGAGTTCGATCATGCAGACATATTCCCTGATCTCCAAACAATAAAGAACGCTTTTAAAAAACTTGTCGGTATGGTCCCTAGCGACGGTGTTATTATATATAATGCCGAAGATAAAAATACCAAAGACATAATAGGTAGTGCAAAATGTAAAACTATTTCATTCTCCGCATCAAATATTCAAGCTGATTTTACTGCAAGGGACATAAAGATAGTGCACGGTGATATCGACAATAACGTTGAGCCAAGAATGACCTTTAATGCCTATAGCGATAATTCCAAAGAAAAATTTGAATTAAAGATACCCGGGCATCACAATGTTCTAAATGCCATTGCCGTAATAGCCTTATCCAAACAATTAGGTATAGGGCAAGAAAAAGTCCGCCATGCTCTAGCGTCCTTTAGCGGTGTAAAAAGACGCCAAGACATTTATGGTATCTCCGGCGGGAGGATCATAATAGACGACTTTGCGCATCACCCGACAGCTATGGCGTACACAATAAAAGCCATTAAGGATTGGTATTTCCCAAGAAAAGTTTGGTGCCTATACGAACCAAGGAGCGCAACAAGCAGGACCAATATACTTCAGAACGAAGTTATAGAGGCTCTTTCTAATGCGGACAACATGCTCTTGGCACCGGTAAATCAGCCAGAAAGAGTACCAGTAGAAAAAAGATTTGATCCCATACTTGTGAGTAAAAAGCTTAGAGAGAAGGGGGTTAACGCTACAACACATAACAATATTGAAGACATGATAGATTACCTGGCTAACAATACTGCTAATGGCGACGTAATACTTATAATGTCTAATGGTGGTTTTGGTGGTATATACGCTAAATTAATGGATGTATTCAGAGGTTAGATATGGACTATTTAGTAATAGAGGGTGGGAGACCATTACACGGAACAGTAGAGATAAGTGGATCAAAGAACGCCGCACTTCCAATGCTCATGGCATCAATACTCTCTGAAAATGTAACTCATTTTAAAAACCTTCCCAGACTTAGTGATGTAGATTTTGCATTAAAGATACTCGTTGAGCTCGGTGGTAACGTAAGAATGACGCGTGAGAACGACCACATATCAGCATATATTGAATTCAGCAAACAAGCTAACTGTGTAGCTCCTTACGAGTTGGTAAGAAAAATGCGAGCCTCTATTTCTGTACTTGGTCCTGTTCTAGCAAGATATGGTACTGCAAAAGTATCTTTACCTGGAGGCTGTGCTATAGGAGCAAGACCAGTAGACCTGCATATAATGGTTATGCAAAAACTTGGCGCAGAGATTAATATAGAGGAAGGATATATTATAGCAAATGCAGACAAGCTTAAAGGTGCAGAAATAGTTTTCCCGTTCGTAAGCGTTGGCGCAACACAAGCAGCAATGATGGCCGCATGCGTTGCTGAAGGCCAATCGATAATCAGGAACGTGTCAATGGAACCTGAAACAGTTGAACTCGGTTTGATGTTAAATAAGATGGGTGCAAAAATAGAAGGTCTTGGTACAGACACCTTAACGATACATGGTACGAACACCAGGTGTCTCCCTGGTGCACTTGGGCCTATCAATATTTTGCCAGATAGAATAGAGGCGGGGACATATGCAATAGCCGCAGCTGCAACAAAAGGAAAAGTTATTATCAGGAACATGGTACCAAAACATATAGAGATATTGCTTTATAACTTAAAGGAGAGCGGAGTTAAGGTAACAGAGGAGCAAGATTCAATAACTGTTGATGCAACTGACTTGGAGAATATAAGACCTGTAGACATTGTAACAGCACCTTACCCAGGATTTCCTACCGATCTTCAGGCACAGTGGATGGCCTACATGTCCATGGCTGAAGGTACTACCACCATAACAGAAAAGATATTTGAGAATAGGTTCATCCATATAGGAGAACTTTTTAGGCTGGGGGCAAGGATAAAACACTCGGGCAACATTGCGACAGTCCATGGAATAAAAAAACTTACCGGCGCTCCTGTTATGGCAACAGACCTAAGGGCTTCGGCTTCTTTAGTTATTGGGGCCTTGATGGCTGAGGGTGTAACAGAGATACATCGCGTTTATCACATAGACAGAGGTTATGAAAGAATAGACGAAAAACTTAGATCCTTGGGTGCCAATGTAAAAAGAATGAGAGAGGGTTAATAAATGAATGACTGTATCTTCTGTAAAATAATAAATAAGGAAATACCGTCAACTTTAGTTTATGAGAATGAGTCAGTCTATGCATTCAAGGATATACACCCACAGGCAACAAAGCACATCCTTCTTGTACCCAAAAAGCACATCTCTTCAGTAATAGACCTAGACACCAACTCTCTAACATTAAAACAGCTTTTTGATGCGGTTAAGGAAATATCAAAAAAAGAGAATATAGATATTTCGGGGTTTAGACTAGTAATTAACAACGGACCTGATGCAGGACAAACAGTTTCTCATCTCCATATACATATGATCGGGGGAGAAAGACTATCAGACAAGATGGCTTAAAGTTTATTGCCCTTGGAATTGAACTGGCCGTTGTTGTAGGCCTGTTGGCTTATCTTGGCGCAAGACTAGATACTCGCTATGGCACAAAACTATTTACCCCAATACTACCGGTGATAGGGTTTATACTTAGCATGCTTAGGATCTATTTTGCTACAAAAAGATCAGGTTAGATAACAACACATAAAGAAGCTGACTTTTACCTGCCTTCCTCTGCCATCCTCTTGGCTATAACTTTTAATGCTTCTGCACGAGGTACTTCTTTATACAGGTTTTTTATAAGGGTACGTGCCTCATTAACTGGAGCTTCTGCTCTTTCTATTGAAGAAACACTTCGCTTCATTGCACTAGTAACACTGTCATGCTCTTTTTTAAACATCGAATATTGATCTGCTGTATAAGCACCCTTTCTGCTATCGTGATAAGCCATTGCCTTGTTTATTATTTCAAGATTCTTGTTAGAAGCATCCCTAAGTGATCTCATGTTTATGAGTTCGTCCTTTATCTCCCCGGGTTGCGGTAATTTATCAAAAGGAACTATAGGTAATTTTTGTGATATAAATTTTCTTATTTTTTCTTTAGCCTGTTCCATATCTTTTTTTGCCTCAGCAGACTTTACGGTCATTTGATCTATATATGCAGTAAAGTCCTTTTCCCATCCCTGTTTTAGATTTATAGGGGTTTTTATGTTATCGAGCTTTAACGCTCTTGGCATTACTTTGTTATCGTTTGCTGCATACATATAATGGGTACTCATCGTATACCAATCATAACGAGCTCTTCCGCCTAAACCGAGAGAGCCTTGAAGTAATCCAAGCCTTGCACTAGCGGCTCTACCTTGTATAGCCAACATCTTAAGCATAAGTTCATAGTCTGCAGAGTCATAAGCAGCTTGACGAGCGTCTGACTCACTACCATATAGCGCCATAAAGTTAGCTGTATTCATATTTTTTTTTGCAGTATCCATCTGTGTAATAATCGAATTTACAGTAGCCTGTTGTTTTGAGAACTCCAACCTTAGATAGTCAGTTCTTTGCTGTTGGGTCATAGTAGATACTTTTGCAGTCTTATTAATAGTGGACACAGCCCACTGCTTTTCTGTTTCAGGTATATTTGCAACACTTGGGTTTGATGAAACTATCGCAGTTGAAAGATCTGAATTAAAACTCGATATTTTGTTATATACAGGTTTATAAGTACTTATTAGTGAGTTTGCATCAGACCCCATATTTTTATATGTACTCCCAGCACCGTTATAAAAATTTGTCACTTGTGCAGAGTTATATCTTGAAACACCATCTCCTGTATCGGCAACACCACCTATATTGGAAGTTGTCGTAGTCGTTGTAGTAGAAGTATTATCGTTTGTGTTATTACCGGTGCCAGTTGTAACCGTTGCAACTGGACTAAATACGTTGTCAGGATAAAAGGCAGCCACCCCAAGCGACGTATTACCAGCCCCGGAAGTCAACATTGCCAAATTCATAGTGCTAGCACTATCCAACCTGGCTATATATTTATTTATCTGGGCAGAATTATTCTTACCAAAAACCTTGAAAGCGCTAAGACATGCTAATGATTTTTTATTAGCTGTACCGTCTGAGTGAACCATACCACGTCTTCTAACCTGGTTTGCGCAAAATACTTCTCCAGCCTTAAATATTGCACTAACACCCTTACTAATTGTATCGATTGCACAGTCATTCTTTAATTGGGTTTGAACATCATAATAATGTGGTTGCTTACCCTTTCCTATCAAACTAGACATGAACTGTTTAGCCTTTTTATCGCAATCATCCTTCTTCTTATTGCAGGTAACTGGAGGTACAACGTCGTCATCTTCATAAGATGGTTTTTCCACCTCCAGATCCTCATATAAATCCTTGATCTTCTCAAGAGCGGTCTCTCTTTTATCGGCAGGTATATCCTTAACAGCAGCCTCTATAGCAGTTTTATCAGTCTTCAGTTTTTTATATAGTTCTTTTGAATCAAGGGATTTCTTTTCGTTCTCTGCTTTTTGATCCTTAGAGATACCGGCATAGTTTTCTGCAGTTTTTGCAATTAAATACAGTTTTAGATCTTCATAATATTTTACAACGGCCTCAAGTGCTTTTTGAGTGTCGTCATCAGTAGTATAACTATCAAGTTTCTTTTTTACAGACTTTAAGTTCTTCTCAAGCTCCCTCACAATAGCATTCATGTTAGTAAGGTTCTTTATATATTCAAGATTGGCTATACCAGCAGCTAAAGAGTCCTTATCCTTAACGATAAAATTACCAATATCGGCTACACTAAATATATCTTCAAGATTATCTTCGTTTACCAGGCTCGCAACATCATCAAGGTCTTCCTGAAAAGAGTTGTAGTCTGTTTCAATAGTAGAAGATGTAACATCATCCAAACCTACAGCAGATAAAAAGGTCTTAACATCATCATCGTCACCAGCATATAGGCTCAGTGTTAATAAAAAGATAAAACCCGATACGGTTATAAGGATGTTTTTTTTCATAAATGATCCTCTCTATGGTTTGATGCCGATATCCCCCTATGTTAGAACAGATTTACGGGTTTTTGAATGAAAAAAGGGCGCCTTTTTTACAAAGGCGCCCTTTAAAATCATTTTATCGTTATCTTGAGCTATCTTGTTGTCCTCACAGTAGTCTTCGTGGTTGGTTCAGCAGCGCTAGTTTTCTTGAATGAGCCTGTCTTTGGGTCATAAGTTGCATTGGTAGCTCTTGTTGTCTTGTTGATTTTGTTAAAACTACCTGTAGCAGGATCATAAACAGCATTCGTTGTTCTTTTAGTTGTCGCTGCAGCTACTGCTGTCATCTTATCATATGCATTCTTTGCAAAAATTATGAGTCTAAATTCCTTGTCTGAATAATCCCCATCAGCATTCTTTACTGTAAGTCTTGTTACGGTCTCATCAGAGATATCCTCGTCTGCAGCTATGATAGCGGCAAGTGCTGCGGCCGTACAAGTTCCAGACTTCATAGCAAATGCATCCTCAATGACCTTGGCAAGATCCTTTTTGTGCTGATCTGTTGACCAGTAGTCATTATCGTTTGAAGTTATAGCGTCTGTTAACAGTTCCTGCAACTTAGCCAACAGCTTGTCCTTATCTGTCTTATCTGTTTGATACTGCTTTAGCATTTTTGCATATGCAGCAGAAAACTCATCATCAGTATTACCTATAGTCAGGAAGCTCTTTATAAGATCTTCCAAAGCAGCTGATACATCAGCTACTTGGTTCTGATCTTCGTCACCACCGTTAGCAGGTGGTGTTAGTTCGTCTTCATCGCCATCGTTAACAGGTGTTAGCTCATCATCGTTATCGCTTGTTACAGGGCTGGTGGAAAAACCTGCGCTCTCCTTTACTATACTTGTTATAGCATCAGCCATGGTGTATTCGCCATCTTCACTAGGCTCTTCACCGAGCTCATACTCATCATGTATATCGTCAAAACCATACAGGCAGCTCAATAATTTTATTAAAGCAGCATCATCTTTATCCTGCATAGCATCTGCGAACTTGTCCTTGAACGCTTCTTCTCCTGTAACTTCAATATTATCTATATACTGAGTAATATCTATATCCTCATTTAACTTCAGAACATCTACTATATCCCCTGCAAAATCCAAATAAGCTTCTCGTCCAGTAACGCTTGCATGCTTTATTCTGTTATAGATAACGCAGAGTTGCTGGATCGTTCTTTCGCCCTGGTTAACGTTTATAACGTTAGAGTTCTTAAAGAACGCTATTGTTTCATCAGCGGTAGCAGATTTACTAAGATCTGTGATTATTGCCTTCGCGCCGTTTGTAGCTGCCGCAGTGGATACAGGGAAGCCAAAGCAAAGGTTCTTTACAGCATCTCCCTTATAAAAATCCTCTAACAGATACTTTTTCATGGACGCTACATCGGCTTCAGCCTTAACAACCGCATCATACCCTTCATTATGAGCTTCCCACTCGTCTTTATCATCAGAGATCGCCTTAGTAAGATCAAATTTACCATCCTTAATAAGTCCTCTGTTGTTGTCTATATCTATTCCGTCTTGATCTATCTCCGTCCTTGCATTCTTAACTTCAACAAGTGTCTCTAAGTAGTACTGAAGCTGATTTATCTCATCACCCTCTAATTCAGCTATCCTATTACCAAGCGTCAAATTATATAATGACAGGTCACCATCGTTATCTGGATCATAAGTAGTTTCCAAAATTACCTGCTGACATGCTGCTTTTCCAGAATGTGCTGTGTTGCAAAGGTTCCAGTTAGCAAACCAACCGTCAATATCAACTGAATCAAGGTCTGCACTTCCGCCTTCCTTACACAGTCTCTTCTTAAAGTTAGTTGCTTTCTTTATTATATCAGCCCAGGTTTTAGCACCCTTAAAGATAGAGCCAGAAGCGGCAACTATACCGACAACTTCATTATTAAGCTTTTCTATATCAGCATTGGCCATAGTGTATTTTGCTTCAGGATATATTACAGCCTCGTCCCCAACAGGAACCAGTGTAATGGTTCCGCTAGAAGCCATGCTTATACTGTTAATATAATCGAATATCTTTGTAGCACTGTCACAATCTGTTGGCTTAGATGTCATCTTTTTTATGTAAGCCATCTTTAGAGCATATAGATTGTTTGCTTCCTCAGCAAGATCAATACAGCTATATGCGTTTATAGCTTTTATGGTCTCATCCAGAGAGCTCTTTAGAGCAGCAAGACTTGCCGCATCAGCAGCAACTACATCACTCAATAGATACTCATCCTTAACATAAGTACCTGCATCTGTGCTAATTGTAACAACCTGAGTTTCTGTATCTGCGGTTATAGCCATTGTGCCGATAGATCCTCTTTTAATAGTACCGTTATTGATCTCAGCTTCTAAAGCCTTTGCTTCTGCTTGAGCTTTTTTCAAAAGTTCAGAACAATTATTTTTGTTTGCAGGATCCTTAAGATCAGCAAGTGTATTTGTAAGAGAAGCATCCTTTGCTGTAAGTAGAGCTATCGTATCGCTAGAGACCCTATCCTTTGTTATGGTTAATTTTTTTACTATAACCGTATTTATAGTGGTTACTTGTTTGTTTATCTGGGTAGCTAAAGACTTTCTGGATGCTTCTGCAGTTTGACCATTATACTCATCAAAGTATGTAGGTATGGTCTCTGTAGATATCCTTAAAGTTGAGCCATAAAAACCCTGTTTCTTGTTTGTATGAGTTGCATCACCAGTAACATAACCGATGATCTCCCATGCATCACCACTCTTTATAGCTCTGGTCATTTCAGACTTACTTTTTACGGCTGTTTTACCGTTCCAAGCAGCTTCCCCATATGTATCCACTATTAATCCGGCAAGTTCTTCTGCATTAGCGCCTCTTTCCTCAAGACCAGTAAGTTCGTGAAGTAATATGCACATAAGCTTTGGATCATATATAGCCCTGGCATCTTTATATTTTGCTCTCTTTTCAGAGCCTTTTTTATCCTTAAAATAATATTCTCCACTCTTCTCTGTTAGTGGAAGTTCGAACGACTTCTCGTTTATCTGGGCTTTTATATCAGCAGCTTTATTGCTGTATGTGATCCCTGTTTGAGTCATAAGTTCAGAAAAATCATAACCACAGATCTTGTCCAGATAGGTTTTTGTTTCCTCTGTTTGAGTCTGTGCATTAGCAGAGCCTGACAGGATAAAAAGTCCTGCTACAAGTATCATCAGAATTCTCTTCATTATAGAAACCCTCCATGCATATCCATATGCAAAATGTTTAAAATCTCTACTATTTATATGCAACATCTGTGCCTATTCTTATTTATATGAAATTATTGGGTTTTGTATGATTTGAGACTGTCTAATGTTTTAACAGCTGCAAGATTCCATATACAAACAGGGCTATTGGTATGGTATAGCTTAGGGGCCATGAAAGCAACGTTTATAACATTAGAAGGCATAGAAGGTGCCGGAAAAACCACCCAGGCCAAACTACTAACCCAAGCTTTAAAGCAAAAAGGTATCAATGCTATCACTACAAGGGAGCCCGGTGGAATAGAGGCGGCAGAATCCATCAGACAGATCCTGCTACATAAGGATATAGAGCCGATAACAGAGCTGTTGTTATACGAAGCCTCAAGGGCTGAGCATTTTTGCAAGATAATAAAACCGGCATTGGATTCCGGAAAAACAGTAATTTGTGATAGGTTCATTGATGCGTCTGTCGCATACCAGGGTTACGGAAGGGGTTTAGACATAAAGCTCATTAACGACCTTAACAGGATAGCAACCTTTGGAGTGGAACCGGACTTGACCTTTGTGTTTGATATCCCGGCCCAAATGGCATTTGAAAGACTTAAACAAAGGGGTAACGTTCTGGACAGGTTCGAAAGGTTGGATGTTAAATTCTATGAAAAGGTACGCCAAGGATATATGGATCTAAGCATTAAATATCCAAAAAGAGTGATCGTGCTAGACGGTACAAAAGACGTAGAACAGATACACAAAACAGTAATGGAAAAAATAAAGTGAAAGAAAAAATAATTGAAAGAATAAATAAAATGAGCTCTTCATTCATTTTTCACGGTCCGAAGGGCTGCGGTAAAAAACACCTCGCATTCGATATAGCCAAGACCATGCTCTGCACGTCGGAAGATAAACCATGTGGGTCTTGTGATGAATGTAAAAAGGTGGAAGAGATGAACCATGTAAATATAATTTTTGTTCATCCGCACATAGATCCAGATAATAAAAAAAGCAAAAAAAAGGGCATGTCGATAGCTATAGACGATGTTAGAGAACAAATAATAGATCAGCTTGTTTTTACTCCTGGAGAAAAGGGCAAAAGGTTCGTTATCATAGATCAGGCTCATCGTCTTAATACAAATTCAGCTAATGCATTATTAAAATCTATAGAAGAGCCGCCGGCCAACACCATATTCTTTTTACTTACGCACAACCTTCATGGTCTTCTAGAAACTATAATATCCAGATGCCAGATCATAGGTGTTCCTCCATTAAGTGACAAAAAGTTATCACAAATAGTCGATATACCTGAAGACCACTTCCTTATAGGTTATTCCGGGGGAAGTGCTTCTGCCTTGAACTTCTACTTGAATAATGAAGCTGTGATCAAACAGTTGATATCCTTTGTCAACAACCCCAACAGGTCATACCCAGAGATAAAGGAATTAGTAGAACAGATAGTGGATATATCTTTGGGCGACGAGGAAAACCCTATGGCTAAGGCCTCTGAATTTGAGAGCCTAGAATATCTAATGTCCCTAATAGAGACTGCACTAATAAGATCATCAAATAGGGATATCCCCAAAAAAGCTATGGAATTAAATTCTCTGTTCAAAAAAATCTATCAGAATACACCCGTTCCAATGGTCTTTGAGAACATCTTATTGGAACTATCCAGAACGGATGTTGGAGGAATAAATGTCTGAGTTCATCACGGTTGTTGGCGTAAAATTTAGACCTGCCGGAAGGATATATTATTATAACGTCGGGGAACACGAATTAGTGGTTGGAGATGATGTCATAGTTAATACCCCTATTGGGTTAGGTCTTGGGACCGTAATAATAGCCCCAACGCTGGTACCTAAGGAAAAAGCCTTCTCATACAACATCGTAGGACAAAAACTTGATCCTGATTACTTTTTAGCGAATCTTTCTCCGGCTACTTTGGATGGAAGTATAGACAGTGAACCAAAGGTTCCTGAACAACTCGATATAGTAATAAGAAAGGCTACTGCCGACGACATAAAGCACAAGGAAGACAATAAAATAGAAGCTCAAAAAGCCCACAAGTTCTGTTTTAAGATGATCAAGGAAAAGAACTTGCCGATGAAGCTTATTAAAACAGAGATGTCACAGAACGGCAAAAAAGCGGTCTTTTACTTTACATCAAATAGCAGGGTGGACTTTAGAGAACTGGTAAAGGAACTTTTAAAAGAATTAAAGGTCAGAATAGAATTAAGACAAATAGATCTTAGGGACGAAACAAAACTTATTGGTGGTATCGGTCCTTGTGGAAAGCAGTTGTGCTGTAATTCCTTCTTAAGACACTTTAAGCCTGTAACAATAAAAATGGCCAAAGAACAGAACCTCGCCCTTAACCCTACTAAAGTCAGTGGAGTATGTGGAAGATTGTTCTGTTGTCTTTCTTATGAAATCGATACGTATAACGAGATAAAAAGATCCCTCCCAAAGATAGGCAATAAGGTTAAGACAGCCGATGGTAACGGCAAGATAGTCAAAGTAGATATATTTACGAGTAAACTGGATATCCTGCTCGACTCAGGCGACATGATAAGGCTTGATGCAGCAGAAGTTAAAGAAATAGTAGATACAGGAAAGCATCATCATTCTGACGTTACAAATATAATCAAAGAAGGCACACCAGAAGTATCTGAAGCTGAATTAAAAGCGCTGGAAGATCCAGATAAGGTTGTTGATATAAAGGACACGTTCATGAAGCCTGCGCCAAGGGAAGGCGGCAACAGGGACAACAGAGGCCACGACAATAGAGGAAGGGATAATAGAGGTTACGATAATAGAAACAGGGGCAATAAAGGGCCTAACAACAGAAGGCCGAGATAATGTTCTTTGTAGATACACATGCTCACCTTGATTTCGAATATGAGGATGGCATAAGCCCTGAAAAAATAGTAAAAGAAGCTGAAGAAAACCTGGTAACCAAAATAATAACAATATCCAGCGATGTTAAATCAATTAAAAGATCCTTCGAGATAGCTTCCTCATTCGAAAACGTTTACCATTCAATGGGAGTGCACCCACATGACTCAAAGGATTTTGACCAAAACGTGGAGAACGATATCATCAGCCTTAAGGGATCAAAATGTGTTGCCATAGGAGAAACTGGACTCGACTATTACTATGAACACTCTCCGAAAGAAGTCCAAAAAAAGGTTTTTATAAAACAGATCAACCTTGCTTCCAATTTAAAGCTACCGCTTATCATACATATAAGAGAAGCAGATAGGGACGCATACGATATACTAAAAACTGAGATAAAAGATATTTCTGCCATACTACACTGTTACTCTGGAACAAAAGAACAATTAAAGAAATACCTGGACCTTGGCCTATTCGTCTCCTTTACTGGCATAATAACTTTCCCAAAAGCCATCGACGTAAAAGAGTCTGCTGCTTATGCTCCACAAGACCGTATCATGCTTGAAACAGACTCCCCATTCCTTGCACCAGTTCCTTTTAGAGGGCAAAAAAATTATCCTAAGCACATACCAACCATTGCTCAAAAACTTGCAGAGCTCAGGAATGAAAGTTTAGAAAAGATAGCTGATTACACTTCAGAAAACGTTAACACCTTGTTTGGCATCTGATCTCTTCTGTAAAAATAACTTGACATAAATAGCTATTGTTTTATATAATACCAAACAAATTCAAGGGAGTGCTGTTTTATGAAAAGACTTTTCCTTCTATCTTTATTGATACTTTCTTCTTACACAACGGTCCAGGCCGCCTGTTGGGATGCAAAAATACCTATAGACCCATCAGTAGAAGGTGTAAGTGATGAGCTCAAGAAAAAATACACCTCCGATGAGATAGTATCTATATACAGCAACATAATCATGCCTACAGGGACTACAATAAATCATTTGTATAACAAACAGTACATGTGTTCCATAATCTGGCCTTATTTTGCTTTCATAATGAATGGAACGTACAAACAAAAAGAATTTAAATCTGCAACAACGGTCTTTATACAAACTTTTGGTAACGAGGTCTTTATAAATAGGCTTAACAGTGTAGACGAACTTACTAAGATAATGCCTGCGATCAAAGGTTTTAACGGCAAAGACAAACCAAACGATAATCCCTCTGCCTACGAAAAATTCTCTTCTAATCCAAAAAACAAAGTTCTTGTAAATTTAATGAACGGTAACGAAGCCCTGTTCATATCCATAAAAACATATTTTAACGAAGATGAAAAGAATTCTTCTTTGAAGGATATTAAGATCGATGATCTTTTTGGTTTTTTGCTTTATTTACAGGACAAGAAATATCTTGATATGGAGTATCTGCCAGAATTCGACGAATATTCAAAGGACCTATTAAGTGAACTTAGTAAAATTCAAAACTGATAGCATATAAAAAACGGCTGTCTCTGTCCTTAAAATATTGTCCGAAATAGAATAGAGTTCAATTCCCCAGCTCCTTATTTCTTCAAGTTCCTGTTCGGTAAAACCACCCTCCGGACCAATAATAAAAATGGTAGAACCAGTGACATCAAGTTTTAGTTTATTAATATTAGGCCCACTTGGATCAAGTCCAATTTTATTTTTATAATTATTTACGGACAATTTAACAGTAGAAAGATCCGATACTGGTTCAATTTTGCACCTGAACACTCTTTTACATTGTGACAAGGCTTGATCTGCTAACCTTTGCCAGCGATCTCGTAATTTGTCATAGGATTCATTTGCGTATGGTCTTGATCGCTCAGATCTAAAAGGTATTATTGAGTCAACACCGAGCTCAACTGCTTTTTCCACCATAAGATCAAAACGCTCTCTTCTAGTCATGGAAACGACGGCACAGAGCTTGACTAAATCATCTTTTTTTACCTTTTCTATTTTCTTTACAGAAAAAGTGCCATCCCTTCTGATGAATTCAGCTGTAACAACAAGTCCATTACCGTCTATAAATTCAAAAATAGAGCCCTCTTCCGCGCGCAGTACATCTTTTATCCTGTGCAAGACTTTTGAGTCTGGGTTGATCAGAGTCCCAGGTCCAAGACTATTGATATCTGATAAAAGTTCTGGCAGGAATATTCTTTTCATTTATATGCTTTGAGAATCTTGTCTATTAATATACTGGTAGATATGCCGGGTAACAACTCTATTAACTCTACCTTTCCACCTTCAGCTTTAACGATATCTTCACCGACAACACCCTTTTCCTTCCAGTCTTCACCCTTTACTAGAATATTCGGTCTTACCTTTTTTATTAGTTCCAAGGGAGTGTCCTGCTCAAAAACACAAAGATAATCGATTGAGCTTAACCCCTGTAAAAGCCTTAATCTGTTCTCAAGTGTAACTATAGGTCTGGCCTTGCCCTTTATACTTTTGACAGAGGCATCACTGTTAACTCCAACAACCAGTATGTCCCCAAGTTTTTTTGCCTTATCCATATAATCAACGTGTCCGGCATGTATAAGGTCAAAACAACCGTTGGTAAAGACTATCGTCTTGCCACTCTCTTTAAGCTTAGAAAAAAGATCTTCAACTCTATCTGTAGATATTATTTCAGCCAATATTCACCAGCCTGGTCTTTGTCAAAAAATTATGAACACCAAGGAGACCAATAGGAGGAACAAAGAACAATAGTGTTCTTAAGAGTGCCTTTCCAAATGATGGTTTGTGATCGTTGTGATCGACCAATTTAATATTAAGGAACATCTTACCGGGGGTCTGCCCCATCGTCCCTTCAAAATATACAAGATACAGAACAAAGATTGCTGCATATAACGCCGTAAGCCAAATAACAACGCCGTTAGAAGCCAACCCATAAACCTTTATCTGTGTGAATTTTTCAACTCCAAAGAACGTAACAGAAGCATATACAAAAGCCATTAGTGCTATACCTACTATACAAAGATCTGTACAGAAGGCATAAGTTCTTCGTATGATACCGGCGGAATGTGTTGCGCTGCTGAATACCTGAACGTTCTTTTCCTTGTTGGTCACAGCAGGTCTTACAAAGCCTTTTTCTTCGCTGTATATCAAACCGGGATTGATGACATATTGCTGCGCTTTTCTCTTAGCATATTCAGCTCTTAACCTGTTCTTCTCCTCTTCATCCATGTTGAACCTATCAAAGGGCCTGTTAGAGGTCTCCCCAGCCTTGTGCTCACTCATTCTACCAAGAACGCGGTCTATCTCGCTATCAGATATAAAACTGGTGTTCATATAAACACCTCCATTGGTGGGGATTATAGAACAAATTATATACGCTGTTCAAGTAAATTCTTACTAATTTGTGTTCCTGACGCTAAAAGGCAGCGCATCTGTGGAGATTTTTTTGTTATTATCGAATAAGGCGGATATCTTAAGAAAATAATCACCATTTTTTAACATGGGAACAAAAACAAAAGGCTGTTCTGTTGTATTGGCATATTCAACACTTATAAACGAGGGACTGGTGCTTATAGCCACACTATAGACCTTAACCTTTGACAAAGGCTTCCATACTATCGGAAAGAAGTTCCCGTTTGAGTCAACCAAACCACCTTTAGCAGGGACTTCCACAGCAAGGTCCTGAGCGGTTATTATATAAAAGCTTCTGGGAGTAGAGGTGTTTCCTTTTTCATCCCTTACGTACCAAAAATAATAACCAGGACTTAAGGTTTGTAGAGGATCATCAATAATATATCTGTTGGTCTTAAGTTCAACAGATTGAGCCACTCCAGAAAATCCCGACATAATTGTAAGGTTATAATCCTTTTCCTTCATGTCAGAGGACCACTCGAACTCTATTGTGCCATCAGATATTATTTCCTGATTATTTGGCTTTATAGCATGTATCACCGAACTCTTGGCTATCTCAAAGCTACAAGTGTGGCTGCCTTTGAGCCTCCAATAATATTTGCCTATCTTAAGCATAGTAGTTTTTATTGAGTTAGAATGTGTCTTTAATTCAAAAACAAGATCGTTAAAATCGGTGGTTGTCGAAACCTGAAAATATTTTAAAGAACTCTTTAACCCACTCGAACTTAGTTCTACAGAATAATAACCATCTACATTTGCTTCAAAAAGCTCTCCACATGGTGCAAGCATCGTATTAGAAATAAAGGTCGCTGTGTTAGTTTCCATAGGATCTAGGAACTTAAAAACACCATTTTTAGAACTACAAAGATATTTACCCGCCACGGTCTTGTCAGCTCCTCTTGTGCCGTAACAGCCATATAAAAGATCTATCTGAGCAACCGCTGGGTCAGAGATCCTGATTGAAGAAGAAGCTCCCAGCCCCAACCAAAGGTCCTTTTTTAACTTCAATAGTATTGCACTATCATCACCATAAGTGGCAAGTATGGAGTTCTTGTCTATCTTGGTATCGTTATCGACCAAAGACCAGGTCTTAAGGTTTTTATCTGCTATTAAAACAACGTTTTTGATAGCCTCTATTTGTATCTTAAAACTTTCTTGTGTTGCCTTTTGTTTCTTGTCTAAAAAGAACATTACGCCCATTACGGTAACGAATGTGACAGCCGCGGCTAGGATAAAGAACTGTAGTATCTTTTTCATTTTCATAACTTCGCATTATAATGTATATTCGTTAATATGGATATAAAGTCCCGGATACAGGTGCTTGTTGACGAATTGAACTATCATGCATATCGCTATTATATCCTGGATGATCCGGAGATCTCAGATAGTGAATATGATTCTTTGTTCAACGAACTACAAAGACTGGAGTCACAGGACCCAGCATCCATATTAAGCTATTCACCTACGCAAAAGGTCGGCTTTAAAGTCCTAGATACTTTTACCAAAGTAAAACATCGATTCCCTATGCTATCTCTTTCAAACGTTTTTAATGTGGAAGAACTAAGGGAATTCGATGAAAGGATAAAAAAACTTTTAAACACAGAAAAGCCTATTGAATATATTGTTGAACCAAAGCTCGATGGGCTTGCCGTAGCCATAAGATACGAGAACGGAGTTTACAAGAATGCAGCTACAAGGGGTGATGGTGAGACCGGAGAGGACATAACAGAGAACATCAAGACAATAAAGAACGTACCCCTAAAGATGCTCGGAGATGACTATCCCAATATCTTTGAAATACGAGGAGAAGTAGTAATACCGATAAAAAAGTTCGATTACCTAAACAAACAAAAATTAAACTCTTCACAAAAGCCAGTCGCTAACCCACGCAACGCTGCCGCTGGTTCTGTTAGACAATTAGACCCAAAGGTAACTGCTCAAAGACCGCTGTATTTTTACGCACACAGTTTTACGGAAGAAGAGAATTTTAGCTCACATTCTGATGCATTGAAAAAAGCAAAAGAATGGGGTTTTATGATACCAGAAAAAACTCTCCTGACAAAAGACATCAACAAAATAGAATCTTTCTTTTTAGAATTGATAGAGAACCGGCATAAGCTGGTCGTCGGCATAGATGGAGTAGTAGTAAAAGTTAATAGCACTGAGCTACAAAAAGACATAGGTTATATTGCAAGGTCTCCTCGTTGGGCTGTAGCATGGAAGCCTCCAGCGCAAAATGCAATAACGAAGGTTGTGGCAATAACGGTCCAGGTTGGGCGTACAGGTGTACTTACCCCGGTTGCAGAATTAGAACCGGTAGAGGTAGGTGGCGTAGAGATAAAAAGGGCAACACTTCACAATGCTTCTGACCTTGAGAAAAAGGACGTTCGTATTGGCGATGCTGTGGTAATAGAAAGAGCCGGAGATGTAATACCTTTTATAGTAAGAGTCGTTGAATATAAGGATGGCAAAAGAAATATCCCCTTCTCTTTCCCATCACAGTGTCCAGAATGTGGAATGAACACATATAGGGATGGAGTTAATTTTATTTGTAGGAACATAAAATGTCCGGCGAGAATAAAGGAAGCCCTTCATCATTTTATATCAAGGAATAGTATGAACATAGATGGTGTAGGCGAAAAATTGATCGATCAGCTAGTTGATAGGGGCTTAGTGGCATCATTCTCTGATATCTATAGACTAAACGAAGCTACCATTTTGATGCTGGATAGAATGGGCACTAAAAGTGCCAAAAATACAATAGAGGCTATTAATTCATCAAAAACGGTAACTATGGACCGTTTTATAAACTCTCTGGGGATAGATCTAATTGGGCCAGAAAGCTCAAAGGAACTTTGCAAAAGATTTTCAAAGATTGAGGACTTATTCCATATAAATGAAAAAGCCCTACAGGGCATCTACGGTTTTGGACCTAATATTATAGAGAGCCTCGTTTCATATTTTAACGATGATAAAAACATAAAAGAAATAAAGGACCTGCTCTCTTTAGGAGTTAAGATCACCAACAATTCTGAGGGCTCATCGAACAAACTTAATGGAATAACCTTTGTAATCACAGGAAGTTTTGATGAAATGGGCCGGGATGAAATTACAAAACTTATAGAAGACAAAGGCGGAAAAGTATCTTCAAGCGTAAGCAAGAGAACAAGTTATGTTATAGCTGGAATAGAACCTGGATCAAAACTACAAAAAGCAGAAGAACTTGGAGTTAAAATAATAGATCTAAAAGGGCTTAAAACTCTTCTCTAAGCCTTTTAAGAGATCGCTCCTTCCCCATTATAGAAAGGATCTCAAACACGCCGGGGCTAACATCCGTACCTGTAAGGAGCACCCTTACTGCCTGCGCGATGTTCTTCATTTTGATATTGTGCTTTTCTATGAGAGCACCAAAGATACCTTCTATAGCCTTAATATCATTGAAAGATGAAAGTTTTTGAAGTTCGGCTATAAGCTCCGTTAAAACCGGTTTTATTTCTACAGTAAGGTATTTAGTTTTTGCTTTATCGTCGAATACAATATTTTCAACAAGAAAGAACTCAAGACCCTTATAAACATCCCCAAGCATCCTGGAACGTTCCTGGACCATTGGCATCAAGGCCTGCACATCCTTGTCAAAGATCCTTGTCTTGAACTCTTCCGGTAAAAATCCTTCTTTAATAAGACGCTGTGCCATTTCCTTTGCAGGCATCTGCTTTATATACTGCGCATTTAACCAGTCTAATTTCTCTGTATTCAATACTGCCGCTGAGCTCCCTATTGCTCCTGTATCAAATACTTCTATAAGTTCTTGTTTGGTGAAGATCTCTTTGTCGCCATGTGACCAACCAAGACGGACCAAGTAATTGAACAATGCTTCAGGTAGATATCCCGCCTTCCTATATTGTGTAACAGCCGTAGCACCGTGGCGCTTGCTTAGTTTCTTCTTATCAGAGCCCAGGATCATTGGTACATGAGCGAATATAGGGGGTGTAAGTCCAAGAGCCTGGTATATGAGTATTTGTTTTGGAGTATTGTTAACGTGGTCATCACCTCTTATTATGTGTGTCATGCCCATTTCTGCATCATCAACTACTACGGTAAAGTTATAAGTTGGTGAGCCATCGCTTCTTGCTATAACAAAATCCTCTATCTCTTCGTGATTTATCGTTATCGACCCAAGTATCGCATCATTAAAGGTCGTTGCTCCTGTCTCAGGGACCTTGAACCTGACAACACCCTCTGAAACAGGGTTATTCCTACACTTCCTGCTATAAACAGGTTTCCTCTTTTCGGCGGTTGCCTTCTCTCTTTCAGCATCTAATTCTTCTTTTGAGCAATTACAATAATATGCATGACCAGAGCTCAACAACTTCTTAACATATTCTGCATAAAGCTCTGTTCTTTTAGACTGATAAACCGGTTCACCATCATAGTCCATTCCAAGCCAGTGCTTGCTTTCCAATATTTCTTCTTCATACATCTTCTCTGATCGCTCTATGTCGGTATCCTCTATCCTATTATAGAACCTCCCTTTGTGATGCCTGGCAAAAAGGTAATTGAAGATGGCGGTTCTCGCTCCACCTATGTGAAGATACCCTGTAGGGGATGGTGCAAATCTTACAATAACATTCATAATAGACGATTTTATACCATGAATATTGAAAAAAACCAGATGGCATTATACGATTAAGGCATATGGACACAGAAAGGAAATATTTTATAAATATAAATGGCAATAATGTTGGGCCATTAAAAATGGATGATATATCAGAACGGCTGGTAAACGGATTGCTTACACCAGATGATTACATATTCACCATAGGGCATAACGACTGGCAGTTCATAAAAGAGCTCGAAGAATTCAAGAGCTTTGTAAAACCAATAGTAGAAAAAGAGTCTGACAAGGTATGGTTCGTCAGAAAGAACAAGAACAATATCGGTCCTTTTTCCACCACGGATATAACAAAACTGCTTGAATCTGGGCAAATCGATATTAACGACTATGCATGGAAAAAGGGTACTAAGAACTGGGTCACACTAAAAGACTCCAATGAATTTGAGCTTGGTATCGTAGCCGAACTTAAAAAAGAGGATATAGAAGTAGCAAAAGAACAACCTCATAAACCACAAGGGACACCATCACTTGAAATGATAAGACCCCCAGATGCAGAAACATACATCAAACCAATCAAAAAGAGGCTGCTACCAGAACTTATCCTTGGACTTATAATGTTCTGCGTGGGAATACTTGTTTTTGGTGCCAACCAGCTTGTTGGTGGACTCATAGCAATAGGTGGTGTTGCAGTAATGATAATCTTCCTGAGGATAAGAAAAAAATGAATGAGCTAAATTATGATTTTTACATTTCGATAATACCTTTGTTAATAATAAATGGAGGCTTTATCGCCGGCTATTTGATATTCCTTGCGATGGGTAAGAACAAAAAAATAAGACAGGGTCAAAAAAAGGCCAGCTCCGGCTTGATAATATCTTCTCTGCAGAACTATTGGCTCTCTATAACAGAACCTTTTGTAAGATTATTTATAAAGATGGGGATAACACCAAACTTTATAACCCTATTTGCTATCTTTATAAGCCTGTGCTCCGGTATATTATTCTCTCAGGGACTTTGGGGTGCTGCAGGCTGGATAATGATAGCCGGTGGAGTATTTGACCTCTTTGATGGCAGGGTAGCAAGAGCTACCAACAAAGTAACAAAAGCAGGAGCCTATCTTGATTCGTCCCTGGACAGATACAGTGATGGATTTATACTAGGCGGTCTTGCCTGGGCGTTTAGGGATCACTGGCTGTTGTTCTTTGTAATACTCTGCTTCATAGGTTTTTACACAGTTAGCTATGCAAAAGCCAGAGCAGAGGCTTCCGGTATTAAATGTGATGTTGGGACCTTTCAGCGTCCTGAAAGAATATTCTCTCTTGGGTTGAGCTCTATCTTTTCCCCAATAGTTTCATACTATACGGATATACCTTCGCCAGTATTAATTTATATGGTTATAGTAGTTCTTGGCATAGGGACCGTTTCCACTTCAGTATACAGGATAGTCTATACGTTCAAGAAATTATAATAATGAAGTTTATAAAAATACATATCCTACCTTATGCAATATATGCACTTTATAGGATATACATGAGCCTAGTAAGATTTATAGAGCCTGAATATCCTAAAAAAATAAATGATAGTAGTAAAAATATCATCATAGCACACTTTCATCAGGATGAACTGGCCCTAGTGCACCAAAGGACCAACTCAAATTTTTGTACCATGACAAGTACTAGTAACGATGGTGAAATGATGACACGATTCCTGGGCCTAATGGGTTATCACTGTGTAAGGGGCTCAAGTACACGAGGTGGAGCAACAGCCCTTTTACAAATGATAAAGCTTTGCCTATCCAAAAAACTTAATCCCGTAATAGCTGTAGACGGTCCAAGAGGGCCCATATACAAAGTAAAGGACGGGGTATTGGAGCTGGCCAAACAAACAGGATTTCCTATTTTACCGGTAGCTTTGAAATATTCATCAGCCTTTTGTATACAAAAAAGTTGGAACAAAGCCCTTCTTCCAAAACCGTTCTCAAAGGTTTTCATAAAATTTGGTAACCCTATCTTTGTGCCAAGCGATATAGATAGAAAAGGGATGACAGTGATAAAAGAACTTCTTGAAAAAGAATTACGCTCACTTAAAGGCCTATAGTCCTCTTCACAAAATCAAGATTAGCCTTTTTGTTGTAATCCATGGCTTTATCGCGTTCGCTGGTATTAAAAGATCCAAGGTCTATTACTTTTTCTGACGGACTAAAGGCTATTCTAAAAGTCTCATATATAAAAGGCACCTTATCAGGATTTATAGAGCCACCCATCTTCTTCTGAAAACTAAAAGAGACTATTTTAACGAACCGGTTATTACTAAGAATGTACGGGATTTCTTCGTCACCTTGTTTTATCTCTAACTCTTTTCCAAAATTAAGGATAGTCGACTCAGAAGAATTGGTCCTATACGTTATTAAGAAATCACCACCTTTGGTAGTGGCAAAAAGGTCACTTGCCTTGATAGCAGCAGGCTTTATTCCTCTATATAAAAGAGAGCCGTATTTGATCCAGACATAATTCATATCATTTTTATATGAATCTACTGAGAATAAGCTTTCTGAACCTGCATACATTGTATCGTTATTTGCAAAGACAAGTTCACAGTCAGAATCCATACCAACCTGGACCTCATCTCCTGCATATAATGTTAAAGGCATGGATGTTCCACTCACCGTGGTCTTTTTACCGGCAGTGTACACATATATATCCCTACCCCTGGTCATAACTATATTGGCAATGCTTTTTTGCTGTGCATACGAATGATCGATATTGATTAAAATAGTTAATAGTATGAAATAAAACATTTCTATTCTCTCTGTATTTAGTATAACATAAAAATAGCCATGGATACTATTTCAAATATCGGTCAAAACATAATTGTTGGAATTCCTGATGCTTCACCAACTCAGGAGTTCTATAGCTTTATAAAAGACTACAATATTGGCGGAGTGCTGTTTCTCGGAAAAAACTACGACTCCCTTGAACACCTTGTTTCTAATGTTAATAAACTACAGGATAGTTCTCAGATATTCCCTCTATTTACGGCGGTTGATCATGAGGGCGGAAGGGTCCAAAGGTTTAAAGCACCATTCACTGTGTTACCTCCATACAGAACAATGGCAGAAACAAAAACGCCCAAAGAGCTTTTTGATATATTCAGCATGGTAGCAAGAGAACTACTTGCCTGTGGCATAAATTTTAATTTTGCACCTGTTGCAGATATGACAGATGAAACAGGCGGGGTTATAGGTAACAGATCAGCGGGCTCTAGTATAGAAAAGGTAGAGGAAGTAATAAGTGCAACTATTAGGGGTTATGTAAAAGCAAAGATCCTGTGCTGTGCAAAGCATTTTCCTGGACACGGCTGTACAAACACAGATTCACACTTAGATCTTCCATCATCTGATAAGACCATGAAGGAACTTTTAGAGTATGAGATCCCTCCATTCAAAAAAGCTACCAGGGCTGGGGTCCCGGCCCTAATGATGGCACATATAATGTTCAAAAATATAGATGCAGTTCCTTCATCATTATCTTCAAAATTTATACAAGAGATAATTAGAAAAGAGTTCAGGTTCATTAAATTAATTATAAGTGACGATATCTCTATGGGAGCAATATCAAAGTATTACTCCGCCGAAGAAGCATTTGAACTGGCAATAAGAGCAGGTAACGATCTTGTCATACATTCGTCTTGCGACATAGATCACCTTGCGAATCTTATAGATTACGTATCAAAGAGGGCTGCAGAGTACTCTGAACTAAGGAATTGTTTTGCTGCATCACAAGCGAGGATAAAAGAGATCAAAAAAGGATTGCCAAGGAACAGGATCAATCCTGCAACTGCCCTAAAGGTACTTGAGTCAAGCGAACTCAAAAACATATTTACACAGTGACATTTACTGGAATAAATATTCTAGGGATAGGCCAGTACTAACATCCCATATATTAGAAACAAAACCTTTCTTAAAATTGCAAAAAGCGGTGATTTTCATGCCTAATCCTATGGGACTATATAACGCTCCGGTAAAATCATAAGTAGTAGTATGTCTTCCATTAGCCGCAAGTCTCCCAGGAGAAAGCTTTATGGTTGGCCATAAGAATATTACTCTCCATGGAAGATTGAACTTAGCTGATATAACGTAATGTTGGTAGTTACCCATGAAGCTATTAGCATCAGCCATATAAAATAGAACAGAAGGTTCTATTTTAAAGGACGTTGTGCCATAAATGTGTTGGGACACCAAAGTGAGTTGCAAGCTCTTACCAGAAAAATCACCAAGGGCACCATTACCAGCGCTATAAAAACGGAACGGCATATTCATGCCAAGGGACCAGCTAGATGTAATACTTTGATCAAAACCTATAGTAAAGGCATTAGCAGCACTTATTTTCCTAAATTTATCCTGTTCAAGAAGGTCCAATTCGTATCTGTACCCAGCATAAGCCTCAAACGTCCTGGACTGATTATAGAACTGGAATGTAACACCCGGGCTATGGCCCTGTGCATTTGTAGCATTTAGTTGTGAAGAAAAAGCAAGGTCTGTGTCAAAACCATAATTAAAGAACATAGCAAAAGTATCGTACACCAACGGGGATATACCAAGTTCTAAAAAGAATCTACCCCAGGTACCCGATCTTCCAGAGTCAACACCAATTATAGGCATCCCTGCAACCGGGGTTATCGTCCTGTGCGAAGAGATAGCTATACTAACGTCGGATTCTATATTGTATCTCTTTTTATATCTTATTGTGCCTTCTGTAAGATATTCGTTTATCGAGTTTATATATGTTTTTGCTTCTTCCTGTTTTGGTCCTTTTTCATCAGCTACTTTTTCAAAATGATAAATAGAGGCTTCAAAGGAAGATTTGTCCTCAAATCCCTTGTTGTATAAGCATACACCTGAATAATGATGCGCCAGGGTATTGTACTCACTGTTCTCTTTAAGGGCGTTTATAAAGAATGGCACGGCCTTATCACAATCATTCTTCAAGTAATATATGTATCCTGAGTGATAATATGATTGTCCCGTTTTAACACCTATCAAAGCAGATTTATTGAACTCAACAAGAGCAGCTTCGTATTGAGAAGCTTCATACAAACTGAGACCATAATAATAATGAAACTCTTCGTTATCTGGCTTTCTAGATTCATAATCTTTGAAAGATCGTACTGCATCGTTGAACATACCTGTTTTAAGATAGACAAACCCAAGAAGGAATAAAAGGTCCTTGCTGTTGTCCGTAGTCTTTATTCTCTCAAGAAGGGCCCTTGCTTCATTAAAATCACCCTTTTCTATTAAGTTAACAGCATTTGCTTTTAAGGAGGCTGTACTCTGTTGGGCATTAGCAATAGGTGCTATAGAAAAAACAATAATTAATAGATAGAAAAAAATTCTCACGTTATTAGACCTTAACCTCTATGGCGCCTTTTCTTCTAAGGTTTATTAGAGCATCCAGGACATCTGCATCTACATTTGGATTATAGTTAATGATCTCATATATCTGGCTGTGATCCACTACTGTGGTCAGTACATCAAACTCTAAAGAACTTAGGTCTAATTTCTTGTCCACTATTCTTGTGTCGATCTTAAGCTCAAGTTGTTTAGGAGGTATATTGTTCTTCATTCTAACAAACCATTCATGCGTCCTTTTTGCCAGGTGATACAGTCTTGTTATTTCCACACCCGAGAGATCGTTTTCCGGTCCATAACTTACATTGATCTTATTCTTAAAAGTAAAGTTGCCCTTGGACCATCCAGCCACCCTAAGAAAAGCCTTCAACCCTCTTACACCTGGCGTAACATACGCGGACACAACAGAGTTGTTCTTTATTACGAACAATGCTCTTTCTTGATCATTAACAAACTCCAAGACCCCTTCTTTATAAAGTGAGCTAACAAGACGAACAACCTCAAAATACGGAATATCTTTTATATCACCTTTAAGCTTATTCTGCTCGATCGTGTTCTCTACGAACATATCAAGAGCTAGCTTGATCTTCTTGGACATTTTTTTGTCAGAGGCGGCGAGTTGTTTCGCATGTTCAAGGATAGACACCATAAAAGAGGCTTTTTCCTCCTCACTCATGATCTCTGATTCTATGCCTTGTATCGCATTTAATATCTCGCTGGTAGAACTAATAGGAGTCTCTATATAACGGGTTATCCCAAGCTCTGCAAGTGTGAATTGATAATCAGTATATTGTCCTCCAAGAATGCCAACTATCTTTGATCCAGCAGCGTAGTTACGCACCTTAACAAGATAACCGATTATATCCTCAACAAAATCAAGTGCTACAAATACAACATCATAATTATCTTCAAGAAGCGCTTTTAGCGATGCTACTTCAGTAGAAAATAACTTTACGGAATAATCTTCATTAGACAGAACTTCCTTGATGGCTTCCGCTCTTATTGTATCAGTATCAAATATACATATTTTGATATCTTTCATCTTTAAACATTATACTACATTGAACGAGTCTCTGTAGTTAAAAAGTCACACCCACTGTTGCCATTAGCCCCATACCGGTATGTCTGGTGCTAAAATAGTTAGATGGGAACAACCAGCCCATCTTTATGCCTGTTTCCAGGTTATCCTTCCATTTATAGGTTGCATTAAGGTCCAATTCTATTCCGAGGCTCTTATGCCCACCGTTAGAAGGTCTTTTTTGTGTCATTGCATAAGTTATTGCAGTTCCCACCTCTAAAGAATCCATAAACGTGTGTGAAAAGGTAGGGGCAAAGAATATTGCGCCAAGACCGTTAAAATCAGCTCCTATACCTTGGCTGCCGTGAGCGCTGTCACCTGCAATACCTATATCCTCATTGAACAACAGGAAAGCGATCTTATAAGCCCTGTTATATGCGAAGGTATTGTACTTGCTATCACCAGGGCTATTATCACCGGTTGCAAGACCTGTTTTAAGTCCAAAGTTGGAGGCTCCGTGGCTCCATAAAAAGTCCAACAATAAACCGAAGGCCTGTATATCTTCCATAGAGGTTGCCGCTGCATTAGGCATACGACCCTTTTGATATGAGGCCTCCCAGCCTATAGATATACCGGTCGATGGAAATAGCTTTTTTTGGAATATATCGTAAGTATGAAGTCTTCTTTGGCCCGAAGCAAAAAACATGTGCCATAAAAATCCCATATTAACGTTAGATTCAGGATCATTATATTCAAACTCTGTCATAAAACCGTTTTGATCGTCGTTGTAATAATTAAGAGCACCTTCTGCATATATCTCGTAACCAACTTGAAAAGAAACAGTTCCCATCATTAACTTGTAGGCTATCCTGTCTATAGAATCACCGTAGTAGTCCCACAAACCATCACCAGAATTAAAGGTCATCCCGAGACCAAAATTGAATGGTTGACGACCCATTGTAAAAATACCCCAGTCACTCGCCCACTCAAGCCAAAGTCTTCTTATGTTTATTTGTGCGTGTATATTATCTGCACCAAGAACACCTCCAGCAACCATGCCACCAGTAACACCACCAAGGTTAGTGGAGTTAAGTGCCGAACCTGCAAGAAGCATCCATTCTGATTTTATCTTAACATTGTCATATATAATTAGGTCTGGTTTTAGTTTAAAACGCTGCAGCCAATATGTTTTTGTATGACTAACGGCATTAGGGTTATAGATGCTGCTTGTTGGGTCAAGATAATCTGCCGATACCTGTCCAGGGTTGGATTGATCAAGACTTAGATCGTGATACATGGCAACTTCTGCACGCCAATCTCCTGAATATGAAAATGCAGCTGCAAAAATATTGATTGGAATAAACATCAACAGTAGGAAATACCTCATTAACTTTACCTCCGTTAAATTTAAATAACAGTTATCATTTATTATAGTAGCTGTAAAGCTCTTGATTAAAGGGATTTTTTAATCTAATATCCGTCACATGAAAAACTACGCTATCGGCATAGATATCGGTGGAACCAACATCCCTGCATCCATTATTGACGAGAATGGGACGGTTATTCACACCATAGACAAAAAGACCATGGCAGAAGGCGGTCCGGATGCTGTAATAAACAGGATCGTAGAGTCCATAACAGACCTTTTAAAATATTTCGACGGCAACATCAAAGACGCGAAGATTATAGGTGTAGGACTTGGTGCTCCAGGAGCTCTTGACCACCAAAAAGGACTGGTCATAACAAGCCCAAATCTTCCTAAATGGAAAAATGTTCCTTTGGTGGAGAAAATAAAGCAACAAGTAAAAATGCCTATCTTCATAGATAACGACGCTAATTGTGCCGCTATCGGAGAACATTGGATAGGGGCGGCTAGTGGAACAAGGAACTCAATACTCATAACTCTGGGTACCGGTGTTGGTGGAGGTATCATAATAAACAACAAGATCTACAGGGGTTCTCATGGAACCGCTGGAGAACTTGGCCATATAACTATCATAGCAAATGGTAATAAATGTGCCTGTGGTAATTTTGGGTGTCTAGAGGCCTATGCCTCAGCTAGCGCTACCGCATTAAGAGGGAAAGAATTGCTAAAAAGATCTGATCTAACGGCATATGATATATATAAACAGGCAGAGCAAGGCGACGCTCTATCACGCGATATATTAATTGAAAGCGGAACTTATTTGGGGATAGGGATAGCCACGTTCGCAAATATATTCGATCCGGACATTATCATAATTGGCGGTGGATTTGCGGGAGCAGAAAAGTATTTAATACCCGCAGCTATCAAGGAAGCATATAAGCGTTCATTCAAATCAATAATGGATAATGTAAAGATCACCACAGCAAAGCTAGGCAATCATGCCGGAATTATTGGAGCGGCAAAGTTGGCCTTTGAGCAAGAATAGAACTACCTTACCCATTTACCAAATCTTGATAATCTTATCCAAGACGGTGTAAATAGTTTTGACCAGTTTATTGATAACCAGATGAACATTGCTTTTCCTCTAACTTCGCTCCTTGAAGCAAAACCCCAAACCCTACTATCCTCGCTGTTATCTCTGTTGTCCCCCATAAAGAACAAAGAACCCTCAGGTACAACTACCTCTGTACTAAAAGTGTAATACAATCTATTCCTGTCTTTTAACTGTAGAGCATAGTGTTTTGTGCCTAGAAAATCCTCCATATACAGCCTGTAATTATCCGGATTATACTGGTCGTCATCTGCTACATCGTTCATGACAGGATAAAAATCAGCCTCTACCTTTTGAATAAACACGTCATTAACGTAAAGTTTGTCATCCTCAACCCTGACCTTATCACCAGGGGTGCCGATCAACCTCTTTACATAGACCTTGCCATTGTTCAAAGGAGGAGAAAAGATCACAACATCACCCCTTTTTGGTTCTTTCCATCTCTTCACTTCACCTATAAAAGGTATTCTAAGACCGTAAGCAAGTTTGTTCACAAATATGTGATCACCTATCTTAAGTGTAGGTATCATACTTCCTGATGGGATCTTGTAAGGTTCGATCACGGAATATCTTAGAAGCAGTATAGCCAGAATAAGAAGGATAAAAGTTATAACCTTATAAGACAAAGATTGTTTACCTTTTGATAGTTGCTGTTCATAGGTCTTGGCCTTTATCTTGATCCCAAGATATTTAGACAGGAATGATCTGAATGGTTCATAGACCGCTTCTTTCCTTTGAAAGGATTTCTTATTCCTGTGGTGACCTATTATTGACAAAGTGACATCTATAATGAGCTCATAAATTACTTTGATAGGCCAAAAAATAACTTCCATTGTGTTTTACCTCTACTAAAACTATAATACAGTTCCAATGATCATAATTAGAACAAAAATCAGGATAATCCAATGCTTATTTTAATTTTATCCCTTATTTCAAGTTTAAGTGCACAAGACTTTGACAGACGTATATTCATGCCAAGAACACTCGCAATGTGTGGCGCTATGGAAGCTCGTATAAACGTCAACGAGTCGCTGTATTACAACCCGGCAAGTTCAGCCCACTCAAGGATTTTTTCTACAGACGCAGGTTTTACATGGCAACACAACAATCTTGTACCTGGACGAATAGATACTTATTATGTTAACGCAGTGGACACAGATAACGCTATGTTCGGCGGTGGCTTAGGCTACTACAAAAGTAACGTCGGCGGACTTGGCAGTGAATGGGATCTTAGAGGTATCTTCAATAAGACCCTACTGGAAAGCCGCATGGGGTTGGGAATAGGCGTTCATTATACAAAGTTCAACCATGGCCAAAACAGGACCAGCAATATGAATGTTGATTTTGGTTTTATATTCTTATTAACAAAAAAGACACTGCTCGGGGGAACTGGATATAACCTAATTGGTGATACCAACGGTTTTAATACCAGGTCCATTGATCTTGGGATTAGACACACTATGTGGGACTTTTTTTCCGCTACCTTTGACTTTGAACATCGATTTAGTAAAAAGACCACCTTTACAGGAGCGCTGGAGCTTCTTTACAAGAACGGGATAATGATAACCTTGAGTGGTCAAAAGAACATGTATTTGAATAACATCTATTGGGGTATGGGCTTAGGTTATGTAGGACCAAAATTGAGTGTTATATATGGAACCATGAACGCAGCAACAGGCCCGTACAGTTTTGCTCACTCATTTTCCCTTAGGGTGTTCTTTTGAGTCTAGATATTTTATAAAACTACCAAAGATCTTATCGCTCTTATAAGTACTGCCAAGTTTCCTGTTATTCAAAAGTACAACCGGTGTTCCTGGTATCTTCAACCCCTTGTGAACCAACTGCTCTGCGATCAATTTTTCATCTATAAATTTTGAATTCATACAAGTGTAAAGATCCTTTATATTGAGTTTTTTACCCATATCATTTGCGAATTTTTTAGTATCTAATGGATAAGTTCTACCATCATTCTGATGTTCATAAAGATAATCTATGCCTTTCCAAACCTTACCATTTTTTTCTGCACACAGTGCAAGTCTTGCAGATACACAGGAATAGTTACTGAGCTTACCGTTGACCGCTTTATTGCAAGCTTTATCCAAGGGATAGAACACATATGTTAGGTTAACAAGGCCCTTGTTCTCATCAACCCTGGACTTAAGTTCCTTTGACGACGACTTACAATGTCCGCATGCAAAATCAGCAAACACCACCAATTTATTCCTTGCGGTCTTATTGCCATAAACACGATCCTTCACTGGCTCCAAGTTAGGGGCCATCGTTTCCCTTTTTATGTATTGGGCATAGATAACATCCGGCTGACTGTTGGTAATGGCTTTGCCTGCCAGTCTTAACACCTCTTGTCTTTTTGCCTCTGCTTCCTTGAGCATTCTGGTATCGATTTTTTTGACTTCTTTAGGTTGTTCAGCAAAACAGGAAAGAGACAAAACCATCATGATATAAAGTAGTTGTATTCTCATCTTGTACTCCCTATTACCGATTTACAAAAGATATACTATGAGTTATGAATATGCGTAATAAAAATTTGCTAAAAAACACTGGAGGTAAATGCATGAAAAAGGTACTTTTTGGGATTCTCGGTTTTGGAATGATCGTAAGCTTGGCAGTAGTAATGTCTTGTGGTGGCGGAAGTAGTGGCGGCGGAGCTGCTAATGCCGGTTCAGCAGCTGTAGCAACATCTGTTGCAACAATGTTTGCGTCTGGTGGAAGCCCTGTGTCTTTGGACGAAGTTCGTGTTTCTGAATCTGTTAATCAGCCAATCGATCTAACAGTTACTTGTCCTGCAGGTGGAACAGCTACTTTAACTGGAAGTATCGACATCAATGCTGACGAATCTAGCGTTTCATATAGTGGCTCTATAGACGAAGTCTTGGCTGACTGCACAGTAACTGATGCAGAACCACCAACAAGTTGTGGTTTTGGCGATGTAGTTGGTAACGGCACTATGACAGTTACAGTAAACGGTTCGGGCACTGAAACATCATTCACACTCTCTGAAACAGTTGTGGGAACAGGTTTGACATTTACTTATAACGGCAACACTCTTACTTGTGACATCGACCTTGCACTGAATATTGATAGCTCAACAACATGGGATGAAACGAACATAATGGACGCTATGAGCGGATCTATCTGCGGTTCAGATTGGACAGAGATAAGAACAGCTCTTGCAGATCCAGATGCAATGGCAGCTCTTTGTGCAGCATATGATGCAGCAGCAACTGAGCTATAATTTTTGTTGAAATAACAAAAAGCCGCCCTGGTTTTCCAGGGCGGCTTTTTTATTATCGCTATTCAACTATTTCCTAATCTTCTTAAAAAAAGAGCTTAAAATATTAGAGCATTCCTTTGCAAGTACTCCGCCAGTAACAAGTGGTTTGTGATGCAGCTTTTTATTATCAAAGACTTTAAAGATGGAGGCAACAGCACCCATCTTTGGTTCCGCACAGCCATAAACAACTCGTTTTATCCTTGAATGTATTATCGCACCAGCACACATTATGCATGGTTCTGTTGTAACATAAAGGGTCATGCCCTCAAGACGCCAGTCCTTATTTTTTTTCACTGCTCTTTCTATGGCTTCTATTTCTGCGTGGGCAATAGCACTGTTGTTTTTTATCCTTTTATTTCGTCCGGTGGCAAAGACATTATCATTGAATTCGATGATGGCACCGACTGGAACTTCGCCTTCACAAGAAGCCTTAATAGCCTCTTTTATGGCAAGCCTCATGAATTTTTCGTCGTTTACCGGACTATCAGGCAAAGTGTTTTTTCCCATAGGTAAAACCAAGTTCAAAAGCCTTGAGGTTCTTATCTATAGTATGTTCAGGCACTAAAGAGGAGATGGCTTTTTTGGAACTATCCTCTTTTATTAAATTGGTCACTGCGGTAAAAAAGCCTACCATTACGATATTTGAAAAGATATTTTTGCCAAGATCCTCTTCCGCTATCCTGGTAGAAGGTATACCAAGGCATTTAACACCCTTTGAAAGGCCCTCGGGTTTTACAAGTTCGCTTTCATATACAACGATACCATTAGATCTTAATTCTGGAGAGAATACCCTAAATGCTTCCTGGGACATAGAGACAAGTATGTCGGATCCCACCAAATACGGATAAAGGATCTTTTCATCACTTATGATAACCTGTGCGCTGCAAGAAGAGCCTCTGGCTTCTGGTCCGAACGCCTGTGCAAGACTCGAGAATTTGTCCTCATAAAGTGCGGCAGCTTTGCCAATTACCATTGCAGAAAGTATAACACCTTGGCCGCCGTATCCAGATATTCTTACTTCAGTCATTCTGATACTCCTCTTCTACATTATAACTTTTTCTGACACCATTATAGGTTGTATAATCAGTACTACACTTGAATGTCTCGTCGTAATAACTGTTCATTGCATCAAGATAGGTCTGCTTACCTTCTATATCAACAAACTTGCCTACAATAAAAGGCTTATTAAGCTCTATCACTGTCTTCTTAGTGTCTGCACCATTCTCGAGCACTGAATTGTCTTTGTAGAATTTTAACCTTGTTAACCCTGTTCCCATCTTATTCCTTCTCTCGAACAAGGTCGGACAAGGCGATATTATTTCAATAAAAGAAAAGCCTTTTTTCTTTAAAGCCTCACCCATAGCTTTTTGCATCTCTCTTACATGATATACGGTCCATCTAGCCACATAAACAGCTCCCGTAGCCTCCGCAATATAAGGAAGATTGAACGGTTCACAAAAAGAGCCATATGGCGCTGTGGCCGTTATGGATTTTGTGGGTGTGGTCGCAGATACTTGTCCGCCAGTCATAGCGTAATTAAGATTGTTAACGCATATTACGGTAAGGTCCATGTTCTTTCTGCCGGCATGTATAAAATGATTTCCGCCTATGGACATAAGATCACCATCACCGCTAAACACAACCACCTTCGTATTTGGTGATGCTGCTTTTAAGCCCTCGGCAAAAGGTATAGCTCTGCCGTGCGTAGTATGGAAAGAATCAAGGTTAACATAGCCAGCCGTTCTTCCGGTACATCCGATACCTGAAACAACAGCGACATTGTTCTTTTCCAAACCACTTTTTTCCAGAGCATTAACAAAGGCATTAAGGGCTGTTCCTATCCCGCAGCCGGGACACCACATATGAGGCATCCTGTCCTCTCTGAACCATTTGCTTAAAGGATGTTTTATATTATTTTCCACTGTTAGCACCCCTTCTTATAGCTTCTAAGATAACTTCTGGTTTATGCACACCGCCACCTAAATGAGGAACCGAGATAACCTTGCAATTACCTTGTGAAGCACGTTCAACTTCCCTTACTATCTGACCAGCATTTATTTCCGGAACAACTATGGTTTTAACTTTCTTCGAAAGTTCTAGCACGTATTCATCAGCAAAAGGCCACACGGTCTTTAGCCTAGCTTTTCCAACCTTAAGGCCTTCGTTTCTGGCATCTATTATCGCTTTTTCTGCCACCCTTGATGTTATACCATAGGACACAACTACAACATCAGCATCATTTAGATATTCTTCCTCGATCATTATGATCTCTTTCTTGTATTTTCTTATTTTGTCTAAAAGTCTTGTAACAAGTTTTCTTTGTGATTCCTCATTCATGGCAGGATAACCTTTTTCGTCGTGAGTAAGACCTGTTATATGGAAATTATATCCTTTTCCTATTTCCGCCATTTCAGGGATCATGTCTTTTACAGGCTCATAAGCCTTGTAATCTTTTGGATCTTTCTTTGTATACATCCTTGGGAATATATTGATATCCTCAGGTTTTGGTATCACCACTTTCTCTGTCATGTGACCTATACACTCATCCATCAGGAATATAACAGGTGTTCTGAACCTTTCTGCAAGATTGAATGCCGTTATCATAAGTTCAAAACATTCCTGGGCGCTATTAGGTGTAAGAGCTATCATTTCATAATCACCATGGCTTCCCCAACGTGCCTGCATCATATCAGATTGGGCAGGTAGCGTTGGAAGTCCAGTTGATGGACCACCTCTTTGAACGTTAACAAAAACGCAAGGCGTTTCTGTCATAACAGCAAGACCTATATGCTCCATCATAAGAGAAAAACCTGGGCCAGAAGTAACGGTCATTGCCTTTGCTCCGCCCCATACCGCTCCTTGAAGCGCTATGGAAGAAGCTATTTCATCTTCCATCTGCATAAAGATACCTCCTACACAAGGTATCCTGGAAGCATAGCGTTCCACAACCTCTGTTGAAGGAGTTATTGGATAACCAGATATATATCTGCAACCTGCAGCTAAAGCACCCTCACATGCAGCATGGTCACCATCGAGATAATGGATCCCCGTTAAAACTCCGCGTGGATTAGCTTTCATTTCTTCACCTCTTCATTATCGGTGTTTTTTTCGCCCCAGATCGCAAAATCAGGACAATAAAAACCACAAAGATTGCATCCTATACATTTTTCTGAATGGGTTGCCACAGGAAAGTGGTATCCTTTCATATTATAATCTTTTGAGAACTCCAATACCTTGCAAGGGCAAAATTCTATGCAAAAACCGCAGCCTTTACATCTTTCAACCTTAAAGTTAACCTTACCCTTGGCTTTTACATTAGTACCTTTTTGGTCAGAATTCATATCAACATCCTTTTATTTTTTTGTATGATTTAAGTATCGTATTTTACGTTTTAATGCAATAATCTTTTACATTATGATAATGACGTTATTGTTCAGTGTGTTAGTCAGTGTGGCTTATCCCCAACAAATACAAACTGTTCCCAAAACCTGCAAGGACCTTTTGCCCAACATGTTAGAGTACATCTATTTTTTCGAACAGGTAGGGGACCTCTGGACGGTAAAGGATCCTAACAATGCAAAAAAGGTCTATGATGTATTGGCCATAAGAAAAATTTATCAAGAAACATCTAAAAATTATATAAATCCCATCGATAACAAAATAAAGGATACGATCTGTGATTGTTATACCAAAAACAACTCTGAGCCATTCCGGGCAGATTCAAAGGTCATAAGGGACTGCCTTAGTAAAACCAACCCAGAACTCATCAAAAATTCAAAAAAGGAATATATAACGCTGAGAAATAACATTAAAAAAGATGAGGACCTAATGAAGTTAACAAATCAACAGCGAGAGAGAATAGAAAAACTAAAATATAATTCACTTTTGAAAATGGAAAAGGAACTGACAAAAGGAAATATAAAGACCAGAGAACTCACCGAAGATTAAATAAGATCCTTTTATTGTCTTCATTATATATAGAATTAAAATCGCCAAATCTAAAAACAGAGCCATTCTTTATCATCAGTGTTTTATTTGGTAGGTCACCAAAAAATTCAGGTTCATGTGTTGATATTAATACGATAGAATCGGGATTATTGTTCATATAGCGATATACTTGCTCTTTTATAAGCTCCTTAAAACCTATATCCAAAGAGTTCGTAGGCTCATCAAGCAACAGTACTTTTGGCGACTGGATAAATACTTTTGCAAGCATTACTCTCTGCAGTTCTCCCTGGCTTAAAGATAAAAGGTCCCTGTTCATATATTTATAAATATCCACTTCCTTAGCGACCTCATCAACTTTAATCCAATCTTCATGGCTGTAATAGGACAAAATATTGGTGTACGGCAATCTCCCTGTTATCAAAAAATCTTTGATACTGAACTCTGGTATATAAACGGTCTGAGGAAGATAAGCGAACATTTTTGCACGAGATTTAAAGTCTAAAGAATTGATATCAATTCCACCCAATTTTATTTGACCGTTATAGGATAAAAGCCCAGCTAATGACTTTAGCAAAGTGGTTTTACCACCGCCATTAGGACCGACTATAAGGCAAAGTTTGGTGCCCGTTATATCAAGATGTTCAACTGAAAGTTCGAACATCCCTCGTCTGGTTTTTAGCTTTTCTATACTAAGCATTATTGCATCACCTTATATCTTCTATATATGAGATATAATAGCACCGGGGCACCTATAAAAGCTGTTACAGCCCCCGAAGGCACCTCAAAACTAAAGCTCAATAACCCAGCTATAGCCGTGCAGAAGGTTAAAAACCCAGCTCCCATGATAACAATAAGTGGGATCATCCTTACGCTTCTTCCTCGAAACAGCAATCTTACTATGTGTGGAACGACTAGACCGACAAAACCAATGGTCCCACAAACTGTAACAGATGCAGCGGTAACGAATGAAGCCCCTACAATGAATAGCATAGAGAATAATCTATGATTAATACCCGAGCTTACAGAAAGATCCTCTCCAAATTGTATAACATCTAGGATATTAGAGAATAAAAGTGTAAGTACTAGCACGATCAGCAATATAGAACCCAAAAAGTATAGTTGTGGAATGTCAGGCTGTGAGATGTTGCCTACAAGCCAAGAATTCATATAAACAAGTTTTCCACCGTCCATATATGACATTATGGCTGTTATCACCGATGAAAAAAAGAAACTAATACCTATTCCGATAAGTATTATTACAACACTGCTACTCACAAGCAGCCTGAACAAAAGTAATAATATAAAGACAGCAAAAAGAGCTCCTATAAAAGATACCAATTCCATTTTGAACACCGAGACCGTCGGTGCGAATACTAGAACAGCTGCTACTGCCAATGCAGAGCCACTGGATACACCTAGGACATAAGGGTCAGACATCGGATTCCTTAATACTGCCTGAAACACATATCCGGAAAACCCAAGAGAAGCCCCTACCAAAAGTGAAGCTAAAAGTTTTGGCCATCTTATTTTCCACAGTATCACAGCATCGTAATCACTAGTGCCTAAACTTACCGGGCCACCATGGAACAATAAAAGCCATGAGGAGAAAAGAACAAAAAGTATCAATAAGCCGTAAACAAAATAGGGAGAGGAAAATATCCTCTCCCTATCATTTGTTGAATTAATGTTCATCAATTCTATTCCGCTCTAAAAGCGTTTACATCATTCCCATTCCGCCCATTCCACCCATTCCACCCATTCCTGCACCTGCATGCATATCGGCTTTTTTGTCCTCAGGCTTTTCTGAGATCATAACCTCTGTGGTCAACATCAGTGACGCAACAGAAGAAGCGTTTAGCAACGCTGTTTTAACTACTTTGGTTGGATCTATTACGCCAGCCTTTATTAGGTCTTCGTATGTATTGGTGTTAGCATTGTAACCAAAAGCAAAATTGTTGTTAGATCTTATCTTATCTATGACTATAGATCCATCAACACCAGCATTCTCCGCTATCAATCTTGCAGGTTCTTCCAGTGCACGCCTAACTATCCTTACACCTGCGTTTTGATCCTCGCTATCCAATTTAAAGCTGTCTATCTTTGTAAGGGCTCTTAACAGAGCAACTCCGCCTCCAGGAACTATACCCTGCTCAGTAGCGGCTTTTGTT
>CAYVOB010000003.1:0-35261 GCA_964452945.1 uncultured Bdellovibrionales bacterium
AATTGTTCTCTATGGCCATCCTTACAGCAAAATGTTCAGGCACGTAGGTTTGGAGCACTACCAGACCTTGACTTGTCCTTCCAGCCCTTCCGCTCACCTGCATGATCTGATGGAATGTTCTTTCTGCAGATCTGAAATCAGGTAGATACAAATTAACGTCAGCGTTTATTATCCCAACAAGAGTGACATCAGGGAAGTCATGACCCTTTCCTACTATCTGAGTTCCAACAATGATATCTACCTCACCTTTGGTTATTTTACTTATCATCTCATTAAGTTTTTTCTTTCCTTTGATCGAGTCACTATCCATCCTTGCTATCCTTGCCTTTGGAAAAAGTCTCTCTATCTCCTCAAATATCCTCTCTGTACCTGAACCAACTGCTTTCAGCTCATGACCACCACACACGTCACAATAGTTGGGGAGATTCCTTTCGTGGCCGCAATAATGGCATAGCAGCATACCCTTGCTCTTATGTTCAGTGAGCGTAATGGAGCACTTTGGACAGCTAACCCTTTGACCGCAATCATTACAGATTATACTGTTAGAATATCCTCTACGATTAATATAAAGGATCACCTGTTCCTTTTTATCCAACGTATCCTTGATGTGCTTTACAAGTTCTACAGAAAAATTTCTGCTCACCATGTCTGACTTCTTAAGGTCTATTAGTATTGTGTTAGGAAGGCGCAGCTCCCTAACCCTCTTGTTCAAAGTTATATAGGAATATTTCCCTTGCCTTGCGTTATAGTAACTTTCAACGCTTGGTGTGGCAGAAGAAAGTATGACCCTTGCCCCGTGTATCTTTGCAAGTACAAAAGCAAGGTCCCTGGCATTATATCTCAAACGATCTTCTTGTTTATAAGAAGAGTCCTGTTCCTCGTCCACAACAATTAGGCCTAAGTTCTCCATAGGAGAGAATATGGCAGATCTTGCACCGATACAAAGAAGACTTTTACCATATCTTAAGTCAGCCCAATATCTATATTTTTCTGCCTTTGATACCTCGCTATGTAACACTGAGATTGCACCATCAAAGTGTACAGAGATCCTTTTTACTAGTTGAGGTGTCAGCGCTATTTCAGGAACTACAAGAAGCGCACTTTTACCATCACGTAGAACGTCCTTTATTATCTCTATATAAACCTCTGTTTTGCCGCTACCGGTCACGCCATGTAAAAGGTTCTTCCTAGAGCATAAAAGCTGCTTTCTTTCGTCCCTTATATAACTTATCGCTTCTTTCTGGTCTTCTGTGAGTGCCACTATAGGACCATGATGCTTAATAGAGGTAGGCTCTTGTACCTTTTTGTTTTTTCTTTTTGGAGTAAAAGTTGGAATAACTAAAGAAAGCAGCTCGCCTACAGGATAGTGATAATATTCTGCAACCCACCTATAGAATTCCAGGCTTTTTTCACCAAAGTAAGGCTCTTCATTTGTAACTGATATTATATCCCTAACATCAACACTTTCAGGTTTATTCTCTTGGTATCCAACAACAAAGCCGTAACATCTGCTTTTCCCTATAGGTATTTCTACCATAGTGCCAATAGGCAGTTTTTGTTCATAACTGTAGGTTAGTTCGTCGGCAAGGGGTCTTGATGGTGCTATATTTAAAAAATACATTTCTTAAGGTATCAAACCACTATCTATATTCTCTTAGAAAACCCACGATTTTATTCTTGGTATCAGAAAATTCTGCTTGTTTTTCCAACTGCAACTTCTTTAAACCATCAATGGTAAAAACATCATCTTTTATATCTACACCGCTCTCAAAAATATTAACATTAAATGAGGGAGCTCCTTTATCCTTAGAGGATAATAAGATTGATTTGGGGAACGGTACCTCGTTACCATCCTTAATGTACGAAGTAAGCGAGATATCCAAGTCATCACCATTATGTTTACCAAAAACCCTTAAAGGCAAAAATTCATTCTTCTCCATCCATATCTGCGGTGCTGTATATTTTAATTCTTCAATTACAGCATCATTTATCTCGTTCTTGCCAGACACGGCGCTGACAGCACTTTTGTACAAGCTATCCGTTATACCTATAAGATAAACAGGTTTGTTCTTATAGTCCACCATGACTATACCGTCAGGTTTTACATAAGTGCCGTTCTCTTCTTTTTTTTGAATAGAGATCACGCCTTCCCTTAATGTTATATTAAGCGATTTTAGATAAGGTATCAGCAATTCATTATTGGACAGAAGAAGATTGTGATAAAAAAGGCTACTCAAAGGGCGACACTGTAGCTCAAGCTGCTTTTGAGAAGAAACAGCGATACATTTTTCTCCATTTCTAACAAAGGTCACTGTCCCACTATTGCCGGATATAACTACTCTGTATTTGTTAGGAGCTTTGAACAATATCGTTTCATTGAATGTTGTGCCGTCAGCATAAGATATCTTTTGTTCTATTCTAGCCGTTGAAAGTTTATCTCTTGTATGTCCAAACTGGCGTATAACAAAGCCAGGAGGCAACATTAACGCCTCTGCGCAAAAAGAAAATACTGTAAAAATTAATATAAACATTACTCTGACTGATCTTCGTCTTTACTCTTTGCTGTTTTAACAAGGTTCTTTGATCTCTGGTGTTTCTCAAACTCTTCCTGGCAAGCGATACACAATTTTGAAGTAGGATAAACATCTAGTCGTTTTGCGCCTATTTCCGATCCACATTCTTCGCAAACACCATATTCGCCATCCTCTATTCTGTTGAGGGCTTCCAGGATTTCTATGTATTTAACGTTCTTTATCTGCTTAACATTCAGGTCATTCGTAAGATCAGTATCATGTGTAGCAAGGTCACTTGCATCAGAAAAAGAACTGTCCTCATGCTCACTTACAGGAGCTGCCTTTGCGGTTTTATCTTTTTCAAAAGAATCTTTAAGGTCCACAAGGATCTTTTTCATCTTCTTGACATCCAGCTTTTCTTTCTTGTCTTTAAGCATAAACCCCCCGTAATCACTTGCTATAAAACATAATTATAAGGCCGAGTAATTTTGAATGCAAATTAACCTTTGTCAACAAAAACATTCTGACGGTTCCATTCTGCCAGGGCAATCGATAACGCAACGGAAACATTAAGACTTTCTATTTTACCCTGTTGTGGAATAAAGACCGGCTGTATGCCTTTTTCCTTTGTTATATCGAAAGAAAGACCTTTGGTCTCATGGCCTGCAATAAAAGCTGCTCCTTTCTTGCTGAACTTATAATCAAAAACAGATCTACCGCCATATCTAGGGGGCAAAAGTGCAAAGATCTCATAACCCATTTCCCTCAGTACGACCAACGCATCATTCATAGTATCAAACAACCTGATCCGTGTTGCTCTAACGGCGCCAACTGCAGGGTATGGGTTAAAAAACCTTGTACCAACAACAAAGACCTCTCTACACCCAAAGATGTTAGCGCTCCTTACTATCCTTGGAAGATTGTATTCACCTTTAAGATTATCAAGCACTGGTATAAGTTTGTTGGGCCCTAGATCAGCAACATTGCTCTTTATCATTTCCTGATGGAACTTGGCTATTACCTTTTTATTGGCTTTTTTTTCACAGTGTTCGTAATCTATATATTCTGTCATATTATCCTTTGATTCTAGCAAAAGGAGCTTTTTTTGTAAGCGAAATAATTGCATCGGGATAATATTCAGGGTACAAAAAGATAAAGGAGAAATAACTATGTCAAAAATCGTTTCATACAAAGAACTTGGCCTTTCAAACACAAAAGAGATGTTTAAAAGGGCTTATAAGGAAGGTTACGCCATTCCGGGTTATAACTTCAATAACCTGGAACAACTTCAAGCTATAATAAGAGGGTCCATAGAAAGTAATTCGCCGGTAATACTCCAGGTCTCAAGTGGAGCAAGAAAATATGCAGATCCAATAATGTTAAAATATATGGCGTTAGGCTCTGTAGAGTACGCAAGGGACAAGGGTTCTAATATACCCATAGTGTTACATCTGGATCATGGTGACTCATTCGATTTATGCAAATCCTGTATAGATGGTGGTTTTTCTTCAGTGATGATAGATGGAAGCCATCTCGCACTAGAAGAGAACATAAAACTATCAAAACAGGTGGTTCAATATGCACATGACAGGGATGTTAGCGTAGAAGGAGAATTAGGAGTCCTTGCAGGAATAGAGGACGAAGTTCAATCGGAACACTCCCATTATACTGATCCAAATCAAGTACAAGAATTCGTCGAAAAGACGGGAGTTGATAGTCTTGCAATATCAATAGGCACTTCTCATGGTGCATATAAGTTCAAGATCAAACCTGGCGAAAGTGTCCCTCCTCTAAGATTCGACATCCTTGCTGAAGTTGAAAAGAGATTACCATATTTTCCCATAGTGCTACACGGAGCTTCTTCAGTAATGCCTGAGTACGTAAACATAATAAACAAATTCGGTGGCAGAATGGAAAATGCTGTTGGCGTCCCAGAAGAACAACTAAGAAAGGCGGCAAAATCCGCTGTATGTAAAATAAATATAGATAGCGACGGCAGGCTGGCTGTAACAGCTATGGTAAGAAAAATATTAGCAGAGAACCCATCTGAATTCGACCCAAGAAAATACCTTGGAGCAGCAAGAGAAGAACTTGTAAAGGTCATTGTACACAAGAACAATACGGTTCTTGGTTGTGCCGGCAAAGCTTAGAAATTATCTATATCGTAACCGATATCATAAGTCTCTCCGGCTGCATAATTCTCAAATGCAGTGTACCTTGAGAGCCATGTAAGTTGAACGTTCTTTGTAGGGCCGCTTCTATTCTTGGAGATAATTACCTCGGCAAGTCCTTTCCATTCACTATCTGGGTTATAGAACTCATCCCTGTAAATGAACATGACAATATCCGCATCTTGCTCCAATGCTCCAGATTCTCTAAGGTCTGCAAGAACAGGTTTTTTACTATGCGTCCTTTTGTCTGCTTCTCTATTTAACTGACTGAGCGCAATTATAGGGCAAGGAAGTTCTCTGGCTATTGATTTCAAGGTCCTTGATATTTCAGAGATCTCCTGTTCCCTGTTCTGGCTTTTTGAATTTAGACTTGTCCTCATGATCTGTATATAGTCAACAACTACAAGATCAAGACGTCCATACTGAGCTTTTATCCTTCTGCACTTAGCCCTTATTTCACCAGGAGTTATTGCAGAGGTCTCATCTACAAAGATCATACTGTCTGACAACCTACTCGCTGCATCTGTAAGTTTGATGAACTCTCCATCTTCTATTTTACCGGTACTAAGCCTTGTAATATCTATTCTGGCCTCGCTGCCTATAAGCCTGCCCATTACTTCTTCTTTGCTCATTTCTAGGCTGAATACAGCCACACAATTACCGTATTTAATAGCAGTATTCTTTGCAATATTTAGTGCCAGGGCGGTTTTACCCATGCTAGGCCTAGCAGCTATCAATACAAGTTGGCCTGGTTTAAGACCACCAGTAACATCGTCGATCTCCTTGAACCCTGTTCCAACACCAACTATCTTTTCCTTACTATTCTGCATTTTTTCCAATCTTTGGAAATAATCCTTAGTAAGGTCCTTAACCTCAAAATACTGTGTCTTTGTTTTTCCGTTAGAAACATCAAATATCTTCGATTCAGCCTCATTCAAAAGTGTATCAGTGTCATAACCGGAATTATATATATCCGAGATGATATTGGTGCATGTGCTCAATAGCTGTCTTTCTAAAGCCTTCTCTTTTACAATTTTTGCATACATCGCTGCATTAGCTGCAGTAGGCACTATGGCCAACACTTCACTAATGTATGCTGCTCCGCCTATGGCTTCCAAATGATTCTGTCTGTTCAACTCATCTTTAAGCGTAATTAGATCTACTGGCTCATTTTTACTTACAAGGGTCTTGATAGCAGAAAATATCTTTTTATGGGCATCCCTGTAAAAATCATCTTCTGTGACAACATCAATGACATCAAAAACGGCATTGCTCTCAAGTAATACCGAGCCGATCACCCATTGTTCAGCCTCTATATCCTGAGGCGGTAACCTATATCCAAGGTTATCGTTCATTATTCCTGGACCACCCATATCTTCAAATGAGCTTCAACACCTGGATACACTCTAACGGGAACAGTATAAATACCCAATGCCTTTATATGTTCAGGAAGTACTATATCTTTTTTGGATATCTCAAAACCATCCCTCTTTAAAGCTTCCTCTATATCTGCAGAGGTAACTGATCCAAAAAGTTTATCACCCTCTCCAACCTTCTTGTTGATAGTGCAAGAATGTGCAGAAAGTTTTTCTGCTATCTTTTCTGCAGCTTTCTTTTCCTGGTCTATCTTACTCTGTATAACCTTTTTGTGGTGCTCTATGGACTTTACATTGCCTTCATCTGCGAACACGGCAAGACCTTGAGGCAAAAGATAGTTTCTGGCATATCCTTCTGAAACATTAACGATATCGCCCATTACACCAACTTTATTAACGCTTTTCTTTAAAATTACTTTCATAGTTACTCTCCTTTTTTCTCTTTATTTAAGAAATATTTTCTAAAATCAAACCAAGTATCAAAAAAACCAACGCCAGCCATCACCGTATATCCCATTACGCCAAGGAATATAACACACATGGTTGCCCAAAAACTGCTGGAGAAGATCCTTTTTACAAGCAAGAACGCAATAAGCAATCCCTGCAAAAAATAAACAGATAAGAACGTTGCGATCATCATTGCCGATACAGATTCTACCAACTTAGAATCGTTATAGCTGGATATCGAATATATGTACAATGCACCAAAAAGTATAGTCGGTATGACCATAAAATCAGATGTCTTGAACTTAGAAAGATTATCATCCATAAAAAATGCATTGGCCCTATAATCAAATTTGGCCACAAAAATAGTGTTAACGAACAAGAACATTACCCATCCAGCAACAACTATACCCGGAAGCTTTACAGCAACAAGCATAGAAAGCTCTTTTTGCGTCAGACCTGTCTCTAGTAATGTAGTCTTTAAAGGTCCAGGATAAGTTGATTGTGCCAAGGTAAGCAACGAATCTATTTTCCCTCCCAAAAAGACCAACGGGTCTACTGAATAGGCAAGATTAACGAAGGTCCCAGCAACGATAATGCAAAAGACAGCGAACATACCTGAATATAAAATCATCCTTGGTATAGAACACCCTCTTTTTATCATCTCACCCACCAATATTGTTGCTACACCAACTATGCAAGCATAAAGGATACCGCCGGCCATTCCACCCCATATAACACTGATAGCCAAACCAAATACTAAAGATGAAAAAGCTTTTGCCCTTCCATGCCGAACATATGGTTCAAGTGTTGGAAATGCACTTATTGGAGCCAAAAAAGAGCTAAACAACATAACACAGGAGGTCAATCCTCTGCCAGCTGCACTGTTCAACACCCCTCTCAATATGTTAAAAAACTTTAACAAACTTTTAAGACCTCATTATATCCTGTGACATGAAGTGTATGACAACAAGGCAAGCGTCCTGGCTCTTTTAACTGCAGTTGTAAGCTGCCTCTGGTGTGCAGCGCAGGTGCCAGTTATCCTTGCAGGAACGATCTTGGACCTTTCTGTTATAAAGGATTTTAAAACCCTTGTGTTTTTATAATCAACAGGGATCATTTCCGCACAAAATCTGCAAACCTTCTTCTTCGCAGTTTTACCCTTGTAACCACCTTTTCCACCTCTCTCATCACCTTCACCTCTAGAACCACCCTCTCTTGGAGCATCTCCATCCCTGTATGGTCTTGTAGATCTTGGGTATCTTCTTGTTTCTCTGTCCTGTGTGTCGCTGCTTGATGTTGGTTCATTTGTTTTAATTTCTTCGCTCATTTTTATTTCTCCTTTTCTAGTTTTGTTGCAATAAGTTTAACTTCCTTTTCGTTTCCTGTTCCTTTCTGTTCCATAAAGCCCTCTACAGCGATCACATCTCCCGTCTTAGAGCTTTTTACAACATTAAGTCCGTCACCAAAACAAGTAATCTTGATATGCTGGACTTTTTTCTGCTTCCATGGATTTTTGGTAGTAACAGCAATTACAATATCCTCCAGGAATATACCACCAGGAGTTGCTCGCTTATTGGAGCTACCAGCAAATTTGCCTTTGCAGACAAAATAGTTATCCACCAGGATTACCTTTTAGTTACACAATGTCTTTAACGTTAGGGCGTGGTGCATTCTCAAGATCTGCTTTATCGAACAGCTTGACGGTAAGGAAAGTAAGCACCGGCTCACTGATCTTAAGATAAAACTCCAATTCCTTAATAACATCTGGTTTAGCGGTATAAAGAAGATAGGTGTATTTGCCTTTGTTCTGCTTCTTTATAGAGAACGAAAGGTTCCTAACACCCCAGGCTTCCTCATAGCCGATCTCACCGCCAGATGTAGTAATGAAGTTCTTGAGCTTTGCGTCGATGGCATCTATGTTCTCCTGTGGCAAGTCCGCATTAGTAACATAGATAGTTTCGTAGGTTCTAAGCATTTATATACCTCCTTATGGATATAAAGCCCGCGGCTAATGCCGCGAACAAGGATCTCAGGTCTTTTTTTGACCTGGGAGGGATTGTTTACCACAATTGATTTTTACTTGCAAGAAGCCCGAAAGGCCCAATGTAAGCTGCTGATATAATAGATTTTTATGTAATCAAAAAAGCAAACCGGCACTTATATTCTCATAGTAAAGCACTGTACCTTGTTCTAAAAGACAAGCATCCATTGATGCTTGATATCCAGCATAAACAGGATAGTCATTCAAAAAAGCGTTAAACCCAAGATCATAATTCTTTATATTCCTGGTCTCTATGGAATAAGAGGCATCTTCTAAAGAACCCTCGACCACAGTTTTAACTTCTACAAACCTTATTACATTATTTCTATCAATGGCAACTATATCTATTTCAAAGCCACGTTTTCTAAAATTCCTGGTTATTATCTTGAATCCTTTTTTAACTAGATATTGAACAGCTTTATTTTCTCCTTCAGCACCTATTTTTCTGGTATTCATAATTAAAAGCCAACAAGATTTGCATAACCAAGGATAAGTTTTTTTACACCACAATTCCTGAACTGCACCGTAACTTTTGCTTTTTCGCCTTTACCCTCAACGGCCTTGATAATACCCTCGCCATAAGTTGAGTGGCGGACCCTGGTACCCACCCTGCAAAAACCCTCTTCCTCCACGGGTTCATCAACAACGTACCTGTAGCCGGTATGCGTGTTTATCTTTTCTTTTGCCAGTTCAAAAGGTTTTTTATCGTAATAACGTTCTTGATCGTCATAAAGATCTAAGAATTTTTCGTCTATATCTTCTATAAAATCTGATGGTTTTCTGGCTTTTATCCCTCCGAATATCCTTCTGCTCCTTGCCCAGCTTATATGCAATTTCTTCATCGCCCTGGTCATTCCAACATAGAAAAGACGTCTTTCTTCTTCTATATCGTTAAGATCCTCTGCGCCGTACCTTATGTAAGGAAGCAAACCATACTCAAGGCCTTGTATGAAAACCATCGGGAACTCTAGTCCTTTAGCACTATGTAGTGTCATCAACTTAACGCCATTATTGTCACCATTCTCTGATGTTTCATCTCCCACCAGAGAGATACTTTCTAAGAAAGAAGTGACGCTCTTATTTTCAGAGGACTCCTCAAAATCTGCCATTGCGCTCAAGAGTTCCATCACGTTATCTATTCTTTCGTCTGCCTCAAGACCTTCTTTCTCTTTCAAAAACTCAAAATATTCCGTCTTGTCAATTATGGCCTTCATTATCCCTGTCACAGAGGCCCCGGCTTCTTGCATAGACTTAAAATCATCTATTAAAAGAACAAAATCACTTATCTTCTTTCGTGCAGCAGGACTTAGTTCATTCAGATCATCTTCAATACGCATTGTTTCATACAGACTTTGGCCCTTACTAGATGCTTTTTTGTACAATTTTTCTATAGTTGCTTTACCTATACCACGAGAGGGTATGTTTATTATACGTTCAAGGCTTACATTGTCCTTATGATTAACGGTAAGCCTCAAATAAGAGACTATATCTTTTATCTCTCGCCTGTCATAGAAACGTATGCCTCCTATTATCTTGTACGGTATAGATGCTTTTCTTAATGAGTCTTCCAACAATCTTGATTGTGCATTTATCCTGTAAAGTACAGCAACATCCTTATATTCGAAGTTGGACCTGACTGCAGATCTAATTTCATCAACGATATAGTCAGCCTCGCTAATATCGTTCACTAATGATGCAAGCCTTACCTTGTCACCGTTAGTATTTTTAGTAAAAAGATTTTTCTCCTTCCTTTGGAAGTTCTTGCTTATCAAAGATGAACTTGCACCTATTATATTGGCAGTTGAACGATAATTCTGTTCAAGTTTTATCACCCTGGCATCCTGGAAATCCTTCTCAAAATCAAGAATGTTCTTTATGTCTGCCCCTCTCCACTTATAGATCGATTGATCCTCGTCACCAACTACACAGATGTTCCTGTGCTTTGCAGACAGCATCTTAATTATTCTATATTGTATCCTGTTGGTATCTTGATACTCGTCCACGAAGAGGTATTTGGCCTTATTTTGATATATATCCAAAATATCATTGTGTTCAGAGAACAACTTCATCGTTAGCCTAAGCAAGTCCCCAAAATCCAGAGCATTAGCCTTTTTTAGCTCTATTTCATAATCTTCGTATACTTTTTCCAAACGTGAACCAGGACGTACAACAGACTGTGCGTTCTTTACAGCAGAGAACAGCGCCACAACATCTTTTGGAGTAATATCCTTTTTATCTATATTGTGATCGTCCAATATCTTTGAAATCAGCGCTTTTTGATCCTCGCTGTCATATATTACAAAATCCCTAGATATACCTAGTCTATCTATATGGCTCCTTAAAACTCTTGCACAATAACTATGAAAGGTCGATATGGTCAGAAAACGTAATTCATCATGTGAGCAAATATCAGATAAAAGTACTTCGATCCTTTGCTTCATCTCTGCAGTAGCCTTATTCGTAAAGGTAACGGCTGTTACTTCAGATGGAGAAGCAATGCCGTTAGCTATAAGATACGCAACCCTGTATGTTATTACCCTCGTTTTACCTGAACCGGCACCGGCAACTATAAGCATAGGACCATCCACCAGCTGAACGGCCTGTCTTTGAACTTCATTAAGATCTTTAAGAAAATTTTTCATATTCAGTGTTGATCTTGCAATGTAAAAACCTGATGTTTGATCATGAGCTACTATTATAATGTGTACAGGTTTTTATTCTCCATGTTTTTTAGATTTTCTATCCTTTAATTTAGTAACAAAGCCTTCAAGGTTCTTCTGTTTAACCCTAGAGATAGCAAGGCTGTCACTAGGAACCTCCATTGTAACCGTTGTACCTGCCGCAACATAAGAATCATTATTTAGTTTTACTGGAGCTATAAGCTGACTATCGCTACCAACAAAAACATTATCACCTATCTGTGTTTGATGTTTATTAAAACCATCGTAGTTACAGGTTATAACACCACAACCGATGTTAACGCCCTTGCCAATAGAGGCATCACCCACGTAAGAAAGGTGAGGGATCTTGCTACCTTCACCAACAGTTATTTTTTTAGTTTCAACAAATCCGCCTATTTTTACCTTCTTATCGGTTCTGGTACCAGGTCTTATGTATGTGAATGGACCAAGTTTATTATCCTGACCTATATCAGCTCCGTCTATAACAACGTATGGGCCAACAACGGTTCCCTTACCTATTCTTGAGTTAGAGATCCTGCACCCCTCCAGAATGGTCACATCATCTTCTATGGTAGTATCGCCTGTTAAATACACATCTGGGTTTATCACAACATCTTTTGAGATTACAACACCCTCATCTATAAAAACTCTCGATGGATCCAATATGGTAACACCTTTTTCTAAATAGGAGACCGCTCTTTCTATCCATATCTTAAGGCTCATTTCAACCAAGCCGGTCCTGTCATTAGGACCTAATACATGATCAGAATATGGATAGTCTATACAACCAACCTTTATCCTGGATTTACTTGCTATCTCTATAACGTCAGTAAGATAAAATTCATTCTTCTTCTTGTTCTTTTGTACGTTCTTTAGTGTATTTTCAAGAAAATCCTTATCGAACGAATATATTGATGTATTAACAAGATTCGTTTTTTTATCTTCCTTTGATAACTCCGTCTCTTCGATTATCTTTAACGCATTGCCTTTCTTGTCAGTTTTGATCCTTCCATATCCAAAAGGGTCGCTCATTCTTGTCCCTACCACCGTCACTTTATTATTATCCTTCATCAAAGTAAGTATCAACTCCTCTGGTATGGTGGGTGTATCCCCTGGGATAATTATTATCTTGTTTATGTTCTTGGCAACTTTTGGCAGAGCAATCTTCACAGCTCCTGCTGTTCCATCCAACACTTTCTGTTCTACAAAATCAAATCCATTACCTTCTCCAAGCACCTTAATAACTTCTTCCTTTTGGAATGATACAACAAATATCTTCTGCTGTGGTTTTACTTTATTCATTAAAGAGCCAAGATAACTTATTACAGGTTTACCAGCCATGTTATGAAGCAACTTGGAATATTTACTCTTGAACCTGGTACCAGCCCCCGCCGCCATAATTATTATTGCTACATTATTTTTCATACATCTTCTTCTCCTCGTTTAATAAGGCATATATAGGTCCTGCATTGAAGAGTTATATCTTTTATCATACATATATTGTGTTATTTCATCTTGGATCTCTTCTGCCTTGTCCTTATCCTTGCTATAGTCTTCCTTCTCGTCTCCATTTGGATATATGCGCACTTCGATATCTACAACATAAGGTCTTTTAAAACCAGATAACGAAGCAAATACCTGGTAAGCACTTTTATCTATGCCGAATTTTTTATCCTTAACTGACAGGTTAGATACAGCGGTTGGAGGTTCCTGTTCTATCCTCTTAACCCCCCCGTGATTCTTGTTTATTGTAGTATTTATCGCCTCCCAGATCTGTTGCTTCGAGTAGTTATATCCTCTAGAAACACCAAAAGTGGTACACCCTGCAAATATAATCAAAAAACCTACGCTTAAGAACAGACTAACAGTTTTTTTCATACACCCCTTATACCTCTGATAGAAAATATATAGCAATTAAGTGAAAACTAAAAGAGAGAAACAACATTAAAGACACTTGTTGCTGCTAGTACAATAATCAGTAAAAATGCAAGTTTAGGGGTTATAAGCAGAACAAGTCCCCATAGTGTGGAAAACCCGTTAAGTTTACCTATGTGCCTTGCCGAAGTATAAAGAAAAGCCAGTGCAAAAAGTATAGACCCCACTAGAGGTATAAAGGTCAGTATATATAACAAAGCTGTAACAGTAAAAAATATCGACAGTAAGCTTCCAAATCTTGCAGGATGTTTAATAAACAAGTGTATCAGGAACTGTACCATAGCCGCATAAATAAAAAGAACAACTATGTACAAGAACGCTTTTATAAAGACCCCGTAAAAAGACCCCATGAACATAATATACGATAACAATTTACTAAATGAGGCATCGTTTATACCTAGACCGTTCCTAAGAAGGTCGAAAAAGGAATAGAACATATCTCCGTTACCCAGGGAAAAAAGAAATAATTTTTGTAAAAGTCCGATTAAAGAGATCACTAAAAAACAGAAAACAAGTGATATTAACGGTTTTGATTTCAATAGACTATAATAAAAAGATCTCATGGTCTTTTACCTCACTATCTAACTAGCATATAAGACTATTTTAACCATGTCCATTTATTGACTTCTAGAGCACAAAGATATTGTAAATCCAACATAAGCCATATATTAAATATTCAGTCATTGGAGGTCTTATGTATTTAAAGACTGTTGGGATCATTGGTGACTCTGACGAAGTAAAATCTCTCAATGAAATAGCCGAGAACATGGGAAGGCTTATAGCCATTGCCGGATATAGTATCGTTACAGGAGGCAGACAGGGTGTAATGGCCGCCGCTTCAAGAGGGGCTAGGTCTGTAAACCCAAGACCAGAAACAGCAAGGGTCATTGGTATACTCCCTGGTACGAACAAGAATGAGGGCAACCCATTTCTAGACTATGTAATCCCTGCAGGTATTGGATGGGCAAGGAACCAGATAGTTGTATTATCGAGTGATGTCGTTGTAGCAATTGGTGGTGGAGCCGGAACATTATCAGAAATGGCTTATGCTTGGGTTTATAATAAGCCAGTTATAGCTTTTAACGTACAGCAAGGTTGGAGCACCAAACTTGCTGGCGAAAGAATAGATGAAAGAAGAACTGATCCAATAATAAAAGTCTCAAGACCTGAAGAAGCCATTAAGGTCATAAACGATATTTTTCAATTTCCGATTCCGTAAAAGGCTTGTAGCTGTTTTTTAATAACACTTCACCAGACCTAAAAAATACAATATCTACGCTGGAACCTCCTTGTTGATATATTTTGGTATACCTGGCCAGTATCCTTCCCAGGATGCTTAGAACATCCTGTGAAAACACTTTAGATATTTCACAACCATCAGGACCATATTTTATAGCTAGGCCAGTTGCTCCAGGAACATTGCCATGAGCCTCTACAACGATCCCTTTATCAAAAAAAGCAGAAAGGCCCTGCAACTCATTTTCTGTGCGAGTCATAAAAAAGCATATACCGTTACCAATATAGAAGGTCCTACAGGATTTCAGGAGTTTAAGATCATCCCAGCTAACACGACCATTGACCTCTAGCATTTTAGAAAGTCGTTTTTTAAAATTTGGGTCCGTAAACTTACAGCCTCCAGAAGGTTGAGGAAACTTTTCTAGACTCAGTTCTTTTGCAAGCTTCACCTGCTCCTTTCTACCCCTACCAGAGATGTCCAAGAGCAGATCGCGTTTTACAATACCTTCACATTCAGGCCTGCTCACGGGCAATAATCTTGCACTAAGTGGTCGTATCAAAAAACCATCTAGGCCACTCTCTTTTTCTACAGCATCTAATCCGTTCTTATTTTGAGACATAGGACGTTGTCCTACGACTTCTCCAGAAAAAACAAAAGCTGCGTTCAACTCGAGCATTTTTTGCTTTGCGATCTTAAGCATATATCCATGGCAATCTATACATGCATTTTTAGAAGAGCCATACCCATATTTGGGGTTCATAAAAACAGTATCAAGATAATCCTGCTCAGGGATATAGGTTATAAGTTCCATACCATGCTCTTTTACCATTTGACCCAATACAAGAAGATCGTTTCCACTGTAGCCAAAATACGACGAAGAAAAATGTAAAAGGTAAACCTTAAAACCCTGTTGCTTAATAAGAAGGGCCGAAAGCCAACTATCCAAACCGCCAGAAAAAAGACCCAAAGCACTTCTCATAAGCAGCTCCGGAAAAAATCTTCAGCTATTCGTTTTTGGTCATCAAAATTATTCGCACGACAAATATCAGAAAAATACTGTTTTCTATCACGACCCTTTACATCAACGTTCTTTGAATAATATATAAGATGTTTCTTCATTAGTTTGTATGCCCTTTGTTCACCATAGAACTCTTTTGCCAGATCCATATGCCAAAGAACCGTCTCAATAAAACTGTGGTCAATATTCTTTGCTTTGCCAGTAAAGAACCAAGGATTACCAACCAAAGCCCTGCCGACCATCACGCCGTCACAGCCAGTAAGCTCCAACATCCTTTTTGCATCATCAAGAGTATTAACATCTCCATTACCTATAACCGGGAGTTTTATAACGGATTTAACATCGGATATAACACTCCAGTCAGCACAACCCACAAAGAACATGTCAGCCGTCCTTGGATGAACAATGATCTCGTCGGCACCGCACGACTCACAAACGAGAGCACAATCCTTGGCATTTATTGAGTCGCCTCTAAAGCCAGATCTTAGTTTAACAGATATCTTTTTTTTGGTAGCAGATCTTACGGAGGACACGATCTCGCCCAATAGCTCGGGTGTCGTCATCAAGGCCGAACCACTCCCGTTCTTTACGACTTTTCTTACAGGACACCCCGCGTTTATATTTATCTCCGATATATGATCCATCCCTTCCATTTCTTTTACAGATTTATAGAACGACTCAGGAACTGAGCCAAACAGTTGCACTATCAAAGGCTCGTCACCATCCAGAATACTCAAAAGTTTTTTTGTATTCTTGTGCTTTCGCCATATTCCCTCAACACTAACCATCTCTGAATAAGCATATTTTGCACCAAAAGATCTGTTAACCACCCTAAAAGGGGAATCGCTTATTCCAGCCAACGGTGCCGTCCAAATTTTATCTTTAATATTCTTCTGGTTCATTTATTTTTAACTCTTTTTCGAGTTCTTTTTTATCAGAGATCTTAACAAAATGATCTTCGACTTTATAAGACGCCCTTGGAGGCAGTTTTATATCCTTGCCCTTTTTTATAGAAACTTGTCCCTGTTGTATCTTCTTACTGAATTCAGGATTATAGGAAACTAGTTCAGCGATGGTAAGGCCCGAGACTTCAGCAAGTTCATTTATCCCTATATCCCTCTCTATGTTCACATAATAAAAACTTAGTGGGTGGCCTTTATCTATGTGCCCAAAGACCTTTTCATAATAAACAGTAACATAAAGTGCAGCAAGGAACTCAGAATAAAAATTTTGTGATGCAAAACCAAAGGTCTTGCCTTTATATTTGGATATTATGGTAACAATATCCTTAGTTCTGAGTTGTTTTGATGCTTTCCTAAGTCCTGCAGGTCCATGATTGTATGCTGTAATAGCCAGCGGCCAGCTTTTTAGATTATCATAATTCTCTTTTAAAAGTTTTGCAGCTACTGCACTGGCTTTAAATGGCGAGACCCTTTCATCGTATACAGGCCTTGTCTCCATAAAGTTTTTTCCAGTATCGCCCATTATCTGCCAGATCCCTTTGGCACCAACCTTTGAATTGGCATGAATATTGAACGAAGATTCCACGAATGGGATTCTTGTAAGCTCCCAAGGTAACCCGTTTTCCTTAAAGATATCCTCTATTATTGGCAGATATTTGAACGAGTTCTTTAGACCATCAACGATGCTGTCCTTTTGGCCAAGTTGAACCCTTACATTATTCAACGCATCTTGTATATCGGATACTTTCTTAAAGTTCTTGGTTACGATCTTTTTAATTCTTTTCTCATCATTTGTTTTTGCAAAATAATTTTTGGGATTTTTTGAATCAGATATATCTTTAAGTATCCTTTTTATCATATTTTTCCTGTCTGATATGAGCTGATTAAAATTAGTTTGTTTATTTGTTCCACTAAAATGCTTGTCATTTAACAAATTCGATACACTTACCACGTCATACACTATTGAAGGATCATTCCTATCATGTATTATTGCTGTGGATGAGGGGTAGTTGGAATAAATATTAGCCCAAAATAACACTCTTGGTTTTAATTTATCTGGAACAGTAAAGGTGTCAGATATAAGCTTGTCTGGATCTTTAAGTATGTCTGAAAGTGTTGTATTAATATCATGCTTTGAAACATCTGCTTGACCATATGACTTAAGACCCTCTGCGAACATGATCTCGTCAAAACCCCTGTCATCATCCAAGACAGTGCCAAAACACAATGCTGGGACCAAAATTAGCAGTATTCTGTACATATTAAATTATTACTACGCAAAATCATTGTTATAATCAACAATAAAATTGTATAATTGGGGTATAGGTGGGGTAAAAACATGAGTTCTTGGCTTCCGATAACAGAATATGCAGTAAAAAACAGGGTTAGCATTTCAACAATACGTCGCAAGATCAAGAATAATGAACTCCAAAACAAGCTGGAAAACGGTAAATATCTGATTCTTGATGAAGGTTTAGACTATAATCTAAGCAAAGAAGCGAACAGGTTAAAGAATACATACAACAGTGTAGATGAAGTATTGGAATTCGCAGAAAGGTCCATACAAGAGATAACAAAGCTTAACCAAGAAATAATCAAAGAAAAAGATTCGACCATAAACATCCAGAACAAAAAGATACACGATCTTGAAGAAGAGCTAGCTGAATTAAAAATGCTGATAAATGTACTAGAGAAAAAACATACTCTCTCTATGTAACACTAATTCTTTTTTTTATTGGTTTTAGTTATAACTCCTTTTTCAAGAAGTATCTGTTCAATTATCTTACTCTGTGTCTTTTGCCAAAATTCATAAAGACGAACAATATCCTCTGAAGTAGAGCTGAACGTTTTGGCACTAATTTCTATTAGTATCTTAACCATATCATTAAAACTCTTGAACAAGTCCCAATACAGATCCTCCATGGACCTTGAAGAAGCAACTTTAGAAAGAGACTTGAAAGCTGTTTCGCCCATACCAACATAGTATTTACGGCTAATTATCTTTTTGTTTAAGCTTTGACCAAAATAACCAGCTGTATATAAGGAACTATCCCCAACAAACTTTAAGATATCTCTTTTTTCATCTATAGAAGAGAGGGTGGCTTTGTGCAGTAATATCGCTAAAGGTATATCTTGGTAAGGATTCTGTATATTCTCAAGATTGTTAGACAACAATGATAAAAGATAAAACCTTATAGGATCCTTTAATTTAATGTTCTGAAGTTTTATTGCCTCATCTATAAGATTATTGAAAAAATCATTAGGATTTTTAAATATAAATATCTTACCACTCATAATCTAGTTGCCTTTATTTTTATTGGATACAACAGCAATATTCTCACCGTTATCGATAAAATATCTATTGGCAACATCAATTATATCCCTCGGACTTATTGACATGATATTATTGGAATAATTAAATATCGAATTATAACCCACCCCAAAAAGCTCATCCAGAGCCATATTAGAGGCCTGATCGCTAAAACTCTGCATTGCTATTGCATGCCTGCCAATTAAAAAATTCTTTGCTCTTAGCAACTCGTCTTCGTCAACTATATTCAACTTAAGATCTAAAAGCTCCCTTCTTATCTCTTTTATAGCCTTGTCTATTTTAGAATTCTCTGTAGCTATATATACCGCAAAATACCCTGGTTCAGGCCCAAACATCTCTATAGGTGCAACCGTGTATGCAAGGCTTTGCCTATCCCTAAGGTTCATAAATAACCTTCCGCTTTGACCAGACAGTATTGATGATATAACCCTGAGAACATATACGTCGCCGGAACTTATGTTGCACGCTCTATATCCAAGTAATATATGGGCTTGTTTTGTATCTTTTGTAAAATCAGTCCTTCTTGGAATACTTTGTACTGCTAATGGTTTTATATCAGGCATACTGAACCTTTTTCTCTTAAGTTCGTTAAATAGTTTTTGGCTCCAGTTGATTACCAAGTCTTGTTCAATATCACCAACAACCGAAAGAATCATATTGTTAGGACAGAATATCTCTTTGTATAATGAAACAACACGTTCCCTTGATATACCGTCAACCGACTCAACGGTACCTATAGGTTCAAGACTATAAGGATGGTCCTGATACAAGGTCTTCATAAAAAGCACGCTTGCATATCGAGAGAGGTTGTCTTGTATTGTCCTTATCTCATCTTGTATTATCCTTTTTTCATTATTAAAATAAACTTGATCGAACTTGGCACTTAATATCAGTTTCTCTATTATATCCAACATCTCCGGCAAGAATGGTTTTATACATTCCAAAGTTATACCTACTGAATTCCTGCCGCTAAAGGCTTGTAAATTGGATGCTGTGGAGTCTGTTGCTTTTGCTATATCATCAAAACTGAGATCTCCAGCACCAAACAGCATCGTACGAGCGAGAAGGTTACAAATGCCGTGAGTACTCGGTGTTTCAAGCAAAACACCTCCTTTAACAAAAAGCTTTAAAGACACCAGTGGTGTTGAAGTAAGCTTTCTGGTTATGATCCTGGCACCACTTTTGTGTTCATGTATTCGCGCTTCTTCAACTAAAAGATCTTTATCAAAATTACAACTGGACTCCATTGGTGGTCTATGTAGATCATTTGTTCTTGTTTTTATTTTTTTTATTACAACTGTCTCTGTCATTTTACTATTAAATATCTCTAGATATTTGGAGGTGTCGTGTGGAGTGTCCTTTGGAACAACACAGGACAATGTAATAGTGTCGATTTTAAAGTATTGATCTAAAACTCTTACGATATCTGCTTTAGATACAAGGCTGAGTCTCCTAAAATATTCATTATCAAAATCAACACCACCTGTAACAGAGATCAAGTGCCCTATTTTTCTTGCATAACCTTCTACGGTCTCTCTTTCATAAACCTTGTCACTTAATAGGATGTTCTTTGCCTTATCTATCTCTGAGTCAAAAAAACTACCGGTCTTTATTGTGTTGATCTCTACGTTTATCTCCTCAAAAATAGCCTTCAACCTTTCGATCAAATCCTTTGGGTTAGTCTCCATCGTAAAAACACAGCTAAATGTTCCTCCATATACAGGTGTATAAGAATAAGAACTTATGGATGTTACCAATCCTTTTTCTAGCCTTAAACGCTTATATAATCTTGAGCTTTCTCCCTGACCCAATATTATAGAAAGCACATCCAGTGCAGGGATATCTTGATGTAAAAGACCAGGTATAGGAAAACCAAACTCAAATATAGATTCTTTAACATCCATGTAGCTAACGCTCGATGATTGTGTTGTTTTAAGCGGAGCTTCAACAACCCCAACCACAAGCGGTTTGTCTGGCGCTAGTTCTGACAGCATCGCTTCACAAACGGAGAACATTCTCGTTTGTTTTACGTTCCCACAAATAACCACAATAGAATTAGGAGCTGCATAAAACCTCTTATAATAAGAGACTATATCGTCCCTGCTTATATTCTTTATGATATCCTCATACCCAAGTATGGGCCTTGAGTATTGATGGCCTTTAAAATGTTCTTCAAAGAACTTGTCTGATGCAACGCTTCCTGGAATATCTTGATATCGTCTTATCTCCTCAAGTATTACTTCTCGCTCTGCATCTATCTCTGCATTGTCAAATAATGGATAGAACACCAGTTCTCTAAGGGTCTCTATCCCTTTCTCAAAATACGAAGAAGGAACAGTGATATAAAAACAAGTATATTCCTTAGCGGTAAATGCATTAAGATCCCCACCAAGACTTTCTATTACCTTTGCGACCTCACCCACAGAGTGACTTCTTGTGCCTTTAAATAACAAGTGTTCTATAAAGTGTGAGACTCCGTATTCTCCATCTGACTCAAAGACCGATCCGCACTTTATCCACACCTGAACACTTACGACATCAGAAGCGGTATTCTCTATCAACACGCATTTTAAACCATTAGAGAGTTGTTTTATTTCCATTTTATTTCCTTATAGTTCCTTGAATACTTAAAAACCTGAGGGTATTATAACCTTATGTCTGGTCATATTGAATATCTTTATGTGCATTTCCCTTTCTGTAAGTCGAAATGTCCCTACTGTGACTTTTTTTCTATACCTAATGCAGACCAAAAAATGAAGGACCTTTATACCCTTTCACTGATAAAAGAGCTCGAAGCTAGATCAGAATATATGGCTCGCCCACTAAGATCGGTATATCTGGGTGGTGGCAGCCCTATCGTTATCGGATCTGACAATTTAAATTCCTTGTTTAAAAGACTAGAAGCATTCATATCAAAAGGCACAGAAGCAACAATAGAGCTTAACCCTGAACACTTGGAAGAAGAACAATATTTATTGAATATGATAACCTTATTTAAAAAGATTGGAATAAACAGGATCAGCTTAGGTATACAGACAGTTGATACCAAGCTAAGAGAGCACATATCAAGACACTTCAACATGGACAAACTTAAAAACACATTAGGGTTATTAAAAAATTCAGGTTTTATCATATCGTTTGATTTTATGTTCGGACTTCCATATCAAACATTAGACTTATTAAAAAAAGATATCTCTTTTATAAAACAATATAGGCCTCACCACGTTTCAATGTACCTTTTTACACCACCAGTTGGTTTTTCCCTCACCAACAAACAACCAGCGGATGATGTTATAGAAGAAATGTTCTTGATCAGCCATGAAGAGTTAGAGAGAATTGGTTATTCACATTATGAAATATCCAATTACGCTTTGCCTTCTTACGAAAGTAAGCATAATAGCGCTTATTGGAGAAGAGACCCGTATATAGGTATTGGTGCTGCTGCTCATTCGTTTTATAAAGCAAATAAAATAAGGACATGGCACGAAAAAGATATCAAAGCGTACATAAAAGAACCCAATAGTGTTAACTCTGAGATCATAGATCAAAGCATGGAAAATATAGAAGCAATAATGCTTGGATTGAGAATGCTAAAAGAAGGCGTTCATAAGTCTACATTTAAGGATGACCGATTCAAGGAGTTTGTGGACTTGGGCTTACTTGTCCCTAAGGGTGACAACTTATTGGCCCACTATAAGGCCGTCCCTATAATAGATGCGATAATAAAAGCGCTGGTTTAATATCTACAGAGCTTTTGTGCTCTTAAAATACAGTTCTCACATATTGGTTTCTTCCTACACGTGCTTTTTCCAAGCATAACTATCTGAGCATGATAATCTTTAAAAAGCTCAACATCTGTCAAAAGATTATTATGAAAATATTCCTGTAGTTCTTCATATGAAACACCTGCCTTGCACAAACCTATCCTTGAGAATATTCTCCTTGTATATGCATCAATAACAAATATCGGATAACCCACTACATATAAAAGTATACTATCCGCCGTTTCTTTACCCACACCATTTATATCTAACAAAAGTGATCTTGCACCGATAATATCAATGTTCTTTAGTTTTTCTAAGGGATGCTCTAATATGAACTCACAGAATGATATTATATAATCTGTTTTTTGATTATAACATCCAGATGGTTTAATTAGACGTGAGATTTTGGTCTTATCCGTAGCTAACAATTTTTCTGGTAACATAAGTTCTGCTTTTTTTAGGTTTTCTAAGGCTTTCTCAACATTGCTCCATGCTGTGTTTTGAGTAAGTATCGCACCTAAACATATCTCAAAATTTGTATCCCCAGGCCACCAATATTGAAAACCTTGTTTGTCCAACAGAGCCTTGTATATTTCTAATAACGGCATTGTAGTGCTCCTGGCAGACTTGACATTTCAATTCTTTTTAGTTATTATTCTATTTAAGTTAAACTTATTTTTGTGTCAAATCGTTTCAGGAGGCTTGCTGTATGCCAAAGACAGAAAAAGTTAGCTATAAAGATCTAAATAACGATACTTCGAAGCTTGGTTTTTCAATAAATTGGAGAAAACCGGGTGGTGAAATAAGCAAAATATTGATCCCAAAAAGCATAACTGGTACAAAAGCAAATGTTATAGTGCTATCCCCAGAAAGTTTTCCTACCGGCTCTTCTAACGATGGTGCGGCTTACTTCAATGTAAAATACATGATCGAGAATAAGCGCATTCTATCAAACACACTGGAGATCCTTGCATTCGATAGTGCAATAATAAGCTACGCTTGGGCTTGCTCGGTCATGGGTATAAAATGCATAGTAAAAACACCAGAGAACACACATCCCTACTGGCTTAAGAAGGCTGAGGGATATGGAGCAAAAATAGAATTTGAAGGAATAAAAATAACCGATTCAAGTCGAATTATAGATTCTAACAGGAAAAAGATCAACTTCATCTCAGACGTACAATCACCAATAACATACACCTACCATGCGAATGTAACGTCAAATGCCATGGCAAAAGCAGTAGAAGGTACTGGTAACAGTAAAATAGTTCTTCTATCGTACCCCGTATCTTCGGGTGGTCTAAGTGGTGCAGCCCTTATAAACAAGAAAAATTTCCCTTACTCTAAAAACATACTTATAGAACAAACTTCAAGTCCAACTTTCTATAGCAACAAAAGGACTTCGAATAAATCTCCAAATACGAATTATGGTTTTATACCATACATACACAACATAATGGGCACAGACTACGTTATGCTCATAGATGATTCTGATGCCTTAAAGACTTTAAAATGCATAGAACAGTTTGGGACCAAAATAGCCAACGAGTTTAAGGTCGATACAAAACACATCAAGCAGATGTCAGGTAAATTTGGGGTCTCAACAATATCAAGTATAATAGGCACGGTAACACTTGCGGAGCAGCTACACCTTAAAGACGATGATAATGTCGTTATAATCGGTGAAGATAGCTCTCTCCCATATAAAGACCTCATTAAAAATCAGGAAATAGAGGAAATAGATGTAAAATCGACAGTAGAAGAAACGTTAATAAAGGATAGCTTTAGACCAATAATAGATGTTACTGGGCAAAGACAAAGAGAACGTTTGTTTAAAAAGAAAAATGACTTTTGGCTAAGACGTGGCGCTGATGATAATACTTTGGAAAAAATGAGAGAGGCAAGTTTTTGGACTAATTTGCCATCTTATTGATCCGTATACTCAAATCTTGTATCTATTACCATTCTACTGGTCCTTGAAGAACTTCTTATAGCTGTATTATCTAGGATAACGGATTCATTAACTATAGCACCTTCTTCCACTGTTACTCCTGAACAACAAACAACATTGGGGCCTACTACAGAGTTTGCGCCTAATTTGGACCTTGGACCTATAAAGACTGGAGGTATAAGTGTAGTGCTTGGATCTATAACAACACCATCTCCCAGCCAAATGCCCTCTACAACTTCAGTTATCCTATTACCATATTTTTGAGCCTCCCAGTACTCGCTTAAGAACAGTTCATAAAACCCCTTGAAGCTTAGTTCGTTTAATGATCTTAGCGCCCAAATATTACAATCAAGATAACTCTTTAGATCACCTATCTCCTTCCAAAAAGCACCTTTATTCTCTTCCATTATATATGCGCCGACCTTACCGCCGCTTGATATATATGGTTTATAAAAATCCTTCACAACACAACTTGGCGGGGTAGTTCTTTTAACAAGATTGAAGAATTCTGGGCTAAGTACATGTATACCTGAAAACATGAATTCTTTGTATATATCCGTTTTATCTCCACCAATTTTAACAACATTGGAAAAATCATCCTTGAAAACCGAAGTTGTAGAAGGCTTATCCTTGGCTTTTAATACCATAGTTGCTATTTTTTTGCTTCTTTTATGAAAAGAAATGAGATGATCAACGTCTAAATTGAAAAGTATATCCCCATTAACAACAAGAAAATCTTCATTAAGCCGATCTTCAAAAGATATTATACCTCCAGCCGTACCTAGAATTTCTTTTTCAAGAGAGAAGTCAACATTAACATCTTTCGGAAGACTAAGACCTTTAAAACTATCTGGAAGGTGATGTCTATTTATATAAAAGTCCTTTATTCCACTATTGGCTAAAAGGTTTAGCGTGTATTCAAGAATAGGTACGCCCATTATCTTTACAAGAGGTTTTGGTGTATTTTCTGTCAGCGGTCTAAGTCTAGTTCCATATCCTGCACAAAGTATAACCGCTTTCATTTAAACAACACCCCAATAAGAACGTCCTTCCATTCAGGGAATATTTTTATAACATTTTGTATTTTTTGCTCGCTGGGACGAATATATCCCAAATACCTATCGTTATCCCTTACAACTTTTTGATATGCAAACGTACCAAGTATTTTAATACCTCTCTGTAGAAAACACAGGTTATAATCTCTTTTAAACTCCAGGAATGTCTCCTGTATTTGGGCCTTAACACCATCATAGTAGCTGCTTATAGCCCTATCTATTATAATTTTATCTAATTGTATGTAAGGATCTATTACTAACGATGCCAAATCATAGCTATATGGACCAAGCCTTGCGTCCTGATAATCTATTATATATATATTGTTTTTATTGATCATAATATTCCTAGAATGATAATCCCTGTGTAGTAACAAGTTCTTTTGCATCATCAATTCATCTACGATCTCATTAAAAACACTTTCTAGTTCTGCCTGCTCTGACCCCTTCAAAGCACGTTGCTTATAGGCCCTAATATAATACTCGCTGGTTAGGTTCAGTTCTGAAATAAATTTTTCCTTAGTAAAAGAGTATGATAGTGGATACAATTTTTCTGTAGAAGCAGCACCATTAAGTTGATAGGTCAGCATTACTTCAATTGCTTTATCATAATAACTCAAAAGCTCGTTGGGATTCGTAATATTCTGTAAATGGACGGATCCAAGATCCTCTTTGACCATGATACCTTTATCTGGGAAGGCCTTTATTATTGCTGGAACTGGAGCTCCAAGTTTTTTAAAAGCATTGTTAACACTTATTGAAGGGGAGTCCAAAAAATATGGTTCTGAAACAACTACAATAGCACTATGACATCCATCAACGATCCTGTAATATTTTCTGGTAGATGCATCTCCTGCCAAAAGCTGTACGGTAATATTATCGCTAAATCCGATCGATTCTTTAGCCAACCAGGATAGTGTTTTTTCATTAATGTTATTGCTCATGATATTTATTTATATGTTAAGCTAATCCTGGTAAGATATCAAAGCAAAGTATGTTTAAATTAAATAATTTATATAAATGGATGGTCATGGCCCTAATGTCGTTCGGGGCCGGAATACTTTTTCACTATCTTTTACAAAAACCCAAGCCAATAGAGGTCATAGAAACAAACATTACAAATACCCCGAAACCTCATAACGAACAGATCGTAGAACTCAATGATAGTGCCAGGAAGAGATACCAGGAATTGATGGCCGAATATGTAAATTACATATCTAACGAAGATAACAAGTATTTGAGTTTTAAAGAGTTCATGTCAATCAGAAAGGATGAATTAGTCCAAAACAACAAATATACAGAAAAGGACAGAAACATCGATAATGAGATAAAACAGTGGCTAAGCTCATATACAAACTCAAAAGGGGACCTGGGTAATGTAGAAACAAGTCGTTATTCAATTAACGGGTCTGTTATAAGCCCTTTTAAAAATAAAAACGATTGTTATATTTTAATCGGTGTTTATACAATGCCACTAAACGGGTACAGCCCGTCTATTCCAACAAACTCTCTATCGCCCCAGGCACCAATTGCAAACACCTTTTTGAACGATTGCAGAGGCGGCAACTTTAGCATAGATTTTGTGTTAAGTAATTTTGAGGGTAAGGAAACTGAACCAGTGTACATAGCGGCCTACGCCTTTGACGAAGAATCGAATTTATATATGTTTCCTGTAGCTTTTGGAATGGACAAAAACATCAGCGGCATACCTGCATCACTACTTGCAAAAAGAAAACATAACTCGCTGGTAAGGATACCGTTAAAACAAATAGACGGGGCCGCTTTAGAAAACATAAACGTAAACATAAAAAGTCAAAATGGTCTTTGGGTATCTCCATACGGCATAGACGCAATAGCCAGGGTTGCAGCAGATACAAACCTTTATAGAACTATAATAAGTGGTAGCGACGACATAGCGAGACTAAGAAAACTACCATTCGGTTCAAATATTTATATACAAATATTTGATCCTAACAAAGAAACAAGAATAAGCATGGTAGTACCTTCTTCATCCCAGGCAACATACATAGAGTTGCCTAGAGAGATATTCAGGACCAGAACAAAATCAGCAAACCCAATACTGGTACTAATACCCCCAAATAATATCGAACAAGGAGAGTTGATAATATCATCGATAAAATCCATTAAAAACAAAGCTAGCTTTAGCTTTAACAATTATGATCTAAGACCGTTGATAGTAGAAGACCTTGATCCTTCTGACTCGATCATAGAATTAAAACAAAACAATGAGAGCCTGGGAATAATTGGTGTGAAGCTAAGAAAGAATGAAATAACTGTTTTAAACCCAATACCTAAAAGTATAGACAAGATATCAGGTAAGATACGCTTTATTAAAGCATCAGATAAACAATCAATATACTGCACAGATTGCTCTGTAGATATAAAATACACCGATAAGAGCGTCAAAACCGGATGGTCCGGTAATTTTAATATCATGCAAACCAGTATAATAGACGACCAGATAGAGCTCTCTATTGAGGCAAATGGACAAAGGTTTTTAGTCCCTTTGATAATCCATAGCAATATTAAAAAATTGAACTTAGATCTTAAACTTCCAGATCAAAAATTATTAGCGCTCTGGGATAGAACCGAGCCTACACTGCCAATAAATGGGAGAATATACGGGAACTATGAGTATCATCAAAGTTATAAAGCATTCATAAAAGGTTTAGATAACAAAATCGCTTTAGAAGCACTTTATTTTGACGAAGCAACCGGTACCCCATCTAGAACGAGATACTCAAGTTCCTTTTCCAGATTCCTTTTTACAGACGTACCTTCTGGTTCATATGTCCTTTATCTTACAACGGTAACAGGAATAATACATACAAGGCTAATTAATGTTGAAACAGGTACAACAACCATAATCTATTAGGAGGTTCTATGCAGTTAAAGAAGTGGCACTATATTATAGGTTTTGCATCCATTTTTTTGTTGGCCTTGTTATTCGGATTAAAATTTAATAAAAAATGTGAAAAAGCTGACGCGTCAAGGTGCGAGCTATCTTTTGGAGAAAGATCACTGGACGTCAAAGTGGCTTATTCAAAACAAGCTCAAGCAAAAGGACTTATGGGTGTTACAAACTTAAAAGATAATGAAGGAATGATCTTTGTTTATGATGAACCAAGTTACTTGTCTTTTTGGATGAAGAACACCCTGATACCTCTAAGTATAGCCTTCATTGAAGCTGATGGAAAAATATCAGCTATCTATAACATGAACGTTGAAGGAGCCAAACAGGACTATGAGCTCCCAACATATCAATCTCCAACAATGGTGATGTACGCTGTAGAAGCACCATTAGGCTGGTTCACACTTAATGGCATACAAAAAAATGATTACGTCACTATCCCAGAAGGGCTTAAATGATTACTTCTTGGTTTTCTTTGTGTCTTTGGTAGTTTTAGCCGCATCTTTTGTTTTATCTTCGGTTTCAGGCATAGGTGTTGATGTGGATTCGGTCTGTTTTACATCTTCTTTTTTGACATCTTCCTTTTTAACTTCTTCTTTATTTTGAACTTCCTTTTTGGGTTCTTCTTTTTTAACTTCTTCTTTAACTACCGGTGCTTGCTCAAAAGGAACTTCTTTTTTTACGCCTCCGCATTCCATTGCATATTTTTCTAATTTTGGATGTGATACTAATTTAGAGCAATCAAATACTGATACAGCAAAGGATGAACCCATAGATTGGCTTATCCAACAAAGACATGCCGTAGTATCCATATAATATACAAGGTCGTCGCGTCCAAGATCCGCCTTCACTATGTTCGTTGTTTTAACATCAAGATCTACCTTGGTCATTTTTGAGCTATCGGCAAAAGCAAGTCCGCTGTTCAAACACAACACAATACAAATACAAATAATATTCTTCATGTTATCCTCCTCTTTGATACGGAAGCATACTACATCATTAAATAAAAATTACAAACTGAATACTTTAATAAAGACATAAGAGGGTAGCTTTGGTATATAAAATAACATGAAAATATTAGTAACAGGCGGAGCGGGATTTATAGGCTCAAACCTGGTAAAAGCCCTTACCCTTGATAAAACCATCCATGTTAGAGTACTTGATGACCTTTCAAATGGTTCTCTTGATAATCTTGCTGAAGTACAAAAAAGAATAGAGTTTATACAAGGTTCTGTAACAAACCTAGTAACTACTAAAAAAGCTTGTTCAAACATAGATGTTGTTTTTCACTTGGCAGCAAAAATCTCGGTGGATGATTCCATAAAGAATCCAATCTCTACTAATTCAGTTAATATAGAAGGTACTTTAAATGTGCTTTCTTCGGCACAAGATAACAATGTAAAAAAAGTAATCTTTTCCTCTTCTGCGGCTGTATATGGTTCTACTGATCAAGTTCCTATAAACGAGACCACAACGCCAAGCCCTGAATCACCATATGCTCTCCAAAAATACGTCGGAGAAAAATATTGCAGTTATTTTTCAACTTACAAGGAGCTATGTACGGTATGCCTAAGGTACTTTAACGTTTACGGTCCACACCAGCAAGAAAGTGGCGGATATGCAGGTGTGATATATAAATTCATCCATAATGCTTTAAATGGGCAAACCATTACTATTGAAGGGGATGGCGAGCAAACAAGGGATTTTATATTTGTAGAAGACGTAGTAAACGCCAATATTGCAGCACTTAGATCTTCAATAAAATTTAAAGGTAACGTTTACAACATTGGTACCCAAAAAGAGACCCCGATAAAAAAACTAGCCGAGACCGTAATAGCCCTGTCCGGAAATGATATAACAATAGCGCACTCTCAACAAAGACCTGGTGATATAAGAAGATCTTGTTCAAATACATCATTGGCAAAAAATGATTTTGGATATACAAGCAACATACCTTTGCAAGTAGGATTAGATAAAACAATTGCCTGGGTTAAGGCTACTAAACTATGAAAAAAACGTTCCTGCTCTTATTAAAGATAGTATACAGCGTGTATAACACTATGGCAATTTTGGTAGTTATAATGCTCTTCATATCACAAAGGGCATGGATAGAAAAAGGCAACAAACGGGAATACAAGAAATTATGAAAATAGCAGTAGTATCAGATTATTTTTATCCCCTGCTCGGTGGAATAACAGAGAACGTATACAATTTCACTAAATATGCCATAAAACAAGGACATGATGTAAGGATAATCACACCGGAGCCTTACAATTTTACAAAAGAGCAAATCAAGCACCATGATCTAAACTATTTTGACAAAGGGATAGTAATAAGGTTTGGCAAACATCTCCCTATTTTTTCAAACGGATCGTTAAGCACACTTGGGATTACTTTAAATATAAATACAAAATTAAAAGAACTTTTTAACAAAGAAAGATTTGATGTAGTCCATATACACTCGCCTTTGGCAGGGTTTTTCCCGATGATGGCTATAAAGTATAGCAACACTCTCACCATTGGTACAATACACACATATTTTAAGAGCAACTTCTTCTTTGATTGTTTTAAGAAATACATCCTTAAATACTATGATGCACTAGACGGCTGTATAGCGGTCTCTCAATCAAGCTCAATGCTTATTCAAGAGAAACTCAACAGAACTCCCTTCGTTATACCTAACGGTATTGATGTTAACATTTTTGGTAACACAAAAAATAAAATAACAGAATTCTGTGATGACAAGATCAATATTTTTTTTATAGGTAGAGGAGATGTAAGGAATGGTATTGATGTTCTTATAAAAGCCTTTATTAGATCCGTTAAAATAAACCCTAAAATGAGACTTATAATAGCTGGTGATGGCCCCTACATGCCGTTATATAAAGACCAGGTACCACAGGAACATAAAAAAGATGTGTTCTTTGTTGGCAAAATAAACAAAGAACGTCCTGCTTATTACAATACAGCTGACATCCATGTATTCCCTGCCCAAATAGCAGCACACAGTATCACTGTCCTGGAGGGGCTGGCTGCAGGCAAACCAATAATTACTACAGACATAAAGAGCTTTAGTGACGTAATAAAAGAAGGTAGAGAAGGCTTTCTTATACCATATGGCGACCACGAAAAAATGTCTTTAAAGATACTTGAACTGGCCAATGATAAGGAACTACGACTACGTATGGCAGGCGCTTCAAGAAACAGGTCTTTGGATTTTTCATGGGAAAATATAACCACAAAAATTATAGATTTCTACAAGGATTGCAATAGAAAAGCCCTAGAACGTAGTATATAACGTTATTATGCCTTTAAAAGTACAGATCAAGGTATTTATATATATCCTACTGAGCCTACTATTCTTTGCACTAGTATACTTTGAAACAGGTGTTTTTGGAGTACTTATATGTGTCCTTATATCCTTATATTACTTATACAAAATATACCCAAAATTTGATATATCACCAGACATCTCATTTAAAGGTAAACATTTAAAAGTAGCTCTAACATTCGATGATGGCCCCACAAAAGGCTTTACAGAAGAAATTCTAAAGATACTTAAAAACAATTCTGTTAAAGCAACTTTTTTTGTTCTCGGCAAAAAGGCACAACAGAACACAGATATATTACACCTGGCTCTCGCTCAAGATTGTGAACTTGGAGCACATACAATGAGCCACATTAAGCTACATAATGCCCCATATACTAAGATCAGCCAAGAAATAGGTCAAACCATAGAGTTACTACAAAAGATCCACTCTAGCTCAAAAAAACCATTCAAAAAGATATTCAGAGCCCCACATGGATTTAAGAACTTTGCCTTAAAAAGATATCTTCGAGCCAATTCAATAAAATTAATTCCATGGACAAGGGGTGTTTGGGATACAGATGCTCCAGGGAGCAAGTGGATAGAGAAAATGGCTACAAAAAAACCAAACGACAACGAGATAATTTTGTTGCACGACGGCCTTGGTAACAATGATAGCGTAAGTGCTGCTCAAAAAATTGGTGTATTAGAGGCCTTGCCAAAGATAATCGCTTTCTATAAGGACAAAGGGTATACCTTTGTTAATGTATCAGAATTCCTAAAGGATAAAGAAAAATAAAATGCAAAAAACAAGAAAAAAAATAATTCATGCGGCTGGTTTAATAATCTCGATAATCTTTATTTATTTTATATTCAGAGATTCAAAAATATCTGATGTAATAGAAATAATCTCCAATACCAGCTTGTTTTATGCTCTGCTTGTTGCTTTGCTAAGCTTGGCCCTAGTCGTATTCAAGACGTATAGGTGGAAATTGATATTAAATAAATCAGGACTCGTACCCTATTATGATCTTTTAAAAATTAACTTCATATCTCATATGTTCAATATCCTGCTCCCTTTAAGAGCCGGAGAGGTTGTCCAGGTTTTTTTAACAAGATCTAAAGGAGATATCAGAAAGTCTTGTGTGGCTGCTAGTCTTGTCTTGAACAAATTCATGGAGCTTCTATCAATATTAATATTGTTCTACATATTGTGCATGTTCGTTAATACAAGCATCCCTAAGCTGTGGTTTAAACCCTTGGAATACCTGGTTATCTTTTCTATAATTTTTTTGATCGTATTTGGATTTAAGATAATAGATATCAACAGAATACCGGAACCCTCAAATAATATACTCAAAACAGTTCACAGGTTCTTTATCTCACTTACACATATCGGCGACAAAAAATTATTAATAAATAGTCTATTGCTCTCATTATTTGTATGGGGCATAGAGCTTGTAATGATATATATCCTGCTTGTATCTTTTGGTATAACTACACCGCTGTGGGCTCCAATACTATTGATCGTTGGTATTAACTTAGCAATATTGATACCCGCCACAAGTGGGAGCTTTGGCCCTTATGAATTCTCGATAATACTGGTTTTGGGGCTTTTCTCTGTCCCAAAAGAAACAGCTATAGCTTTTGCAATAACATTACATTTTTTAGAAATAATTTTTGTGCTCTTGGTGGGTTTGATCTACTACGCAGGCTTTAAAGACAAAGGTTTACTAAAGCAAGGGGAGGCAAAATGAACCTGATCTTTGTTCTGCTTGTAAGTATCCTTAGTGTAAATGCCAAAACAGTTGTCTTAGAGGATTTTGAAAAAAATAATATTATTAAAGGGCAACAAACAACACCTTTTGGTTGGAGTGAAACAAGTAATAAGGATGGCAAATTTGACTATTACATCTCATCGGAAAAAAACAACAAATTTTTAAGAGGCGAATATATATCTGGAACCAAGGGTAAAATAATCCATCTTGAAAAAAAATATAAACTAACAGACTATCCATACTTATCTTGGAAATGGAGAGCCAATAAATTCCCAGATCTAAAACGAGAAGACCTTATAAAAAACAAAGAAGAACCGGATAATGCAGCAACCGTTTATGTACTCTTTAAACGCGGTTGGTCCAATTATTTATTAAAATATCAATGGAGTAAATACAACTGCAGCACGGCTGATAAAGAACCAGTATTCTATAAATCAAAAAGTTCTAGGGCTTTTTGGTTAATTGTGATCAGGCCTATACGGTGTACAAACTACTCTATTGCTTGCTGTAATGACCCAGAAAAGCTTTGGTTAACAGAAAAGATAGATCTCCAGAATGATTTTAAAAAGTTCTTTAAAAAAGATTGGGTACCTGAGTACATAGAGGGTATAGGTATACTAACTGACGGTGATGATACAAAGACAGAAGGCGTCTCTGCAGATTTCGATAATTTTATTCTAAGTAATGAATAATTCAGACTAGCCTTTTAAATAGGCTATCACGGCAAAAATAACCAGAGCAGTGCCAGACACCCTATTTATCACACTGATGGTCTTTTCGCTTACCTTATGCCTTACAAACCCTGTAACAGTCGATAATATGATCCACCATGTAGCAGAACCCAAGAGCACACCGCTTATAAAAATAAAAATGCTAAAATAACTTTTACCTATGTGTAACCCTAGCCCAGAAAAAAGGGCTACAAAAAAAAGTATAGTTATGGGGTTACTGAGTGTAAGGAAGAACACCGAAGTAAACGCACCAACAAGGTTCTTTGATTCTTTTATTTTTGGTTGATTAAAATGTGTCTTTGATAAAAATATCTTGATGCCTACAAGACATATCGCGATGCACCCTATTGGTTTTATTATATCGATGTGACCCATTAAAAAGTTGGTTATAGCGCTAAAGCCAAAGCCGGCTATACAACCATAAACACCATCGGCAAAAGTTGCTCCAAGACCAGAGATAAAGCCATAAAGGCGGCCTTTTCTGATAGTCCGGTTAATTACCAAAAGCCCTATTGGACCTACTGGTGCAGCTAAAGAGAAGCCGAGCAACATAGCCTTTATTAAAAACAACATGACTCGAACAATAATACTCTAAAAGATAATTAAAGCGAATTAAGGATCAATATTTTTATGAATATCCAGAATAGTCAAATCTAATAAGTATCCTATATCATTAGGTTTTATCTTGGATGTTTATTTTTTGGCCTTTAGCTTCAAGTCACCACTACCGGTCTTTGCGGTTATTTTTATATTAGCACCCTTCTTAGATACAAAATCCGTATCTATCCTGCCACTGCCTGTAATTAGACTGTAATCAACAGTTGATTTCTTTGACATGGCAACAAAAATATCGCCGCTACCCGTCATAAGGTCTAGATTGGATTTAGAGTCTGTATAAACACCTATGTGTATATTACCGCTTCCTGTCTGAGCCTTTATATCCCCACCAAATCCATCTATGTTTATATCGCCAGAACCAGTAATAACTTTGATGTTAACCTTGGAAGGAAAATTGAACTCAACAGAGGTAAAC
>CAYVOB010000004.1:0-28107 GCA_964452945.1 uncultured Bdellovibrionales bacterium
ACCGATGCAAAACATGAGGCCGCAAAAAGGATAAAGCAAATAGAAGAAGAGACCAAAGAAGAAGCGGATAAAAAGGCTAAATACATAATTTCTACGGCTATACAAAGATATTCTGGAGAGTATGTTGCTGAAAGGACGATCTCTACCGTTAACCTTCCTACAGATGAAATGAAAGGGAGGATAATAGGCAGGGAAGGACGTAATATAAGAGCAATAGAAGCTGCAACCGGCGTAGATCTTATAATAGACGATACTCCCGAGACTGTTGTTATATCCGGGTTCGATCCGATAAAGAGGGAGGTCGCCAGGCTTTCTATAGAAAGACTTATTTCTGACGGAAGGATACATCCAGGAAGAATAGAGGAGATAGTCGACAAAGTTAAAAAGGAGCTGGATAAGGAAGTAAAGGATTACGGTGAACAAGCTATGTTTGAAACTGGTGTGCAAGGTGTACATCCAGAAATACTAAAACTAATAGGTTCATTAAAATATAGGACCAGTTACTCGCAGAACCAGTATGTACATTCACTAGAGGTATCCTTTCTTGCAGGGGCAATGGCGGGAGAGCTCGGTAGTGATGTAAAACTAGCTAAACGTGCAGGTTTATTGCATGACATAGGTAAAGCTATAGATCATTCCATAGAAGGATCACATGCCCAGATAGGAGCTGATCTTGCTAAAAAGTTCGGGGAACGCCCAGAGATAATACATGCTATAAGGTCGCATCACGAAGAGGAGAAGCCTGAGACCATACTTGATTTCATAGTTCAGGCTGCTGATGCATTGAGCAGTGCTCGCCCTGGTGCCAGAAGAGAAATGCTTGAGTCCTATATCAAGAGGGTAGAGGATCTTGAGAAGATATCTTATTCATTCCCCGGAGTTGAAAAAGCTTTTGCGATACAGGCCGGTAGAGAAGTCAGGGTTATGGTCAAGAGCGACGATGTTTCTGATGAAAGTGCTGTTACCTTGTCGCGTGATATAGCCAAAAAGATAGAAGATGAATTATCATACCCAGGTCAGATAAGGGTCACTGTAATAAGAGAGACCAGAGCTGTGGGTGTTGCAAAATGATAAATGCCATTTTTTTTGGTGATGTAGTAGGTAAGTCAGGTCGTAAGATCTTACACAGACATCTTGCCGAGCTTAAGAAAAAATATGATTGTGATTTTGTTATAGCTAATGGGGAGAATGCTTCTGGAGGACTTGGAATAACACCTGATATAGCAGAAGAGCTTTTTATAACTGGAGTCGATGTTATTACATCAGGCAATCATATATGGAAACACAAAGAGATCTTTCCTTATCTTGATGCAAAGAGTGATAGAATTATCCGCCCTCTGAATTATCCTAGCGGACAGGAACTTGCGTGCTCTGCACCAGGACTTGGTTATGCAGTCAATAAAAGAGGCAATGCAGAAATAGTTGTTATCAATATCATGGGCAGGACCTTTGTTGAACCATTGGATTGTCCATTTAGGGCTATGGATTCAGTATTACAGAAATTCCCTCTTGGTAAAGGTCGTGTCATATTAGTAGATTTTCATGCTGAGACCACTAGTGAAAAAATAGCCATGGGCTGGCATTTAGACGGCAGGGTCTCTGCATTATTTGGTACCCATACTCATGTGCAGACGGCAGATGAAAGGATATTGGAGAAGGGTACGGCATATATAACTGATGCAGGTATGAGTGGAGCCATGGATACGGTGCTTGGTGTAGACAAGGAGATAATAGTCCAGAGGTTCCTTACCCAGCGTCCTATAAGTTTTAAATTTCCAGAGCATACACATGACCTTGGTCTTAACGCTGTATTTGTTCAGATGGATGAAGTTTCAGGTAGATCAATAAAGATGGAAAGGATCTTTATTAGAGAACACTAATCCTTCTTTATTGTGTCTGCACCCATATAAGGTCTTAAGACTTCTGGCACTGTTATGCTTCCGTTTTCCTGTTGGTACTGTTCCATTATGGCTATTATCGTTCGCCCTATTGCCAATCCACTTCCATTTATAGTATGTGCAAGAGCTGGTTTTCCTGTTCCAGGATCACGATAACGTATCTTTGCTCGTCTTGCCTGAAAGTCCAAAAAATTGCTACAGGAAGAAATTTCCTTGTACTCATTCATGCTAGGCAACCATACTTCAAGATCGTAGCACTTGGATGCTGCAAATCCTATGTCCCCAGAACATAAAGAAATAACCCTGTAATGTAGATTTAAAAGTTGTAATATCCTTTCTGCGTCACGAGTAAGCGCTTCGTGTTCATTTAAAGAATTTTTAGGATCGGTTATTTTTACGAGTTCAACCTTATTGAATTCATGTTGTCTTATCATTCCCCTGGTATCCTTGCCATAACTCCCGGCTTCACTACGAAAACAGGCAGAATATGCGACATATTTTATAGGTAGCTTATCGTATTCGAGTATCTCATCTGCGTGAAAGTTGGTTACCGGAACTTCCGCTGTTGGTATCAAATAAAAAGGATAATTTTCTAGTTTAAAAAGGTCTTCTTTGAATTTAGGTAACTGACTGGTGCCGACCAAAGAGGCTTCATTGACTATATATGGAGGTAGCATTTCTTTATATCCGTGTTGTTTTGTATGGGTGTCTAGCATAAAGTTGATAAGAGCTCTTTCAAGCTTTGCTCCCATTCCGCACATAAAAACAAATCTTGCCCCTGTTACCTTACCAGCACGCTTAAAATCTATTATTCCAAGACTTTCTCCAAGATCAACGTGATCCTTGGGTTTAAAAGAACTAAAGTTAGGTTTTTCTCCCCAAGTTCTTATAACCTTGTTATGTGTAGCGTCGGGCCCCACTGGCACATCTACTTGTATGTAATTAGGTATTGTTAGTAATATTTGGTCTACAGCAGTTTGTGTCTGAGACAACTTGGCCTCTGCTGTATCTATGGATGTGTTTATTCCTTTGATCTCTTTCTCAAGCAAAGAGGTATCAGAACCTTCTTTTTTTAATTTACCGAACTCTTTGCTTTTTTGGTTCTTATCATTCCTTAATGCCTCAGCACTGGATATAAGTTCTCTTCTTTCTTTATCTAAAGATATAAGTTTATCTATTGCATCTATGCTCTGCCCTCTATTTCGTAAACATACTTTGTATTCTTCTGGATTTTCTGTAAGTCTTTTAATGTCTATCATTTTGTTATCCTCGCTATTGTTTCTCTGCATTCGTTAGCTTTTTCATCGTTTGGAGATCTTCTTATATATTCCTCACATGAGACTTTTGATTCTGCAAACATATTGGTCTTAAAATATAGTAAGCATTCTAGATAGTAAATATCATTTATACTAGGATCAATATGCCTTGCCTGAGTAACCGTATTCTCTGAAGCGCTAAAATCATTTGCTGCAAAATATGCCTTTGCAAGCCCTAGCATGGCGTATGCATCCTTCTTGTTCTGTGAGAGAAGCTTTCTGAACATATCTATTGCGTCCATAGGCTTGCCCATTTTTATGTAAACGTCACCTAACAGCAAATAAGAATCCCTTATATAAGGATTACCCTGAATTTCTCGCAGCAAGGCTTCTTTGGCATCTTCATATTGGTTAGCATTATAGTACATTTTCCCAAGAACATAGTATGCTCGTGGATACTGAGGTGTAAGTCCTAATAATCTTAATAGCTCGTGTTCGCAGTTTGATAATTGCCCAAGGTCACAATAGATGTCCGCCCTTCTTTTTATTGCATCCAGGTAGTATGGGGCTATTATGGAAATGGTTTCATAGTAGCTCAAGGCATCTTTTGTTCTTCCTAGTTTCTCGCTGAGCTCAGCAAGTGTCCTTAATGTTATGAGAGAATATCTGTTTTTTGACTTGGCTTTTTTGAGCTCTCTTTCTGCATCAGCATAACTTGAGTTGTTAATGTAAGCTTTAGCCAGACCAGTGTTAATTTCTGCAGCCTCTGGAAAGGATTTTTCTATAGTTGCAGAATACCTTTCTGCTTTTGATATGTGGTCCGTTTTCGCCATGATCATTATTATATAAATGTATGAATCAAGATTTTCTGGTTTTGCATTTACTATTTTCTCAAACAACAGCTTGGCTTCTGGGTATCTCTCATTATCATAGTTAATTCTTCCAAGGGCGAATAGAGCTTCTGTGTGTGAAAAGTCCTTTGCTACGGCTTTGTGATAATATTCGACAGCGTTAGCTAGCAGGTTTCGTTTTTCACTTATATAGCCTATTGTATATAATACGTCCGGATTATCTGGATCTATTTCCTGGGCCTTCTTAAGATTGAGCATGGCATCAAGGAACTTGTATAGGTCTGTTTGGACCCTGGAGATCTTTATTAGAGTGTTCAAGTTCATTTTATCTACTTTAAGAGCTTCGTTAAAGGCATCCTCTGATTTAGCAAATTCATAAGCTAATCTGTATGCTTCTCCTAGTTTATACAATGCAGTTATGTTCTTTGGTTCTAAACTTGAGGCCATTCTGTATTGAAGGCAGGCGTCCCTATATCTTTGCTGACGGAAAAGTTCATCACCTCTGAGCATGAACGTTACAGTTTCAGGATTGGCATTATAATTTGGCATAGCATCTTTTTTGTATTTACTTGTGTTCCCGCCAAGTTGTTCATAGGCGAGCATGGCTTTTGTATTAGATGGATAAAAATCCAGTGATCTTTCATAAAAGTGTTTGGCCTTATCGACCTGCCCGGATTGAACAAAGGCGTTGCCTATAAGATATAACATTGTGGACGTATCGCTATAATCCATCAGGAGATATTTTTCTTGTAAGTAGGTAAACATTGCTGACATGGTTGAATTCTTACCGAGCTCGAATAATTTTACCTGTGATGACGCGTGATCAGCGTTGATCTCTAGGGCTTTTTTAAAAGCCTGGGCAGCCAGCTCATATTCCTTGTTATTTATTCTGACTAGGCCTTCCAGATAAAACCCCTTTGGGTACAGTGTATTGCTTTTGTTTACCCTATTATTAAGTACCTGGAATGCTGAATTGTAATCATTTTGACCTATAGATGCTTCTGCAGCTTCTATCAAGAGGTCTTCCCTTATTTTTGATGGGTCTTTTATAGCCGAGAGCATTTCGTTGAAAGCAAACAACGCTCCACTGTAATCCCTCTGACTTATAGCATAGGCCATTTTGGCAAGAGTGACGTTCTGTATGTTCATGTCATTTTTTTCTGCCCTGCTAATTATCGCTTTTAATGCATTGATATACTCGCTGTCTTGTTTGGAAACTGCATATAGTTTTGAATAACAATAGGCAATATAAGAGATACTGCTAAAATTGGTTGTATCTAACTCGTGAGCTTCCAGGAACATTTGCACGCCCTTTTTATAACTGGATATATCGTCTTTTCGTATTAACTTTATAGCTTCGTTCCTTTTTATTGTAGCATCCTTTGGAGAGTGATAATCGCTTTCGGCTACTGGCATAGTTATCTCTAACACTATTTTTTCGAACTTAACCCCGTCTACATTTATTGTAGTAACAGGGCTTTGTTTGAGGAAAAAATATCCAAGTATGACGAGTACTATTACTGCTGAAGCAATTACCGCCATCTTGAGTTTACTCATTTCTTTTACAGCTTGTTCGTCCTCTAGAGATACTATAACAGCTTGTGGTATTATAGGTGACTTCTGATCTGGATCTATAACCCCATCTTGTTTTGGTTTTATAAGGGAATCAGATATGTTCTTTATATCCTCCTGATCATAAACCTGTGTTTTATCCGAAGACCTTGTCCCTTCAGGGATCTTATTCTTATCCTTTTCATCCACAACCCTGGTCTTGTCGGCTAGTTCTTCTACGGTATCTTTTTTTACGTTAGTCGCAGTTGGCGAATCAACAAAAGTATCTTTGTCGTCCCTTCTTACGTTCTTATCTGTTTCAAAAGCTCCGATGAAAACATCATAAAAGTGTTTGTCTTTGGCTATGTCGGTCCAGTTGCCGTCCGGATATTCACGAATCTGTTCCTGGCCAGTTATGGAACTATCATAGATCATGTCCTCTATTTCGCTTTGTAGGAAAGGGCCTCTTATCACCCCATCAATAAATTTTACAAGAAACTTTTTTTCCATAGTTTATCTGCCAATAGCCTTTATGGCCTGCTCCAATGTTATGTTGATCCAGTCAAAGTATATTACCGATAATATTATAGCAGTGATCGATAGAACTTTAAGAGCAATAGGCAGTGACATATTGTTATTTTCCTTTGATATATGGACTCTGTAAAGCTCTATGCCTGAAAAAATAGCCATCAAAAGACTGGTTGTTATGACTAAAAGCATTTGAAAGACCATGCCTGTTTTAAATGGCGCCCAAAATAGTGGTATTTTAGCTATGAAGGCTGCGGTGGGTGGTAGTATGGCTAGTGTCAATATTGTCATAGGGTTGCGGATTGGGCTATATACAAAGGTCAGCAGTATCATCATGGTTAGTGCGGAGGCTTTTATGTCTAAAGTTCCACATCCGACCATAAAGACTATTACGCCTATATAAAATATTGCGAATTTTGCCATGTTCTTTTTACTGTTATTGTGGGCCATAAGTAATATTGCAGCGGTGGTCATAGAAGCAACACCTATCGTTGTTAGTGAGCTTGCTATAAGCATTGATCGGTCTATGGTGAGTAGTTCCCTTAACAGCATGTATATTATTACTGGTGTTAGAACGGTAATGGTTAAAGCTTCCAAGTCGCTGTTAGTGGTCCTTAGGCAAAATAAAAGTGCTGTAATAAGTAATATTACTGTAGAGAGAAAAGGATAAGCTCCATATAGTATCGCTGTTATTAACAAGAAGGATATTAGTGTTATTGCGTCACGTGATGGGTGCTCCCTGGTAACTGCTATGCCATAAACAGAGAGGATACACAAAGAAACTGCTGTGAATATAGTGAAGATATCCGTACTGGATAGAACAAGAAAAGACCCTATACATAGGGATAGAATACATAATCTTTCTAATATTTTGAAACGACGACTGTAAGTCTGTGTGAAGTAGATGGCTGCTGTCAACACATATAGTTTGAAGATGTTTTTTAATATATCTTTTTGATCTACAACAATTTCTCTTACTATAAAATAAGAACACACCACTAAACCTAGTATAAAGATTATATTCATCAGAGTAACATTGCGCCTACTAATAGATGATCGTGTCAGAAACATTGAATTTATTACTATCAACAGTAGCAGAATTGTTTCAGGAACGTAGCTTGCGATGTTTATCATTGTTGCCCTCTCTGAATGTTGTTTGTATGGTAGTGCTCAACCTGTTTGCTTATATATGAAGGATCTACAGCAGCCCAAATTATCCCGATAAATAATATGCATACTATCACTAATTTAGTGAGGTCTAGCCAGTTGTTTTGTTGTGGTAAAGCTTTTTGTCTTATGCTGAACAGAGCGGAGGTCTTTATTGCTGTGACTACTAAAAGGAGGAATATTAACGCCAGTATTGCTATTGTTATTTCTCTGTTAGTTGTGTCCCACAGTGACAGGACTTGTAGCATCGGTATTCCTATTATCGGCCCAGCAAAACCAAAAGACATAATTAATACTAAAATAAAGACCCATTTATTAATATTATTGGCGGTATTGTCACCGTAATAGACCATGAGGATGTTTATAAATGTTTTTGCTATTATTATCTGCAAGGATAGCTGAATTATTTTTACGTTAGGTTCCATCAACCATGTGAACATAAGCCCAGAGAATATTAAAATGTTTGAGTATGATATCATTTGTATTGAACGAGACATTACAAGTTTTAATATAAGGATGAATGTGTATATACATATAACAATGGCTACTGAGATCGTATTTGCTTTGATGTGATCAGGGAACATTGGCAGGATCGTGCTGATCAAAAATATTATAGGCAAGAGTGGTAGGATTACCTTAGTTATGAGCGATGGCGCAGTATCTAGTTTGCTTTCTGTAACAAAATAACAACGAGTTATGGTTGCTGTTATGAATATCCAAAACGCCACATCGTATAATTGTGAGAACTTTCCTACCATTATGACAGTGGCCATTATTAATAAAGATCCTGTTAAATACCATATTTTAGAGAATTTTTTAGAGCAGTGAGCTTTATCGGTATTAACCATCATTATGAAGATAGGTATCCAGATAAACTCCCAAGATAACACTTTTATGACAAGGTCTTGAGCGAGTATAAAGTTGAACACTAAAGCCTGTGTTATAAGAAGCATGGGCCAGTATGATCGATGTTTTGATCTATTTAGACATAGTATTGTGATCATTAAAAAAATAAATGACAAAGATATGACGAAAACATCGCTGATACCGTTAAGCGCTAGGCTATAGTTGATTGCCCATCGACTTATCCATGGTATTGAGAATTTAGGGGTAGAGTTAGCTGTTGCATAGATGCTCAGCATAGTTACTGTGAGGGTTGATATCAGAGGGATTATTCCTTCGTAGTTTATTTTAACCTTTGTTAGAACGTATTCTATTAAAGCAGCGGTCAAAGTTATTAGTATTAATAATGGAAGCAGGTTCATAAAAGAGCTCCATAATATATTATAAGTGCAATGCTTAGGGCTAAGATAATAGCTAATAAAGTGGTCTCATTCCTAAGCATTATCCAAGAATCAAGAGAACTTATCAGTGTTGTTATCCGAGCCTTTAGTTTTCTAAACCGCATCTTCTTTGGTGCCAAGTTTAGCCATTTAGAGTAACGTATTATTGGCCTCTTTATCTTTAAAGACCACTTTAATTTTATCTTGTTCAGTAATCCTAAGTACCTCGCTTCCAGTAGTATAAGTGGGATCGCTGACATTAATGGTACTGGTAGATTAATAATGAATGTACGTTCCTCTATTATTTTAATCGCTGTCAGAGTTATAGGCATTAAAATTACTAGAAAGCTTGTGTAACTTAGTTTTAATGGTCTAACTTTAAGTTCGTTCTCAAGTGTTTTTGCAACACACAGTGACAGCAGTACCGCTATTATCCACGAGATATAATAACTGTGAAATAATGGGTCTTTATCTATCACATCTGATAATATCCTGTTGAAAATACCGTTATCCAAAAAAGGCAGTAGGGATATTATTATTAGCGCGATCTGATGTTTTTTTGCATTAGTAAAGAGGCAGAAGTAAAGTGCATATATGTACACTGATATGAGCACCAGTTTATCAGATAACACAGACGCCATTAAAATAATTGGCATTATAAGAAGTAATGAGGACATCGTGCACATTATTATTTTTAAGGATGATAGAGCAATGCACAGTATGATAGCTGTAGCAGCAAGATCATTGCTTGGTAGATCGGATATCCTAAGTGCCATACCAGCAAGGATAGTTATGTGGGAGATATATATGAATTGGTCATTTACATCATGATCTTCCGATAGTGAAAATGAGTGTAGTAGAGCCAGTAAAAGAAAGAATATTTTATAATATGGTATTAATGGATCAAGATTAACCATAATTATTACAAATGAGAAAATAAAATATTTATACGAATTCATTCTTCGACCAGAATACATAAATACCAATGCTGTTGATATATAGGTTGCAGCCAATATAAAGGAATAATATGTAGTGTTTGTTGGAGCCAGTGTAGAAATGACCAATAGGGCAAGGAATATTTTTGAAAAGGATATCTGCTTGAGCGAGGCTATGGCTAGTATATAGAGGCCACCTATTAGTGCGGGTAGTAGTTCTGGCATTATTATTGTTTCGAGATTCCAGTTCATGATCTTTTGTATTCCTTGCAAGTTAATATTAAGGTGAGATTTATCACAAAGCTTATTAATACAGCTATGAAGATCTTGTTAACATCATTATAGATCATCAAGATTATAAATATAGACGCCATGAACATGGATAATGTTTTGTTAAAGGAGCCCTCCTTTATGAACCCAGAGAGAATTGAGATCATTGCACAGATAAGTAAAAGGTGTTCATTCATGGACTTCTTTGTCTCCTTTTATTCTTTTCATTCCTGCTGTTAGGGCTATGCTTGCTGTAACAAATACGATGATAATACTAGTGACGACGGCCAATATTATTGGATCATTGTTCATTTCTGGAACTGTCAGAAATGGTGTAAATCTGGCTAGCAAAGGTACTGATGCAAATATCAGTCCCACAATCAACTTCTTGTATATCTTACTATGGGCAACATTATTTTTAGTTTGTTCCAAACGAACTAGGGTTAAATAGTACATAAGAAAGCCCGTTACCGTTCCATAAAGATATTGACCATATGCAAAAAATATCGCTGGGGCCAGAAGCAATAAGATATAGATGGTATAGCGCCCACCAAATATAAGCCACCATAGCATTATAATTATGAAGGATATAAGTATGTAATTCATAAACTCTCCTTCTTTATATTCCTCACATTTATTATGTTGAACTCATGAATAAAGTAATCGCTGTTCTTTGTGGCTCCCTCGAATTCCTTTGAAAAAAGGATTGCTTCCTTGGGGCACGTTCTTGTACAGTAAGCACAAGAAAGGCAGGTGGCATAGTTTATCCTTAATGATAAACTGTTTTTATTTATTCCTATGCTGTTCGAAGGACAAATTTTTACACATTCAGCACACAGATCACATTTATATGTATCAACAGACAGGAAGCCTCTGGCTCTTTTTGGTAGAATAGGTTTTGCAATTGGATCTGGGTATAACTCTGTAATATCCTGCCTGGTAAATAACAGGAGCAGCATTTTTTTTATGGTTTTGATTATCTGTTCGATCTTAATTTACCTCCCTATCAGGATAGCAACTATAGTGCTAAGCATAAATGTGAACAAAGAGAATAGTAATGACAGGCCAAAAGCCATTCTCATATTCTTTGATTCATTAAATTTTGGTACCAAAATGTATGCCGTGTCTTGAACAAAAGCCAAGATAACAGACATAAAAACAGTGATATTAAAGTCCATGTTGGGAATATAAATCGCAAATATATAGCAGTTCAAAGCAATATTTCTGGCACAATTTAGCGGTAGGGGCTCCGTGCTGTTTTTGTTGAATATCTTTACTGATATTGCTGATGCTATCAAAGAAAGCCATGGCAAACTGTTATCGCCAAGTAAGGTAGGTGTTATCGAGATCAATATTGCAGCGATACTTATTGTTTCAAAATAGATATTGCCGCTCTCTTTCTTGGGGGATACTACCTTTGTAATAAAGATTAAGAACAATGGTATTAATACATATCCATTGGAAACAGATATTTTGTTACAAGATAGTACTGCGGCAATAAAGAGGATCAACACAAGTATTATGTTATTAAAATATCCAGGCAAGTGTCTTACTAACAGCGCCAATGGTTTTTTGGCCAATCCTATACGCCTTTCTATCTTGATTTGCATTATGTCGTTTATGGCGCATGTTAGCATTGTAGCTATTGTGAATATGGTGAAGTTGATAACATAGTTCATTTGTCTATCTCCATGGGTGAGAGATAAAGACTTTTGAATGCTGTATCAGCCTGTTCTATTTTACAGCCATTCAAAGCATTATTCACTGACACGTCATTTATCTGTGAAGGTGGAATAATGGAAAATTTTTCTATATTGAGTTTTTCACCTATATGTACTGTCATGGTAAGAACTCCTCTTGGCGCCTCTATCCTATGAGAGTAGCTCCCTGGCTTTGGATGAAAGTTATCGGACAATTTATTTTTATTGGCGTATATCAAATCGTTCCTTGATATTATGGTGCTAATAATATCCAGTGAGTTGTTTGCATCGTGAATGATACTAAGTAATCGTGTGTATATACTGTTGGTGTTGGCTCTAAATTTTCTACTAGTTATTTTCCTGACCTCGTTGTCTTGGTATCCCCAATATGGATCTGTTAGGCGTAAGTCCCTTACTTCGCCGTTTATCCAAGATAAAGGACCAGTCATTTTTATTGCTGTTTTACTATTTATGGTCGCCTGGTTGTCGAACAAAGAGATTATTGATGTGTTATTAAAAAATAGATCATAAAATTCTTGAAGATCTTTTTTTATTTTATTGCAGGTGTTCTCTATTAGTTTTATGTTCCCATGGCTAATGCTAAAGTTGATCCCACCAAAGTAGTTTGATGCGGCAAAGATCCTTCTTCCTGTTATTTCTTCTTGTACCTCCAGGACATAATCCTTTATTCCCATCATGAGATTCTGTAGAACTATATTTTGCGAGCTTGAAACTGTTGCTTTAATGTAATAGGAGTGGCTTAGTATTCTCTCGAGCTCCATCAGGACAGTTCGTATGTTCGATAGCTTCTGGTCGTCTTGTATGTTTAGGGACTGTTCGATGAGAGCACAAAAACACATGGAATAGTGTTGCCAACTATAAGGGTCTATCCTTTCTATGAAAGGTATAGCTTTTAGAGGGGACAAGTTCTTTATGTGATTAATAATATTCCTTTCTCAATATCCAAAACTTGAACTTGAACACAGGATCTTGTTCCCTCGATATCGTATATTTAGATCATAAGGTCCGTTAGGGCAGGTAAGAGATAACTTCATTAAAGTTTTAGCCCTCTTGTTATACCGTCAATTATTGTCTCCGGCCTTGGAGGGCATCCAGGTATGAATATAGCTATAGGAAGTCTTGTCTGAGGTGCTTTTAATGGACCAGTCCTCACTGCACAACCTCCTAAAGCAACGACTTTTGGTTTTTTGTGGAGCTTATGGAAGTTCTCTTCAAGTTTTCTAAGAACAGGTCCAGGGGTGTATCCATTTATTATGAGGATATCTGCGTTATCTAGGTCATCTGTTCTTATAAATTTTAATCTTTCAGGATCATATTTTGATGTAAAAAGATTCAATAGCTCCGGAGTACAACAGGAGGATTCAATAAAATATACATGCTTTAGTGTGTCGTTATTCTTGAAAAGGGACATGATTATTTCTTTTCTCCGGGTAGGGTCTTATAAAGTGCCAAAGAGAAGATAAAAATTATGGCCACAGGCAGCAAAATTACGGCCTTTTCCTTGATGTAGGTCAACGGAAGCAATAAAGCCGCAAAAACAGACATAAAAACAGCCATAACAAAGTAAGCCTTTTGGCTAAAATCTAGCTTCATATATTGTGGATTATAGATTAGTATCTGTTTCAAAACAAGGAAGAGATTAAGCCTGAGGAGGAATATTTATGCTCACACGGTTGGCTATATTGTTTTTTTCATTAACTATACTCTTATCGTCGTGTATTACGGCACCTGTTACAGGTAAAAAATCCTTGGTTCTGATCCCTTTCGACCAGGAAGTTCAGATGGGGACTGATTCTTATAAGGATTTTCTTTCCAAGGAAAGGAACAATATCAATAGGGACCCAAAAGTTAATGCTCTTGTTAAACAGGTTGCAACAAGACTTATCCGTGTCAGCGATATGCCAAACCTGAGTTGGCAGATAACCGTAATAAACTCCAAAGAGGTCAATGCCTTCTGTTTGCCTGGAGGTAAGATAGTCGTTTATACAGGCATATTGCCTGTGTGTAAGGATGAGGCAGGACTTGCCGCTGTACTAGGACACGAAATGGGACACGTTGTTGCAAGACACGGCGCACAAAGGATAACGCAGCAGCTTGGACTTAATTTAGGTATGTCCCTTGCGAGCGTAACATTTGCTAACTCGCAATATAGAGATACTATTATCGCTGGTTTGGGTGCTGGAGCAACAGTTGGAATACTTCTTCCTTATTCCAGGGACGATGAATACGAGGCTGATGAGATTGGTACTACATACATGGCTAGAGCAGGGTACGATCCTAATGAAGCGGTAGTGCTTTGGCAAAGATTCTCTAAAATGGAAGGTGCAAGGCAGCCAGAATTTTTGCAAACTCATCCTTATAGTGAGAAAAGAGCCTCTAGGTTGAGATCGTTAATGTCAAGGATCATGATAGAGTATCAGAAATCACCAAAATATGGATTGGGCACGTTACTGTGATGTTCTCTTGGAGCTAAAAATGGGGCTTGTTTCAACTATTTTTTACTTTTTTGTCTTTTTATTGATAACAATAATTTTAGTATCACTGTTTCTTGTATTCACTTATTCCTTGGTATTCATACTACTTGTTTTGGCAACCATCTTTGTCTTGTTCATGTTTATAAGAAAAGGAGCCATGGTGATCTATCCAACTATAGAGTTGTTCGCCCGTGTCTTTAAGTTTGATGTTGATGCTATTAAAAGGGATTTTATAAACTACAGCAATAATAGCATATCCCGTACTCTTAACAGAAACCCAATAAATGCATCACAGATACTTGTTATTTTGCCGCACTGTATACAGAACAGCGACTGTCTTTACAAGGTTACTTGGGACAAGCTGGAGAATTGCAGGCTTTGTGGTAAGTGTTGCGTTCCGCAGTTCTTAGAACTTAAAAGAACTTATGGTATAGACGTTGCAGTAGTTAGCGGTGGTACTGCTGCAAGGGAATTGGTAAGACAAAAACATCCTAAAGCAGTAATTGCAGTGGCCTGTGAGAATGATCTTATTTCCGGTATAAGGGATGTTCGTGGCATACCTGTGTTTGCCGTTTTAAACCAAAGGCCGTGTGGGCCTTGTAAAGATACTACTGTTGACGTTGAAGCAGTAAGGTCCTATATACAGAAACTGACAGGGGGATTATAAAAGTGAAGAAGATAGTTGAATGTGTTCCTAATATATCTGAAGGAAGGAACAAACAAATTATAGATGCTGTTGTTGATGCTATAAGATCAGTATCGGGGGTAGAGGTGCTTGATGTTGACCCCGGCTTTGATACCAACAGGACGGTTATAACTTTTGTAGGAGAGCCAAACAGTGTTAAGGAAGCTGCTTTTATATGTATAAAAAAGAGTAGTGAGCTAATAGACATGAGCAAACATAAGGGTGAGCACCCAAGACAAGGTTGTACTGATGTTTGCCCGTTCATACCTGTGTCTGGTGTTACAATGGAAGAATGTGTCTCCATGGCCAAGGATCTTGGTCAGAGGGTGGGTGAAGAATTAGGGATCCCAGTGTATTTATATGGTTATGCTGGTTCCAGCGAAGACAGAAAGAATCTCGCTTTTGTAAGGAAGGGAGAATACGAGTCTCTTCCTGATAAAATATCCAAGATGAAACCGGATTTTGGTCCGCATCAATATAATGATTGTATAAAAAGAAGCGGGGCGATACAGATAAGCGCACGGGATTTCCTTATCGCTTATAACATAAATCTTAATACAAGGGACAAGTCTCTTGCCCACGAGATCGCTCTTAATATAAGGGAAGCTGGAAGGGCCAAAAAAGACGATAAAGGTAATATTATAAGGGATGCAGAAGGCAAAGCTGTTAACACCCCAGGGCTGTTAAAAGAGGTGAAGGCAATAGGCTGGTATATAGAGCAATATGGCGTTGCACAGATCTCAATCAATCTTACTAATTATCATGTTACACCTCTGTTTAGGCTTTTTGAGACTTGTTCAAATGAGGCATCAAAGCTTGGACTTAGAATAACTGGCAGCGAGCTTGTGGGCCTTATACCAAAGGATGCAATAGTAGAAACAGGCAGACATTTTTTGAGTAAGGCAGGTCGCTCAGATGGTGTACCAGACAAAGAAGCTATACATATAGCTATAAAATCTTTGGGGCTGGATGAACTTACCCCTTTTAAGATGGAGGAAAAGATAATCGAATACAAAATAGAAAGAACTGCAAAGCTTTGCGGAATGAGATTGGATGATTTTATAGACGAGGTTGGCAAGGATTCGCCTGCTCCAGGGGGAGGAAGTGTTTCTGCGCTTGCCGGGGCTCTTGGTTCAGGGCTTGGTAGTATGGTTTGTAGTCTTACTCCTGCCAAAAAGGGTTTTGAACATACACTTGAAGCTCTTTCAAAGAAGGGTTTGGTTTTGTCGTCTAACCTTGAAAGGTTAAAGAGAGCAGTGGATGAGGACACTGATGCCTTTAACGATGTAATGTCGGCAATGAGGATGCCAAAGGGTACCGCAGAAGAGAGGACGGCCAGGGATGAGGCTATTGAGAAGGGGTATAAAAAAGCGACCCTTGTGCCTTTTGAAACAGCGAAATTGTGTGTTGTTACAATAGAGGGATTATTAGAGGTGGCACAAAAAGGCAACCCTAACTCCGTGAGTGATGTCGGTGTGGGCGCCTTGATGGCTTATGCCGGCTTTGAAGGTGCAATACTTAATGTTAGGATCAATCTGCCAAGTATTAAGGATGATAACTTTAAGAAAGATCTTGCAGGAAAGATAAATGAACTTAGGGATAAGGCTATAAATGGTAGGGACAAAATATTAGAGGCTGTAAATGAAAAGATCAATAAACAGTAAAATAGATGTGTTAGTTCTTTGCGGAGGAGTTTCTCCTGAACATGTTATATCTGTTGTGTCTGGGGCGTCAGTAGCCGCTCATTTGGATAGATCAAAATATAATGTATCTGTTGTTGGAATAGGGAAACAAAAAGGTGAGTGGAGATATTATGGTGATACTAAATTTTATTGTGAGGATGGCACCATTGATTCTCATAAGCTCAAAGAGACGGGTTGGAAAGAGCTGCTAATAGTCCCTGGAAGGGAAAATGTCTTTTGCATAGTTGAGGATAAAAAGCTAAGGGATCTGAGCGTTGACATAGTTTTTCCGGTGGTTCATGGAGAAAATTGTGAGGATGGTACTCTACAAGGTTTGTTGGATATGATCGGTGTTCCGATTGCTGGTTGTGGAACGCTTTCTTCTGCGATGGGAATGGATAAAGATGTTACCAAAAGACTAGCCGTTTCATGTGGCGTTAAAGTTGCACCCTGGCTTTATTATAAGGATATAAAAGATGTAGATGCTACCGAAGTCGTTAAAAAAATCGGTCTCCCTGTATTTGTGAAACCTAGTTCTGCGGGTTCTTCTTTTGGTATACGTAAGGTAAAGAATAAGAAAGATCTCATTGCAGCGGCGAGACTAGCTTTTAAGTATTCTAAATCCATTATTATAGAAAAAGGGATCAATGCCAGGGAAATAGAAGTAGCTGTACTTGGGTCATGGAACAGAGAAGTAAAAACAAGTTTGCCCGGGGAGATAATACCTCTAAGGGAATTTTATGATTACGAGGCAAAGTATGTAGATAAAAAAGGTGCAGACCTTGTTGCTCCTGTTAAACTAGATAAGACCACTATGAAGACTGTTATGAGATCCGCAGAACAGGTGTTCAGGATCTTAAGGTGCAGTGGTATGTCCAGGGTTGATTTTTTGTTGGATAAACAAACTAAAGAAGTCTATTTTAATGAAATAAATACTATCCCAGGGTTTACAACCATAAGTATGTATCCAAAACTATGGTCAGAGACGGGGATTCCATATTCAAGCCTACTGGATACCCTTATCAAGATCGGCCTGGAGGGTTGAACATCAAATGAAAAAAATTGATCTATATATAACTACCCCGCTCTACTATGTTAATTCACACCCTCACATAGGTCATACTTTTACAACTGTAGTTGCTGATATAGTAAAAAAATATCATGCACTATTTGGTCGTAAGGTTTACTTCCTTACGGGCACGGATGAACATGGAGAGAAAATATCGGTTGCTGCAGCCAAAGCTGGCAAGGAGGTTGTAGAGTTTGTAGATGATAACTCAAAAAGATTTAAAGAAGTCTGGGATAATATGAGTTTAGACTACGATGATTTTATAAGGACAACAGAATCCAGACATAAAAAGGTTGTTAATTATCTCTTACAAAAACTCTATGATACTGGAGATATTTATTTTAGCTCATACGAGGGTAAATACTGTCTTGGATGTGAACGTTTCGTTACTGATGCCGAGCTTATAGATGGAAAATGTCGCGATCATGGAACTGAACCTAAGAAAATAAAAGAAGAGAACTATTTTTTCAAAATGACCAAGTATACGGCTCAGTTGAAAAATGAAATTGAGTCCAAACCGGATATGATAAGGCCTGATTGGTATAGAAAAGAGGTCCTTGGCTATTTGAATGAAAAAATAGAAGACCTCTGTATAAGCAGACCCAAAGAAAGGGTCTCCTGGGGGATAGAGCTTCCTTTCGATAACAGGTTCGTTACTTACGTATGGTTCGATGCTCTTCTTAATTATATAAGCGCAATAGGATATCCTGACAACGATGAGTTTAATGAATATTGGAAAGTTTGTGAGCATTTTATAGCAAAAGACATACTTAGGACACACACTATCTACTGGGGTACTATGCTATTGGCTTCTGGGATACCGTTGTATAAACACCTTAACGTGCACGGGTATTGGAATATGGCAGGAGCCAAGATGTCAAAAACGCTGGGTAATGTGATAGAACCCTCCGCGTTCAAGCAAAAGTATGGTGATCAAAATCTTAGGTTTTTCTTCTTGAGAGAGATGCATTGGGGTGAAGATTCTGATTTTACCATAGAGCGTTTTGTAAGCAGGTACAACACTGACTTGGCGAATAATTATGGCAACCTAATATCAAGGACCTTGGGAATGGTGGAAAAATATTATTCAGACAAAGAAGAGCTTTCTGCTGTTGAACTGCCCAAGGAACATCCGTTAAAAGATCTTCTTGAGGCTACAAAGTCTTCATACATAAAAGATTTTTCGAGATATGATTTTTATAAGACACTAGAGTTGATGTGGGTAATGTTCAATGAAACGAACAAATATATCGCAGACAGTAAGCCATGGGACCTCGCGAAGAACAATGACAGGGCGGGACTTGATCGGGCGATACTCTCTGTTCTTGAGGTTATAAGAGTTTCTACTTATATGTTACTTCCTGTTATGCCGGAAATATCATCCAGGATACTTGCACAGTTGGGTTTTGATCATTCAATGGAGCTTAATTTTGACGAGTTCTCCCGTTGGGGTGCCGTTACCTCATATAGAACAAAATATAGTGAGAAAAAGTTTTTTGATAGAATAGAGGAAGAAAAGGCATAGGAGGGGCGATTGATGAGATTATTAAATTCGCTTTTTTGGTTTTTTTGCCTTTTTTTAATAAGTTCGCAGGGTCTATTGGCTGTTAAATTAAAGAATGTTGTTCAAACAGGAACCGGCAGTTCAGGGAATATAAGGATAGAGTTCAATAATAGTTATAGTAAAACTAATATTAAGGTTAACTACCTAGACGACAGAGTGGATCTGGTTATACCTAATGCTTTTGTAGTGCCAGTAAAAAGGGTATTTAAAAGCTCTTCCTCAAAATCTTCTGTGGTCAAGATGGAAGCATCTAATATCTCTGGAAGGAGTTTGAGACTGAGTATCTTTTTTAGAGGTATCCCAACGGATATAATAAAAAAGACGGCTAAACTCACCGGTGATGAGAATATTGTTTCATTTAATTATTCTACTTCTTTAGAAGCTGCTTCTACAAAAGAACCAGAAAATGTTCAGGGTACAGAAGTCTCCGGCAACGTGCAGAAGTCTGATCAAGCCGATCCTGAAATCAAGCCTGTAGCAGTTAAAGTACAAGAAGCGGCGCCATCCTCTGATAAAACTATTGCTGAACATAAAATTCCAGAACAAAAAAGATCCATGTTGTCAGTTATCAAAAAATATTTTTTTGCTTTGACCAAATTTTTTAAAGTGGCTATTTTGGTCGTCTTACTGGGGTTAGTGATCTTTGGTTTGTTCTATGCCTTGAGGAAATTATCTGCGAACAAACCTTTTATCGACAGCTCAGATGCCGTCAAGGATGACGCTAGTATAAAAATAATAAGTAAATTGGATATAGAAAAAGACAAGACACTATATGTTATTGAAATTACGGGTGAGAGGCTGCTTATAGCTTCTGGAAAGGACTATGTTAGTATGTTGTCACGATTACAAAGTGATGCCAAGGATGGACAAGCGTCGTTGTTCAATGATGTAAATGACAATAATATATTCCATACTAAATTAAAACAAAGATTGGATGGGTCCTGATCACTGCGATACAGCAACGTTATCTATTGTTTTCCCAAAAAGGCCCTCTCCAGCTCCAAAGCCAACGGCTTGTCCGCTTATCAAGAGGTTGAAAGTGATCGTTGTATTGATACCAGGTTTGTCATATGGTGCGCTGACAGCAAATTTGAGGAACCAACAATTTGCCGGCGGTTGATATATTACATCAAAATATTTATCTTTTAATTTATCCAAGAATTTTCCATGTAAAGTGTTGTCTAGTATGAACCTTACATTAGTTCCAAATCGCCAAAAAGAAAAACCAAAGGAAAGATTAAGCTGATCTATGTTAACATTGGAATCAGTTTTATTATTGTAGTAGCCAAATTCTATATATTTTTTGGGTAAAGGCCCGCTACTCGAACCTGTAAATCTTAATCTACTGTTAAAGCCCATTTTCTTTGTGTAAACGTTGTAGAAGTTGGATAACAACAGAGTCATCCACTCATATGAAGACAACATGTCTGAATATACATAACCGAATGGTTTCCCTGTTTTGTCTATAAGGTTGTATGATTGGTATAATTTCCATTGAAAAGGCTGCAGCACAGAGAATTCTTCATCTACCTCTTGTTCTTTTTTGTTTTTTGCATATTTTTGTTTAATTTCGGGTTCCCTTAGGCCTAGGAATTCGTGTGTGCTGGCGCTCATTATGTCGTTTGGATCATCACCAGAAAGATCTACACAGCTCTGACAGGGACTTTTTTCTGGTTTTACGAGCTCTGACTTGGCGATCGGTGTTGAGATGAAGTTTTTGATGTATTTTGCCAGGAGCCTATTGTTTATTCCATATGTTATAGTATTGGTCCTACTGATAGTATCTATGGAGTCAAATCTTGGTGCAGGGGTGCTTCCATCCATTGCATCAAAGAAAGGACTTGATGTTTGATATATGCTCGGGATGACCTTATAAGTGACAAATGGTTCTATTACGTGCTTGATGGCCCTGTATTGTTTGTCTGGGTCTCTATGAAAGACCGCAGTTATTTCTGAGCTCAAAGTTGTTTTGAATTCTGCATATGCCCTTTTTGCACTTGGATTTTTAGGAAGGATATAATAATCATACCTACCACCCACTTCAGGCGTGAACTTAACGAACCTGTTAGATAAGGGCATAGACAGTCTTGGGTATAGATCCAGTCTTTGCCCAGTTCTTATGAAGTCTGTGTTGTCAAAGATCTCATTACCATTATTGTCATCAAAGGTCTTGCCCGTCCTATATACGTTCAAATATGATAGATCAGCTTCGAACATCAGCTTTGATAATTTTGTTTTAGCAAGACTTATATCTAGTTCGGGTAATCGTTGTAGTTGTTCCCTGTTCTTGTCCAAAGGATTTTTGCTTAATAGGTTTTGATAGTAGCTGGCAGTTGCATTATATGCAAAATTGTTTGTGTGAGTTGTTAGGAGCAGTTTGCTTTCCAACGCAGGCTCTGCTCTGCCAGGCATTTCGTCCGGAAAGTCCCTTGGTGTGTTCTGATCACTAGAGTAAAGCACTTGCATTCTTGCGTATGTGGCTTCGGAAAATTTAAAGTTATTTGACATTTTTAAGCCATGTCTGTTCCTTTCGTTTAGTGGGTTGTCGTTAACTAGGGTGTTAGAGAATTTTTTATCATTAATGTGGAAGTAATACAGGGTGGTATTTGATTCTTGGGCATATGCCGATCTGAATTCCAAACCCTGTTTAAAACCTCTGTTGTTGTAGTGACCAAGCGTAAAGGTCATGTCCTGGCTTCTTGTCATAGCCCAAAAATAGGATTCGTTGATATTGAACCCGTCACTACCAAATCCAAGGTTTGGAGTTAAAAATCCACTCTGTCTTTCGTTCTTAACTGGTAAGACCAAATAAGGAACATACGTTATAGGTATCCCAAAAGCCTCTACAACAACGTCATTCATGTATGCATATTCACCAGAGGTTAAGTCAATGTTGTTCCCATACAGTCTCCAGTCAGGAGGGTCATTAAGACAACTGGTATATCTGCCCTCGTTCAGTATAAAATGTTGTTTGTTTAGCCGTTCTATTTTTTTGCCTTCAAAGATATCCTGACCACTGATTATCTTACCTTTATAGATGGATCCCTTTGGAGAATCTAGGTTGCCTTGTATGGATTCACCGGATATTTTTAATTTATTGCTGTCATAGTCTACATTTCCTGTGGCTGTAAAGTCCTGGTTCTTTGAATTCAATTCTACGTGATCAGCTTTGAGGACATCTTTGTTTTTTAGTATGGTAACATTGCCATCCAAAATTACCTTGCCCTCGTTTGTTTTGGTTGAATAAGTATCTGCAGAGAACCTTGATTGTCCCTTTTGTGCCGATGCATTTGTGGCAAAGACCATGATTAGTAATATTTTAAACATTCATTCTACTTCCCGTATGGCTTTGCACAAGTGCTCATAGTTGTATATTGAGCCGGTGAACAATAGTACTCCTTTCTCCTTTGTGATCTTGCTAAGAGCATCATCAAAGTTATTGCATATTAGAATATTATCCTTTTGTCTGTCTAAAAATAGGCCTTTGTACTCCATTTCCCCCAATTCTCTACCAGGTACGGTCGTTGGTACTAAAAAGACCTTTTTGCTTATGTCCATAAGAAGGTCTATCATCTTTTTATAATCCTTATCCCTCATGAACCCACAGACAGTATATATGAATTCATTTTTATGTTTTTTCTTTAAGAACTCTACGGTTTTTTCTATCCCTTCTACATTGTGACTTACATCTATATATGCCTGGTTCCCTTTTATATTCAGTGGTTCAAGTCTTCCTTTCCACACAACCTTTTTAAGAGCGTCCGTTACTGTGTCACCTGTTCCCTTAAAACCCAACAGCCTAAAAGCCATCAGTGCAAGAGATGAATTTATGTATTGATGTTCTCCCAACAAACCCTTTTTAATGTTCTTGTATATGGGCTGGTTATTTATTGAGAAGTTAAAACTTTCATCGGTGTTAGTTTGATAATTAAAGTCTACTCCGAGCTCATATAGCCTTTTTACACCAACTTTTTCTGCTTCTTGTCTTAAGACATTGTTTGTATTGGTCCTTGCAATAACAGCGATGGAGCCTTTTTTAAAGATCCCGGCTTTTTCTGATGCTATATCTTTGAGGTCATGTCCTAAGTATTCCATATGATCGTAGCCGATGCTGGTTATAATGGATAGCTCTGCTCTTATGATGTTTGTGGCATCCAGTCTTCCTCCAAGACCTGTTTCCAGTATTGCTATATCAACTTTGTTTTTAACAAAATGATAAAGCGCCATTAGCGTTGTGAATTCAAAGAAGGTAAGGGGGATCTTATGACAGCTTTCAAAAAGAAGATCTGATATTCCCAACATTTCCTTGTCTGTTATCTCTTTGCCATTAATGATGATCCTTTCGTTGAACTTTATTAAGTGAGGCGAAGTGTAGAGACCGACATTGTTCTTATCATAATGTGATCTTATTAGGGCTTCCAATGAAGCCGCGGTGCTTCCCTTACCGTTGGTACCAGCTATATGTATGAATCGCATCTTGGTAAGGTCCAGGTCTAGTATTTTTATAGCTGAGACCATATTATCAAGCCCCATTTTTATCCCATACTTGGATAGGGAGAATATACGGTCAAGCAGCTTGTTTATGTTGGGTTCCATAATGCTACTGCATCATACTATTTGTAATTGATTTTTCAACTTCAAGTGTTATTTTGTTAGTCACTATGCAGTCATTACGAGGAATGAGGGATATACTCCCTCCGGAAAGCACTAAATGGGAATACCTTGAAAGGTTGGCTGGCGACATATTCTCTTCCTTTGGTTATAGTTTAAGCATTACCCCTATACTGGAAAGTACAGACCTCTTCTCTAGATCAATAGGCGATGGTACTGACGTTGTCTCTAAAGAAATGTATACTTTTGTGGACAGGGGTGGGGAGACTGTGACATTAAGGCCAGAAGGTACAGCATCAATAATGAGGGCTTACCTTTCCAATGGCGAGATGCGAGATAAGCTATTTAAGACGTGGTATTGGGGGCCAATGTTCAGGTATGAGCGTCCTCAAAAAGGGAGATTAAGGCAGTTTTATCAATTTGGTGTTGAGGCAATAGGGACCGATTCTGCATATATAGATGCTGAACTTATATTTATGCTAGACTATTTTTATAAATCTATAGGTGTTACAGATGTTCAAGTTCACCTTAACTCAATAGGTTGTAATGAGTGCAGGCCTGGTTATAAACAGGAACTTATAAACTTTTTGAACAAACATAGTGATGGCCTTTGTGAGGACTGCAAGAGAAGGATCACTATTAATCCTTTAAGAGTGTTGGATTGCAAAAATGAACACTGTGCCAAGCTGGTACATGGTGCACCAATTATAAAAGATTTTTTGTGTAAGAACTGTTTGTCTCATAATGAAACAGTTGTCGCTACACTGAATAGCTTAGGTGTTAAATATGAGTTTAACCCTAATCTCGTCAGAGGATTGGACTATTATTCCAGGACAGTGTTCGAGTTCGTTACGGATAAGATAGGTGGAAGACAAAATGCGCTTGGTGGCGGAGGCCGCTATGACGGTCTATCTGTTCAACTTGGTTCAAAGCCCGTTGCCGCTGTGGGTTATGCCGGAGGAGTGGAAAGGACTGTTATGATGATGGAGGAACTTACAGAGCCACTTCATGTTGGTGTTTATATGGCTGTTCTTGACGAAGACACCATGAAAACATATCTTCCTCTGATGTTAGAGATCAAGAAACTTTGTGTAGGTAAAGGGATAAGATTTGTCGAAGATGATCTAAGGGCAAGGGATATAAAAAAGCATCTTTCAAGGGCTGATAGGTCCGGCGCAAGGTTTGCACTTATAGCTGGCGAGACAGAAATGAACAATAAGATACTGATCATCAAGGACTTAGCAAATAAAACAGAACAAAAGATAGACGTAGATCTTACTAATATCTCAAGGTCAGGAACTTTGATAACCAGGAGGCTGTTTGAAAAAGAGAACGCATAATTGTGGACAATTGAGATCCAGTGATAACGGTAAAAAAGTCCTGCTGATGGGTTGGGCTAATTCTTTTAGGAATCACGGCGGGATGATATTCATAGATGTAAGGGACCGTTATGGTGTTACACAACTGATATTTGATTCGTCTGTTAGTCAGGCAGCTTACGACGTGGCTTACACAGTAAGGAATGAGTATGTGATATGTGTTGAAGGATTTGTAAGGGAAAGACCTCAGGGCCTCGTTAATACAAAGAACGTCACCGGTGGTATAGAGGTGATTTGTGATAATATTGAAATATTGAGCAGGGCAAATCCTTTACCTATACAATCAGACGAGCACGGAGCTGAGGCTGGAGCCCAGTTAAGGCTCAAATACCGATATCTTGATCTTAGGCGTCCAGAGATGCAAAAAAAACTTATAATAAGGCATAAGGTTTCACAGCTGGTAAGGAATTATTTGAGTGAACTTGATTATTTAGAAATAGAGACACCGATATTGATGAAAACAACTCCTGAAGGCGCAAGGGACTTTTTGGTCCCAAGCAGGGTCCAGAAGGGTACTTTTTATGCCTTGCCACAATCTCCTCAGACATTGAAACAGATCCTAATGATAAGCGGTTTTGATAAATATTTTCAGTTGTGCAGGTGTTTTAGGGACGAGGATCTTAGGGCAGACAGGCAACCAGAATTTACACAGATAGACATTGAGACTTCCTTTACGCCGGTAGATGATCTGTTCAGGGATGTTGAAGGGATGATATCTCTTATATGGGAAAAGATACTGAATGTTAAATTAAATACGCCGTTCCCTATAATGAGTTACGACGATGCCATGGAGCATTATGGCTGCGATAAACCCGACCTTAGGTTCGATATGAGGCTTAGGGATATCTCCAAGCTTTTTATCAATTCAGATTTTCGTGTATTTAAGGATGCGGTTAATTCAAACGGTATCGTTAAGTCAGTGTTGGTAGAGAATGCAGAAAAATTCTCTAGGAAAGATATTGATGATTTCTCTGATACAGTAAAACCTTTTGGTTTTCCAGGGGTTGCATGGTTGAGAATGCAGACGGACGGAACCTGGCAAGGTAGCATTGCAAAAATGGTATCACAGCAGGAAAAAGAAGCTATTGCCAAAGAACTTGGATCAAAACCAGGTGATCTGATATTCATGCTTGGTGGTAAACCCGCACTTGTTAATGCGGGTATGAGCGATGTTAGATTGAAGGCTGGGGAAAAACTCGGTCTTATAAGACCTGGTGATTTTAAATTTACTTGGATCGTTGATTTTCCACTTCTTGCTTATTCTGAGGAGGAAGGCAGATTTTATGCTATGCACCATCCGTTCACCTCTCCAATAGATGCTGATATTGAGGCGTTTTTAGGTGGTGATAAGGAAAAACTTAAAAATGTTAAAGCAAAGGCCTATGACCTTGTTTGTAACGGTACTGAGTTGGGTGGTGGAAGCCAAAGGATATACAGGAATGATGTACAAACCTCCATGTTCAAGGCTCTCTCGATAACGGAGGAAGAAGCCAAGGATAAGTTCGGCTTTTTCCTTGAGGCTCTGAATTATGGAACACCTCCTCACGGGGGTATAGCTTTTGGTCTCGACAGAGTGATAATGATACTTACGGGAGCTTCTTCTATAAGGGATGTAATAGCTTTTCCAAAAACACAAAAAGCAATGGACCTTATGCTAGATTCTCCGAGCCCAGCTGGTGAAGATCAGCTCAAGGAGCTTGGCATCAAGATCAGCCTCTAGTTATATATTGACTTTTATTAAAACTGATTGACTTTTTACACAATCCGGTAATATAATTAATCGCTATACAGAACTAATCTTTGCAATGAGGTGTATATGGGAAAAATCAGGAAAAAATGGTCGCCAAAAAAAGTAATGGAAGAGATAAAGAAGTTAGAGAACAAAAGTGCGTCGTGGAACCACAAGAATAATTCTTCCTTATATAATGCAGCCGTTACTCACTTCGGTTCATGGAAGGCTGCTGTAAGAGCCTGTGGCTATGATTATTACCAGATCAAGAAGGTGAGCAATAAAAAATGGTCTGATGCTGATATAGAGTTTTTGAAGAAAAATTATCAAAACCTTTCTACCGATGACATAGCCAAGATCCTTAATCGAAGCAAGAACAGCATAAATACATACAGACATCGCTGGGGCCTCAAGCTTAATCTCGATAGGTTCAGTGACGAAGAGAAAGAATATATATTGAAGAGCTTTAAGAAGATGAGCGATAAAGAGATAGCAGACAAACTAGGCGAGAATTCCAACGCAGTTTATTACTTCAGACTGAAGGAAGGTCTGAAAAAAAGCGGACACTGGGATGAAGCCAAGGTCATTTATGAGATCAAACAGCTCTTTGAGCAAGGTAAGCTTAGGAACATAAGTGCAAGTGAGCCTATATATGCCGCAGCTAGACGTTGTTTTGGCTCATGGAAAAAGGCAGTAGAGGCCGCTAGCCTTGAGTACGTTAAAATAATAAAAAAAGGTCGTCGTAAAGCTTCTGAAATTTAGTAAGCTGTACCAGACTGATTTGCATAAAGATATAAATAAGCTGGTAAACTTGGCGAACTTACGCTGTCTAGGGTTATAGCTGATATACATATATAGTAACCACCAGCCGTCAATACGTTGAGATTTTGTCCATAGAATACGTGTGCCAGATTGCCGTTCCATGCCCCGTAGTTCTGTAGAGGTATACAGTTTGAGCTGCTTACACAGGAGGCTGGTATCTGCTTGCTGAGAACAACATTGTCACAGTAATAATCTGTAGCGATTATAACTTCTACTCCCTGAGCACCTGTCTGTGATACATCCCATGAAAGAGCAACATCATACAGCGAGTATGCGCTTACACCATAAGTACCAGTGTTGGCATCTCCATACTGTGTTGCAGCATTTCCACTCAATGAAGCTATTGTTGGTGGCTGTAGCCCATGTATCCCGCAGGCAGATATCATGGCTGAAAGCGCTAGAATGAGAGTTAATTTCTTCATAAATATCCTCTTTAAGGTCCAGTTTTATAAAAATACCTATATATATGTAAGCAAGTTTTGTACCACAACAAAAATGGTAATTAAAACGATATGTTATCTATATAGTTGCTTTGTAAGATATGGACGCAGCTGTATATATAATTAACAATTGTTCAATTCCACATCTTGTTACTAGGTCTATCTTTATCTTTTTCAAAATCTACACTAATG
>CAYVOB010000005.1:0-27933 GCA_964452945.1 uncultured Bdellovibrionales bacterium
CTCATTAACGAGTCACCCCTTTGTTATTGCATTATATACACTGGCAGCTTTGCCTTCTTCCAATCCCATCCTTAAAGTGAACTCCTCTACACCAACAGTTGTTACTGATTCAACGGTCATAAACCCTGCGGCAGCAAGCCTTAACAGCGTTGATCTTGTTATCTCAGTTGATCTTTGGAATTTTTCCTTTTCAGCATCGCTAATATCTTCTTTTTTGCCATCTGTTATTAGCCTTTCGTTGTTGACAAGGACCGCGTTATCATAAAGTGCGGAAAGCTCTTCTTTATTATCCCACTCCAATGAGGCTAGGAATTCATCCTTGGACATTGTCACAAGTTTCTCTATAGAATCAATGCCCTTTGCGTTCATTGCCTTGACAAGGCTTGGTCCTATGCCTCTTACCTTCATAAGGTCGCTGTCGGAACCGGCAGCAAGATGCTCCTTCTCTTTTTCGAGTAACTGCTGCATCTCTTCCCTCAATAACTCGTCCGCTGTCTTTTTAACCGTAGCAACAGTGAATCTTTCATCCTCTGTTTTTATTATGACCTTACCGGATTTTACCATTTCCTTTGCATTATCTATCAGCGCTTGAGCAGCCTCTACGTTATCATAGCCCGGAATTCCCACGATGTTCTCTGGACTTGCCTCTGCTACTTCGAATATGGTCCTGTAACCATTCTGGAACAGTGCTGTAGCCATGGTCTCATTGACGTTAGGAATTTGTGTAAGAGAGAATTTGGCGTCGTCATAACGTCTGGACATATCCGTCTCACTCACTACATCTATCTTCCAGCCTGTAAGTTGTGCAGCCAATCGGACGTTCTGTCCCCTTCTACCTATTGCCAGACTAAGCTGTCCGTCAGGAACTACCACTTCCATATATTTATTATCTTCGTCTATTTTTACCTTACTTACTTCTGCAGGAGCTAACGCTGAGCAAACGAACTTTGCTATGTCAGCCTGGAAAGGAATGATGTCTATCCTTTCTCCTTTTAACTCAGACACTATATTCTGTACCCTTGCTCCCCTCACACCAACGCAAGCACCAACAGGATCCACATCCTTGTCTTTTGATGCAACTGCTATTTTGGCCCTGGAGCCGGCATCACGCGCCGCGCTCTTGATAGTCACTATACCCTCGTAAACCTCCGGTACTTCCATCTCGAACAGCTTGATGAGATATAGGTTAGTAGCTCTTGAAAGTATTATTTGGGGTCCTTTGGCTGTCTGAAGCACGTCCAGGAGATATGCCTGTATTCTGTCACCTATACGAGGCTGTTCGCCGGGGATCTGCTCCTTTGGTGGCATAAATGCTTCCGTCTTGCCAAGGTCCACTACTATGGTCCCTCTTTCATATCTTCTAACTATGCCACTTATTATCTCACCCTTTCTGGCAAGGAACTCTGAATAGATTATCTCTCTTTCTGCATCCCTTATCTTCTGATTGATAACCTGCTTCGCTGTCTGTGCAGCTATTCTTCCGAATGCAGCGGAATCAAGCTTTATACCTATGCTGTCACCAAGCTCTATTTCTGCATCCTCTTTTTTTGCCTCTGCCAGTTCTATCTCTATGTCAGGATCTGCAACATCTCCGTCCTCGACAACGGTCTTGAACTGGTACATCTCTATCTCGCCGTTATCCTCATTGTAATGAGCTTCAACCTCTATGTGCGGGCCCATCTTCTTTTTTGCAGCAGTTACCATTGCAGTCTCTATGGCTTCCACGACCATTTTTCTATCTATGCCTTTATCCCTGCCGAACTGCTCAATAACTTTTGTCAACTCTTCGAACATAACCATAACTACCTCTCAAGTTTTAGTTTTGCTTTTTTAATATCATTAAAATCTATCTTAACATCTCTGCCGTTAACGTCGAACATGATGATATCGCCAACAACCTCTTTTATCCTGCCACTAAAATTACTATTAGGTCCTTCTGTCTTAAGGCTGACGTTGGCAAGTCTCCCCTTGAACCTTGTGTATTCAGAGGTTTTCCTGAGTGGTCTTTCCACTCCGGGGGTTGATACCTCTAATACATAATTCCTTCCAAAAATATCCTCAACATCCAACAGCCTCTCAACCGCTCTACTAACAGTTTCACAGTCAGCAATACTAACCGTGCATCTATCTTTAACCTCTCCGAGCTTGTCTATGTAAAGTCTAAGAAGAGTCTTACCTGCGTTGCCGGAAATCTCAAAATCAACAAGATCTATACCCATCGCCTCAAGTTCCGGAAGGATGATCTTTAGCACTTTTTCCTTTAATACAGACACGTTCATATCCTCCATAATACTTTTCTGCCGTGCAGAGCCCCTTTCGAGCTTCCGCCGCACACCAAATCCAACATGAGTGTTGATAAAAGGAGCGAGCACTTAATGCCGGCAAAAAAAGAAGGCCCTAAAGCCCTATGCCTAAATAGCATAGACCCCATATCTTGGCAATAGTATTTTATTTATTAACTATATCCGTTTTTGTGAATAATGACAGGAACTTATATCCTGCTGCCTGTATGGCTTCACAGCCGCCTTCTTGCCTGTCCACCACAGATATTATACCTAGTATATTTAAGCCGTGCTCTACGGCCCTTTCGCATGACTTTAAGGTCGACCCGCCTGTGGTCACGACGTCTTCCAGAATAACGACGTCAGCACCTTGTTTTAGGTTCTTTGTCCCCTCTATCCAACGTCCTGTACCATGGGCCTTGGGCTCTTTTCTTATATAAAAGGCGTGAAGCGTTCTCCCTTTGGATGCGCTCACAACTGATGCTGAACTTGATAAAGGATCTGCACCCATGGTTATCCCGCCGCAGGCCACTGCAGTTGGAAATTCGGAAGCTATAAGTTCGCTCAAGAGCTGACCTATCAAAAACCCTCCCTTTGCATTCAAAGCTGTTTGTTTTACATCGATGTAGAAATCTGATTTCTTACCGCTCGCAAGCGTCACATCCCTCTTCTCATAAGAAAGTTCCCTGACTATGTTAAGAAGTTCTTTCCACTCAGTTTTTGTTTTGAATTGCATCACTTGAAAAAGCCTCCATTTTTTTGCCCGAACTTGCCCTTTTTCCTTTTTATATAGCGGTACAACAATATGAAAACTACCAAGGCTGCCAGAACCGACAGCATCAATACTGATGTTCCGCTCTTCTTTTTAGGAGCAGGCAGTGACAACGGGGTTTTCTTTTCTTTTGACTCCTTTATCTTTTGACCAAGCAAACCAGAAAGCCCTGTCTCCAGCGGTGCAGATGGAGCAGCCACCCTCAGTCTCATGCTCTCAACCATCTTGTACAAAAGCGACATATAGATGTTATATTTTGCCTTATCAACGGTTACGCTGACCAACACTGAGCGCCCATCCTTCATCGTAGCCAGATAACGAGTGTAATAATTAGGAACAGCATGGCTTAAGTGGAGGCTGTCCACCCAGGTCTGCCCCTGTATATCCTTATATTGCATATTCTTTGGAGTACTTTTTTCTGTTTTCTTTGTCACAGGGTCCGTCATCGTAAGGGAAGTGTTGAGGTAATCATAGAATAGTTTCATACTGTCAGAGGGACTCTGCTCCGCAAAGGAGAACACAACGATAGCATCCTTTACTTTTGCAGGGTCCATAGGAATGCAAGTCCATTGTTCTCCTGCATATTGTGCACAGGTCCAGTCATCAGGCACGTTCATTTCTATAAAATTATTTGTTATGGGTTTAGCATGTAAGGAAAACACCGTTAATAGAACGGCCAGGATATTTATCATGATATTCCCCCTCTAATCACGCTTTTTTAAGCCAGATCCTGCACATAAGCAAGACCACAGTATAATTTGCCAATACAGCGATAATAAAAGCAGAAACAGCTAACCCGGTCTTACCAAAGAACAGTCCTATCGCTACAAGCAGGAACCTTTCTGATCTTTTTATGAAACCCCATTCAGAACTTATCCCAAAATCCTTTGACCTTAATATTACAAAGCTGGTCATCAACGAGCCTATCATTGCAATATACACAAATGTAGCATACAGGTCCTCACCAGCCTGTATAAGCATTACCACCGCGCTGGTATAGAATATCACTTCCGAGAATCTATCAACTATAGAATCGATCAAAGCTTCCTTTGTAGTCTTTGCCTTAAGTTCATCAGCAACCAATGAACCCAATATATCGCAGGCGGCTATTAACAAGGCTGCAAAACTGGCCTGCAAAGTATTGTCTACCATCATGAGCACAGCAAATAACAGCGTCAATCCAAACACAGCAAAAGAAAAAAAGTTGGTATGTATTTCTTCTTTGACAAGGATCGGAGTGATAGAGCTGAATATATATTTGTAGAAAGCCCTTATCTTTGAATAGATCTTTTTATCCATATGCTCATACACCCTTTTTAAACCTTAATACTTTATAGATGGTACCACCTCTTGACCCGTGTACCTTGTAAGATCGGCAAGAGCCATATTATAATTATATATAGCGAGGTTGTAATTAAGCTGGGCCTCAAAATATGCCTTCAGGGAATCCGTGAGGTCCCTTGCTTCATTGAATCCCATCCCATAGCCCAAGAAAGCATTTATCATCCACTTATTGGCGTTACTTTCACCCTCTTTAGTATAGTTTATTGCATTCTTATGATCTACAGCCTCTCTGTAAGCCCTTTCTACCTGAAGGATCATCCCTTCCGTAAGAGTATCCTTTTGGGCCTCCAGTTTTTCGTATTCCGCCTTACTCTGTTTTGAAAGTGCATTTATTGACCACCAGTCAAGGTTAAATCTAAAACCCAACAAGAAGGCGCCACTCACATCATTGAAAGGATCGTTCAAGTATGGATTGTGTTGTGGCGAGCGAATACTCGTTGGTGTAAAAGCAAGATTACCAAATCCCATAGCAAAGAACACCGGTCGTTTTTGTTTTGCTTGTCCCTGCCATAATGCCCTTGTGGCATCTATTCCAGAGCTCAGCATCTTTACTTCCGGTCTGCTTATATATACCTGTGCAACATAATCTTCCTGCGCTTTTAGCTCAAGTTCTTCTGGTACTATTGACTGGTCTTCCAACTCTATATCTGAATCTACACTTAAACCCATAACCCAGGCCAGTGCCTTTGTAGCTATGTCGCGTATCCTAAGCGCCTCATCATACCTGGTCGTTATCTGCGCGTAATATGCTTTAAGAGAGAACAAATCCTCCCTTTTGATCTTATGCCTTACAAGCATTTCCTCTGCCTTGCCTATTGCATCCTCAAGCTTTTCCCTGCCATCCTTCACTATGTCAAAAAGATCATTGGCAAGCTGCACTCCGTAATAGAACTGTTTAAGTCTATGGACCATTTCTGCCTGTTTTGATCTTATCTTTTCCGATTCTACTTCATAGCCACTCGCTGCAGCCCTTTTATACTCGCTGATAACACCGAAGGTATATATTGGTTGTACAACAGTAAGCTTTGCTGTAGCAAAAAGACCCCATTTGGAATAATCTTTTTCCACACCCAAGGCATTACCGGTAGCTTTGAATACAGGAGCTCCCATAAGATACAGTTCCGCTTTTGGGAACCACGCCGCATTAGCCTGGTCCATTCTGCCTTCTGCAAAATCAAGGTTCTTTCTTTCGCCGGCCAGTTCACCGTTGTACTGCAGCATCCTCTGTATCGCAGTATTCAGGTTTATCTTAACCTTTTCCCTTGGTGCCGCAGCGAACAAGGATGTAGATATTAATAATGCAACTAAGAACCTCAATCTTTATCTCCCTTCATTAAAGCGATAGGAAGTATGAACAAAAGGACCGAAGAACATGCTGCAAGGCCAAGAAAAGCCGCTACAGCCAAACCAAAGTAATCTTTTATGACCGCTATCATTACGGAAAAAATACCGGCCATTATTATAAGTCCAGTGACCAGGATGTGGTCTTTTATCTTCGAAAGAAGGTCCATATGGTCATCTCCTATATCAAATAGTATATCAGTTCTTACTATTTTTTAACCTCTTTTTCTCCTGCCTCAAACTCCTTTGCTGCAGCCAACTTGCCCTCTGACCTTTCTTTCTTGGCCTTTTCGAATTCTTTTTTATCATCCGAAGTCCTTTCTTCCTTAACTTCAGCCAGTTTTTTCTTCATTATCTTTATCAGTTCTTTGTATGATTTTTTCGTAATAACGTCGTTAAACTGGGACCTAAAACCCTCTACCCATCTTTCTCCCTCTACGCCTACATCGTATACCACCCAGCCCCCATTAACAGATGGATGTAAGAACCACTCCATGATGAACTCCCTGTTCTTCCTCTTTTTAGCGTTCTTAACTACGGTCTTTATATATACATAGTCCTTTTTAGACTCCATGACCTTATGTGTCATTGATAGCTCGTTAAAATACTCGTTAGCTATCGGATAAACTATCTCTTCTATCAGTTGTGTAAAAAGATTAGTGAAGGATGTCTTATCACCTAGGGTCTTTTTGGCCCAATGGTCCTTCCTGAATTTTTTTCGTTTAACATCGTAATCATACTTTAAGGACTTTTCACATACATCCCAAAAATCTATATATGCAGAAACTTCTCCCGATAGTTTCCTATCCTTCTGCATATACTGGTCATAGGTCTGCTTACCATCAAGATATTTTTTTCTGTTCTCAGACATCTTCTTAAACCCTTCAAGCATGTCTATGACGGACGTTTTGGCAGGGTTCTTATCGTTTTTATCGTTCGTATCCTCTTCCACCTCAACTGCCGGTGATGTAACCGATGGAGCAGAAAAAACCAATCTTGACGTAAATACAAAAAAGCAAACTGTCAACAACGCTGTTATTAAATTCCTCTGCATGTAATTAAAACCTCCCTAGTAGAATAGTCGTGTTGGGTCTATATTTCGCGTAGGGGTACTTAGCTCAAAATACAGTGAAGGGATATCCACTGAACCAGTATCACCTACATAGCCTATAACAACCCCTTTAGCCACTTTCGAACCCTTATTTAACAGTATCTTAGATAGATGTCCATATACAGAAAAAAAGCCTCCATCATGTTTTAATATGAGAACTTTACCATAACCTGGGATCCAACCAGAATAGCTCACTGTTCCTTCAGAAGCCGCCCTGACCTCCTGACCATATTCAGCCTCTATCTTGACACCCTTATTGTAGATCCAATTCCTTGTTGTGGTATCCCATACCTTCCCAAAGGTTGAAACCACCCTGCCCTTCAGAGGAGGCGAAACAAGTTTTTGTACTATATCATCCATAGCTGTACTAAGTTCACCAGGCCTCAAAGTCGAGACTATACCGCTTATACGGTTCTCGCTCTTTTTTGAACGCTCTGCAAGCACCCTGGCGCCTTTCTCGCTGTTCCTGATCTTCTCAAGCAGGGACTTCTTCTTTAGTATGGTGGTCTTAAGTTCCACGATATAACGGGACAGCTCGCTGCTCTGGAGTTGAAGCTCTTGCTTTTGTTTTGCCAATATCTTTTTCAGTTCATCAAGCTGGTTAAGGTCTGAACTAAGCTCGTTATAATCCTTAACATCTCGCCTTAACATCTTTGAGAGCAAGACCTGGACCCTTTGTATCCCTTCCACATCATCAAGAGCATTCAAAAAATCCATCCTCTCTGGTACAGAATATCCCAGCAGATAACCGATCCTATCACGGACAAAGACCTTTTTGGACCAGGTAGCTTGTGTCTTAAGTTCTATTTCCTTTTCAAGATCAACTACAGCATCGTTGGCAGACCTTATTGAGCCGGCCATCACATCATATTGTTCCTGCGCCCTTCCGGCTTTTAGTTCTGCTTTATCAAGTTCCTTTACTAATTTAACATAATCCGGCGTAGAGGAATTACAAAGACTGAATATGGTAGCTGTAACCCAAAAAAGGTTACTCATATGATCCTCTTCGGAACGCAGCCAAATTACCTAACGCCCCTACCAGTATAGAGCACACGTACAATATCGTGATCTCCAGGAATGGGAGTTCTTGCCAGTGGCTCATGAACGCAACTGCAGTACCTTGAAGGAACGATCTTAATAGCATGTAGGAGGCTATCCCTATGCCCCCGCCTATAAAACCAAGGATTATACCCGAGAATATATAAGGCAGCCTTAAACGCCAGTCAGTCGCACCACACAGTCTCATAAGATTTATCTCGGGTCTTCTTTCAATCACTCCGATCCTTGATGCATATCCGATCATGATGATCGCCATTATCAAAAGCAGGAAAATAACTGCGCTAGCTAAATATTTTATCACTGAAACAAGTTTGGAAATACTATCAAACCACGAGGAGTTAACCACGACTTCTTCAACACCGGCTATTCTGTACATAGCCGTTTTAACACTATCAAGAGCATCGGCATCTGTGCGTACCTCTATGAACTCAGGTACCATGGCTGCGGAAAAAGCCATATCTTGTTCAGGGAATTTTTTCTTTAGTACCTGTATCGCTTCTTCTGCACTATATTTATCTGCCGAGATCACACCGGTTATCTTTTGTATCTCACTCTGTATAGACCCAAGATCAGAACCCTCCAAAGTAAAGGCATATAAATGAACATTCTTAGACCATCGTAGCTGAGAACTGTTCAAATTGTATACAAGAGAAAGGAACATTGCAGAGACGAATACAGACACAGCGATAATACAAGCAAGAAGCATCGAAGTGGTCCTGTGCTTTAAGATATCTTCCAAAGCTTCATTTATTATCCTGATCATGCAAGTCGCCCCTTTTCCAGTTTGACTATCCTTCCGGAATGCAGAGAAGTTAGTTTTTCATTGTGTGTTGCAAATATCACTGTGGCTCCTGCCTTGGATGCCCTGTTGAATATATTGAAGATATCCGTTGCTGATCTAGGATCAAGATTACCAGTCGGTTCATCAGCCACAAGTATCCAGGGCTCCACAACCAACGCCCTGCAAATAGCGATCTTCTGTTGTTCACCGCCAGATACCTGATGAGGATAAAGGTCCCTGTACTTCCAGATATCTAGTTCCTTCATAAATCTCTCTACAGAACGCATATAGTCCTTTCTGAGACCCCATACAAAAAAAGGAAGACATATATTCTCCAACACTGTCCTGTCCCAAAGAAGTTTGAAGTCCTGGAATACTATCCCCATTTGGCGTCTTAGATACGCAAGCTTGGTGCGGCTAAGGGTATCTACGGCAACACCGTCGACATATACATTACCGCTCGCTGGTTTTAGTTCCCCATATAACAACTTAAGCAGAGTGCTCTTACCCGCTCCCGAGCTCCCTGTTATGAAAACGAATTCGCCTTTTCTCACCCTAAGGTCTATGCCCTTAATGGCAAAAACATCTGTGTCATAGACCTTGGATACAGAGTCAAAATGTATCATGGTATTAGGTATATAGCACTTAACGTAAAGGTCAAGCGCTCTTGAATTTTTTTAGAATATCGACGGCCTGCATGGCATCCTTGGCATAGAACTTTGCACCAATGCTTTGGGCAAACTCATTGGTGATCACGGCTCCACCGACCATAACTGGGATATCCAAACCCTGTTCCCTTAGTTCGGTTATCACCGTCCCCATTTCATCCATTGTTGTGGTCATAAGGGCACTCAGTCCTATGATGTCAGGCCTTACATCCTTTGCTTTTTTAATTATCTCTGCTGAAGACACGGATTTTCCAAGATCCACTACCTCAAAACCATTTGTTTCGAGTAACGTTATAACGATGTTCTTCCCTATATCGTGTATATCTCCTTTGACCGTAGCCATAAGGACCAGCCCCTGGCTCTTCATTTTTTGACCGCTGTTATGTTTTTTAAGTTCAACAAACGCCTTTTTCATAGCTTGTGCGGAAAGGACTACTTGAGGCAAAAAATATTTACCGCTCTTAAAATATTGGCCAACCACTTCCATGGCGGGTATCATCACCTTCTCTGCTGAATCCAAAAGATCTATCCCTTTTTCTGCTAGTTTGTTAGCAGCGTTAGCTGCAGAGACCTCATCGCCTCCTATTATGGCGTGTTTTAGTTCTTCCAATGGGTCCTTGAATTCCGCTGGTTTTACAGAAGCACACATCTTTACGCCTGAATATTTTTTTACATAGTCGACGCTAAAAGTGTCGTGTCCTTTTATAACGTTCATTGCATCAATGGCAGATGTCATTTTTTCCGACGATGGATTTATAATAGCCAGATTAAGACCTGCATTAACAGCGAGTGTTAAGAAGGTCTGGTTAAGTATCGCCCGTTCCGGCAAACCATAGGAAACATTACTGACGCCAAGTGATGTACAAAGAGACAGTTTTTTACCTACAAGCTCAAGTGCTTTTATAGTTTCCATGGCCTCGTTCTGATTAGAAGACAGCGATAGCGTCAGAGTATCTATCACAAGATCATGTGGCCTTATACCCATGCTCTTTGCCTTCTTTAGCATCTTCTCTGCAAGTGCGAGCCTACTTTCCGCCTTGATTGGGATGCCTTTTTCGTCCATCGTGAGACAGATAACGGCAGCACCATATTTTTTTGCAAGGGCAAATACTGCATTCATTTTTTTTGCATCAGCAGTTGTGGAATTTATTAGGGCCTTTCCTCCATATGATCGAAGAGCAGCCTCTATTACCCTTTCGTCAGACGAATCAACAACGAGTGGTGTATCAAAAAGAGAGCTTAATATATGAAATGCCTTACCCATCATCGTGACCTGGTCAACACCGGCAGCTCCAAAATTAACATCTAGCAGATGTGCTCCCAGTCCCACCTGCTCCCTCGCAGTTGTTATAACGGTCTCTAGGCTCCCAGTTTTTAGTTCCTCGGCCATCTGTTTTTTCCCTGTGGGATTTATCCTTTCACCGATTATCGCAGTGGGTAGTCCTTTAGCAACTGTTACGATGGTGCTCAAAGAAGCAAGATGAGTACCTTCTTTAACCTTTATCTTTTTGGACAACTTTTTATTCTTTAGTTCTCTTGCGAACATCTTTACATACGAAGGACCGGTACCACAACATCCGCCAAATATCCTTGCGCCGGCGGCGATCCATGAGTTCAGTTCTGTTTTAAAATCATCCTCGCTGTAGTTTTTGCAAGCAACCCCTGCATTAGGGTTAACTATCAAAGGCTTGTTCGTATATTCACCGATCGCAGATATAACAGTTCCAACCTTATCAGGACCTACTGAACAGTTAACACCCATAAAGAGGACATCCGTTGGATCAAAGGCAACAGCAAAAGTCTCCGGACTATTGTTCAACAGGGTCTTACCGTTCTCATCAAAGGTAAGGCATACACCGACAGGAATATCACAAATATCCCTGATAGCTATATAGGCGGCCTTTGCTTCTCTAAGATCGCTCATCGTTTCTATGACAAAAAGGTCAACACCCTCATCAACCATTATCTCTATCTGTTCCCTATAAAGAGAGATCAGCTCTTGCATCGTTGCTGCACCAAGAGGCGGCAAAAGTTTGCCGGTAGGACCGATGCTAGAAGCAACGAATGCTTTTTTACCACTAAGTTTTAGAGCTTTTTTTACACAGCGAACAGCAGCTCTGTTTATATCATCGAACCTTGATTCCAACCCCCATTCTTCCAGCTTCATCCTTGTTGCACCAAAATTATTTGCAACTACATAATCAGAGCCCGCTTCATAATAAGAACGGTGCACCTTGATCATCGAATCAGGATCATCCAACAATAATTTTTCCGGTGTAATACCTTTTTTAAGCACGCCAAGTTTTATAAGTTCAGTACCGGTAGCTCCATCAGCGATGAGATACCCTTTTTGTTTAAGTCTTTTAACTATTCCATATTCAGTCATTTTGATCCCCTATCCCAATATGAGAAGCCGCGGGAACGCTATCAGGATCACTCCCAGTAACAGCATCAATAACCCACTTATGACTTTCAATATCTTCCCGTGTGTTTGTGTGAACTTAAAATGTCCCATGGTAAAAGCGAATACCGTAACTATTATTACTAGAGGTATTACGTAGAGCAGATTGTAAAAAGCTATATATAGATAGGTTTCCAGCGCTGGTAATCCCCTCAAAGAAAGTACCCTTGTATATATGGCCGGTAGCCCTATCGTGCAGCCGAGTTCTATAAAGTTAACGAACACTGCGAGCATTATTGTCCCGACCACTGCCAAAAGGCCGCTCTCCTCATAGATCACAGCTCTAGCCTTTTTGTAGAGTTTTGGCTTTGCACTCTCAGGTATCATCAGGGAGATCCCTTTTTTAAAGAAGAATAGCTCCTTGATATTCACGAGTCCCATTATCACAGCGATAACACCAAGGCCTATGGTTATGGTCTTGGAGTAACCGACTATTATGAATATATTCACCCATGCGGTCATGAACAAAAAGTAGACCAGCCCGGAAGCTGCAACAAAAGTACCGCCGATGAACAGCATACGTTTTCTATCCCTTGCATAGACCATAAGGCCCAGAAGGAACGCCAGCACCCACATTGCACAAGGATTAAGTCCGTCCAGAAGGCCTAAGTAAACAGTAAAAGCCGGAAGAGAGACTGTACTTATATTTATAACGCCTATTAAAGGGACCTCAACTTCATTTTCTGGGCAGCTTACGATCTCTCCTTTAATATGCCTTATCTCATTTATAATGGACTTGCATGTTATCTTCTCGTTGAAGCCTACAAAGTTCTTGTGCCCCATGAATATAGTTGGAACACCCTGAGGTCTTACGCCATAGTTCTTTGCTACGGCCTCGAATATCTTTATATTGTCCTTGTTGCCCTTGACCTCATATTGGTGGACCTGCAACTCAGGATACTGTTTTTTCACTTCGTCCAGGAATGCATGGGCTTTCTTACAATGAGGGCAGTCGTATGAATAGAACAGATAAAGGTGGACCTTGCCATCCTTCATTTCTTTATACACTTCTTCAAGTGTTGTAGCGTCCTTTTTAACTATCTCGCGTATCTCTTCCTTAGAAAAAGTACCCCCCTCCACATCACATGGTGCTGTTGTGCCAGGGTCACCTATTCCACAAAACTCACCGCTGGATGCTAAAAGAGAGCAGGATATCGATAGCAGAAATATTAAAATAAAAAACCGTTTCATATTTGCTCCTTGTTATTCAGCATCGACCAGTCTTAACGGACCTTCTACGGACGGATAGAATTTACTAAGCGGACTGGTCCTGCCCATTGCATAGAACAGGTACCTTTGGTACAGCTGTATGCCTCCATTCCTAAGCATACCCCTAACCCTTGGGCCAAGATTGGCTGAAGGCTCATGCACCGAGTAAAGGACAAGGTCATATTTGTTAAGATCTCCCTTGTTCAACAATATCCTGTAAGATTTCTGCTCTACAATATTTATCTTTGGATCAAAACCGGCAAGGCCTAGTTGCTTTTCTATCTCACGAGCTACGCGAACATCTTCCTGCTTGTCAGAAGCAAGGATGAATACTGGCAACTTGCCGCTCTTGCGACCCTTCATCCTTAAATAAGATGCAACAAGGTTCCTGGACAACTTAGGCTGATAAGAAAGAACGGGGAATTTTTCCGGAAATAAAGAGCCGGCATAAAGAGCACGTCCAGAATTAACAACCGCATTCTTTCCAAAGATGTTCTTAACTATTTTTTCTCTGCTGATACCGGAAAAGAACGCTCTCTTTATATCCAAGGACTTTGATATCCTAGACGCAGGAGTAAAGACCAGATACTGATAGGAATACTCCAGCCTCTTTGATAACTTGAAATATCCTTTATTAAAATTCACTTTATAGAGATCTTCATATTCGCTGTATGGTATGTTGTATAGGAGAGAGATCGTTCCATCGGTAAGACCGGATAACCAGAGCTTTTCCGGTAAGAAGCGGAATAGTACCTCATCCAACAAAGGAAGCCCTGCTTTCCAATAAGACTTATTCTTTAACAATATCACCTGGGACCTTGAATCCTTCGTGTCCCATAATTTCCAATCCTTGAAATAAAAAGGACCTGTGCCTACTGGATATTCCAGCGCCCATCCTGCTCCGCCTGTAAAATAGTCCGCTCGTACAATGTAGCCATATCTTGCCAGTGCTCGTTTGAATTTTTCGAACAGCCAGTTTTTGGGATTGTCGTCTCCGTCGTAGTTATAGGACAGGATAAAACGTACTGAATCTGGAGGGATAGCTTGCACATCTGCTATAAAATTAAAGTTCGAAGATAATGTCTTTGAGTTCTTGGCTCTTAGGATGGAAAAAACAACATCATCAGGTTTAAGTTCTACACCGTCGTGGAAAAAGATGCCTTTGCGTATCTTGCAGATAATTTCCATTTCCAGATCATATTCAACGCTCTCGTTGAAGGATCTTACCGTACACTGTTCTGCAATGCTTTCTGTGATCGAACCATCTTTCTGTATATCGTAGAGCGTATCGTAAATATTCCTGGTTATGTCCGAAAGACGTTCGTTGAACGTTTCGTGCGGATCAAGCTCCAACATACTGACTATATCGCGTTGACTTGAAGAAACGACTATACTTTTCCCTTCTGCAAGGAGGAACAAAGGAAAAACAAAAAACAAGACCAGCCAGAGCAGCTTCATCAGTTACCCTCTACAACGATTCTTTCATTCCTCTCATGTCCTTAAGAAGATAAGGGGAATATTCGATCTTCTTGCTCCATTTTTTATCCAGAGACTTAACATAGTTCATGTATTCAGCGCCGCCACGTTCTGATATCAATTTCAGTTTATACTCATTGAATTCTTTGCTAGTCAAGCTAAGAGGCTTGAACGTGCTCTCCTTAAGAGCGACTATGTACGTCCTGCCATTTGTTTCTCTCTTGTATATTTGCCCTTTCTTAAGACCAAAGGCCCAAAGGACGTCATTGGTGTTTGTTGCGGACATAGCAGGAATAGAGGCTGATTTTCTTGTGAAAGGAGCAGTATACTGGACCTTCTGCCCGACCACCGTTGCCGCAGCTTCTATATTGTTCGTCCTCAATGCATTGTCAATTTTGGCAGCATAAAAACTGGATTCCTTTTTCTTTATAAGCAGCGTTCTGGCAATCTCTTGTTTCACATCATTGAACAATCTAACCGTCGCATCCTTTCCGCCATGAGCAGGAAGTCTGAATTCGTCATTATGCTTTGTGTAGTATTCTTCTGCCTCTTTTTTGCCTTCTGCCGAATTCAGGAAATCGTTAACTTCCTGAACGCTTATGCTTGAAGGAGAACTTGAAGTATCTATGGATACAAAGGCCAAGACCTCTTTTTCATTCTCCATTCTGAACAAGGTAAGAACTTCGTCATCAGAGGTCTTTGAGGATGTATATACAAGCATCCTTAATTTTTGTCTTAATATGTCGTCGCGTTGCATCTTTTCGAACTCGGCAGGCTTTATCCTGTTGTAGGAAAGAAGCTGCTTGTAGTATTCCATACTAAAAGCACCGTCCTTCTGGAAAGCCGGGTATTGCTGTATATTCTCTCTTAGTTGTTCGTCAGGAACCCCAAGCCCATTCATCATAGCCTCTTTAGCTGCAAGTTTTTCATCAACTATGTTCTTTAGTATATAAGACTTTATATTGAGTTGTTCCAAAAGCTTCTCGTCAAAATTAGGCCCCAGTTTAGCCCTGTAATTCTCCACCACAGCCCTGTACCTGTTAAGGAACTCTCCCATCTTAATGGGTTCACCGTCAACCTTTGCCGCCCAACCCACACCCTTCACTGAATCTCTGTTGGAAGAACCAAAAAAGAACCCCAACCCTACTATGATAACCGCTATTATCGCCGTAACCAGCCAGTGCTTAGAATTCCTGCGCAATACATCAAGCATATCAAAAACCTCCAAAAGTGATCATAATATCCCTGACAAAATTAATAACACAATAAAAAACGGTTGCCAATCCCTGTATTCATGTAAATAATAGGCGAGTAAGCTAAAAGATACAATCCGGAGGTCATATTCTTTATGTTCAAAGGTCTTAAAGTTCTCTTAATAACGGCTTTGTTCGCCGCAGTCATATTCGGTTTCATCGCCGGTGCTACAACAGTCTCAATGGTTGATGCAAAATCAACTGATAAATATGAGAAACTGTCACTGTTCACAAAGGTAATGCACCTGCTTGAGAACACCTACGTCGAGGATGTGGACATAAAAAAGCTTATCTATGGCGGAATAAAGGGAATGCTCCAGGAGCTTGACCCTCACTCAGCCTTCCTTGATCCAAATGATTATAAGGAAATGAAGGAAAGTACCACCGGTGAATTTGGGGGTGTCGGGATAGAGATAACGAAAAAAGATAATGTAATAACCATTATCTCGCCTATCGAGGATACTCCGGCCTGGGAAGCAGGTTTAAAGTCTATGGACAAGATCATCAAGATAAACGATGAGTCCACAGCAGACATGGAACTTCAGGCTGCCGTATCAAAAATGAGGGGATCCTCAGGGACTAAGGTAAAGCTTACTATTCTTAGAGAGGGAAAACAAAAACCTCTTGAGTTCAATATCGTACGTAAAATAATAAAGATCGTCTCTGTAAAGAGTATGATGTTGCCGGACGACTATGCTTATATAAGGATATCGACCTTCAACGAATCGACCGTCAATGACCTAAAAAAAGCTCTGACGAAGTTGGAAAAAACAGCCAAGGACAAAAAGATAAACGGTATATTAATAGATCTAAGGAACAACCCCGGCGGGCTTTTGGACCAAGCAGTCGGTGTTTCTGATCTTTTCCTGACCAACGGCATAATAGTAAGCGTTCAAGGCAGGGATAAAGACAAAAAGATCATCGAATATGCGAAAGCTAACAATCTAACCAGCGAAGCGGTCCCTATGGTAGTACTTGTAAACCAAGCTTCTGCAAGTGCAGCAGAGATCGTAGCCGGAGCGCTGCAGGACAACAAGCGTGCTGTTATAATCGGTCAAAAGACCTTCGGCAAGGGTTCGGTACAGACATTGGTAGAGCTAGACGACAAATCAGCTATCAAATATACAATAGCGTTGTATTACACCCCAAGTGGTAAATCCATACAAGCAAAAGGTATAGAGCCAGATGTAACCGTTCTATCTATAGATCCTAGCGTAATGCAGGAAGAAAAAATGATAGAAGAGGACACCAAACAAAAGTTTGGAGAAGCAAAACTAAAGGGACACTTTGAGAACAATGGAGATAGCGAAGAGTCAAAGAGCGTCATAGACAAGATATATGAAAAGGCAGAAAGAGGGCTCACAAAAAAGCTAAAAGATCAGGACATAAAGAAAGTCGTCGATATAGATTATGACTATCAGGTCAATATGGCTTACAACTACTTGAAGGTCTACGCAATGGGCGCAGAAAAGAACAAAGGCATAAAGCTCGATCAGACGAATCCAAGTGTTGTGGCACCAGATAAGAAGAAATAGATCTATAATTTAAGATAGAGCCTAAAAAACAACAGCCCCTCTCGGGGCTGTTGTTTTCTGGGTATATGATCTTAACTTCCTATCTGGGATCGAATTATCTGAGAGAGCTCTTCTGCGTACGTCTTGATGGTTTCCTCTTTTTCTCCCTCTATCATGACACGGGCGATCGGTTCTGTACCGGAGTATCTTACAAAGACCCGGCCTTTTTCACCCAGCTTATTCTTTATTTCATTCAATCTCTCATTAAAGCCGTCCAGTTTCTCGAAAGGTTTTTTTTCCTTAACCCTGATGTTGTTGAGAACCTGAGGATAACGCTTCATTACCTTTGAAAGTTCACTCAAAGGTCTCCCCTCTTTCTGCATATATACAAGGAGCTGCAAGGCCGCTATTATTCCATCACCCGTCGTAGTTTGATCAAGAAAGATCACATGACCAGACTGCTCGCCACCAAAGTTAAAACCGCCATCACGCATTTTTTCGACAACATATCTATCCCCAACAGCGGCTTCTATCATCTTGATGCCATTAGCCCTCATCGCAACACCAAAACCAAAATTGCTCATTGGTGTAACTACCACTGTATCTTTCTTCAATTCCCCTTTGGACTTTAAGTGTATCGCTATCATAGCCATGATCGCATCACCATCCACAACGTTCCCTTTTTCATCCAACAGTATAACTCTGTCTGCATCACCATCCAGCGTTATACCCATGTCAGCATTGTTCTTCCTCACAAGATCAGCGATATTCTCTGGATGTAATGCGCCGCAATGATCATTGATGTTAACTCCATTCGGTGTGTTACCTGTGACCACGACTTCCGCACCAAGCTCACTGAATACAGCAGGAGCGACTTCATAAGCGGCGCCGTTAGCACAATCCAAGACGATCTTTTTGCCCTCAAGGGTCATATCCTTGGGAAAACACTCTTTGGCAAAAACTATGTAACGGCTCTTTGCGTCATCAAGGTCTTTCATCATTCCCAGACGTTCAGGACTTGAAAAACCTTTTTTGAGCTCTTCGGAGAACATAAGTTTTTCTATCCTGTGTTCCATATCGTCTGAAAGTTTAAAACCATTCTTATCAAAAACTTTTATACCGTTATCTGTATAAGGATTATGTGAAGCAGAGATTATTATGCCTGCATCGGCCCTCATCTCTTTTGCAAGGAACGCGATGGCAGGTGTAGGAAGCGCTCCTACAAAAAACACATCAACGCCCATGGATGTAATCCCTGCGCCAAGCGCCATTTCTAACATGTAGCCAGAGCTCCTAGTATCCCTTCCTATGAGTATCTTACCCCTATGTTTTGCTGACTCGTCCCTGAAGACATAAGCTACAGCCCTTCCTAGCTCAAGAACGTTCTCCATTGTAAGAGGCTCATGGTTCGGGATTCCTCTCACTCCGTCTGTACCAAAAAATTTTCTCTGCATATAAAAGGAACTCCCCTAATAGATAGTCACATTAAGTTTTTTAGGTGTAACATCAACCAATTGTACTCCCTCTGGTAGCCTTACCACCACAGGCTCGTCATAAGTACCCGGAGCGTTAAAGGATAGGTCAAGAGAAGCTTTGATGTCAGAAGCAGCGAACCTTTCAAGTGCTGCTTTAGAAGCCTGGACAGTAACGACTACCGTTGCTTTATCCAATTTAAAATTCCTCGTTCCAATAGTCCCAACCTTTATCCCATAGAACTTCTTTGATATCATAAATGGAACAACATCGACGTATAGAGAGAATTTTTTATAGGACATCCTTTGGAACTTAGAAAGATACTTAGGATCAATACTTACACTGAACACCGAAGTCTTTTTTATGTTACCCATGTCAACAACGCTGGTATATATCTCCTCAAGATTGGCCAGGAGACTTTCTGCGCCTTCCACTTCTACAACGCTAGGCTCTACACTAGCGGACTTAAGCCTATATCCCTCCTGCAACTGCCCGCTAAAACTAGGCAAGACTTTGATGGTCTTTATCTTTATCGGCTCGACTTTGTAAGCTATCTCTGCTGGATAAAAGCCTATTACCTTCACTCCAAGCGGTAATTTTACAGTATCGTTATAAAGTTTATAAGAATAAAGACCAGGCTTCTTATCACGGACATCTATATTTATAACGTCATGGCGTTCAGCCACTTCACGCAAGAATACCGTAGGCCCAACAAGACGAACATCTACCTCGTTATTTATATCGTTGGTCACGACATATTCATGAGCCGATATAAAATTGATCGAGACCTTTTTTACCATCTCCGTCCTTCTTGTACTAGTTACGATGAACCACAATAGAACGGTTATCAATAAGGCAGCTATCTTGATAAAAAAATGTTTTGTGAATATATCCAGGAACAGTCTCCTAAAATAGTGATGTATCCCCGATCTAGTTCGACGCATCTGCCGCAACCTCTCTTATACCCAAGATCTCGTTCAGATGTTTCCTTAAAGCGGGGCTATCAAGCTCCCTTATAAGTTCACCGTCCTTGGCAATAGAGATCTCTCTTTGTTCCTCGGAAACTATTATAACTATTGAGTCCGTGTTCTCTGTAAGCCCTATGGCCGCCCTGTGCCTGGTGCCTAACGACTTGTCTATGTTGGGATTCCTTGTGAGAGGCAAAAAACATCCTGCAGCAGCAACACGACCATCGCTTATGATCACAGCACCATCGTGGATCGGAGACTCGGTAGAGAAGATACTTAGCATAAGTTCAGAGTTAACACTTGAATCAAGCTTAACACCTACCTCTATTGAATCATTCAATCCCATTGCCCTCTCGAGTACGATCAAGGCTCCTATTCGTTTTCTAGATAGAGAAACTGCAGATTTAACAAGCTGTTCCACCAGTTCCTCATCCTTTTTTTCAGAAGGTCTCATACCAAAAAAGGGCGTCTTTCCCATCCTTGCGAACATCTTTCTTATGTCGTCCTGGAATATTATTATGATTATGATGAAGAGATAGTTAAAGAATCTACTCAGGATCTCATTAACAGTGGAAAGACCTAACGTCACTGACAATATGTATATAAGGCCGACAAGTACCAAGCCGGTCAGGACTTGTAAGGCTCGTGTCCCTTTTATCAGCGATAGAAGTTTATATATAATGACGAATGAAATGAATATATCAAGAATGTCTATCCATCTAAAATTAGCCACCACATCCCTGAATATTAGTCCTAACACTTAACCCTTAAACTCCTTCCAAATTTTTATAGAACCGTATCGTCTCATTCAGTCCCGCTACATCATGGGTCCTGAATATTTTAACACCTTGGGAAAGCAAATACAATGAGATAGCATTCGAAATACCATCCCTATGTGAGAGCTCAACCCCTAACGTCCTTCCAATAAAGGATTTTCTGCTAATACCCCAGCAAACAGCAAACCCTGACCCGGACAACGAGTATGCGTTCCTCAACATAGTATTAACGTCGCTATCTGAAAGCCCAAAACCTATACCGGGGTCCATCACTAGTGAGTTCTGATCCAGGCCAAGTGTCACAAGATTGTCTTTTGTTTCCTGACAAAAACCCACGAATTCCGAAACAGGGTCCACAGTATCTTCTTTTGTAGAAGCACCGGCGATATCATTGTCCGAACGGTTCATCATGATGATCGCTGCAGCACCATCCTTTACTATTTCTTTTGCGACAGCACTTACGGCGGCACCGCTGCTGACATCATTCACTATCTTGGCTCCGATCTTTAGCGCCTCACGCAAAAGCTCGGATTTATAAGAGTCCACACTAACTACCGGCCCGAATTTTTTAGTAACAGCCTCCACTATGGGCAAGACCCTGTCCTGCTCTTCCTGTAGAGAGACCCTTTCAGAACCTGGGCGCGTAGACTCACCGCCAATATCTATAAAGTTTGCCCCCTGTTCCAAAAGCTCTTCTGCCTTTTTTAGGGCTGCATCACGCTTAAAGTATTTTCCTCCATCAGAAATGGAATCAGGTGTCACATTAAGTATGCCTATAACTAACGTGTCCTTTGCAAGATCGTAATCCCTGCCAGCTATCCTTAAAAAAGGAGCTCGGTCTACAATTATCCTTTCTATGTCCGCTGTAAGCGACGCAAAACACTCCGGCTGCATCCTCATTTTTTTAAGAAACCGTGAAAAACAGGCATTGTTGCCCATCAAGAGCACGTCGGTAAAATTCTCTGAGCAGTTATAACTTTTGTTACTTATAGCGGCGTCTCCACCACTACCAAGCATCTCCTGCTTTATGATGTTCGCCCACGAGGTCTTGACGGACTTTAACAGTATATTTTTATATTCAGCCTTGGGTACCAACAAAGGCACTGCGCCTTTTTCCACCCCTATCCTTTTTACAAGCCTTTCAGCCTGCCCCTTATGCAGGATCTTGACTGGATACGCTATCATTCGTTACTACATTCCTTGGCGGAAGGTCATTTCCACCCATTATAAGGTCAACTTCGTCACTGGACAGGACCTCTCTTTCAAGCAGAGCATTTGTAAGTTTTGTAAGTGTATCCTTATGTTTTAGAACAAGTTCATAGGCCTCATCATGTAGGCCTGTGACTATGTCCCTTACTTCAGAATCAATTATTTTTGCAGTTTCCTCGCTGTAGTTCTGTACTGTATTAAAATCCTTACCCAGGAATATAGGTTCGCTCTCGTTTCCCCATTTCAAAGGACCCAACTTGTCGCTCATTCCCCAGGTACAGACCATTTTCCTTGCTATCTCTGTTGCTCTGTCTATATCGTTACTCGCTCCGCTGGTCTTTGACTTAAGCAGTATTTCCTCAGCGACCCTGCCTCCCATCAAGACTTTTATTTCAGATAACGCCTTCTCTTTTCTAAGTATATACCTATCATCCTCCGGCAGGGTTTGTGTAACACCCATTGCAAGACCGTGAGGTATTATGGTCACCTTGTGTACAGGGTCGGCATCAGGGGTCAATTTTGAAACAAGTGTATGACCTGCTTCGTGAACCGCAGTATTCTTTTTTTCTTCATCGCTTATGATCATGCTCTTTCTTGCAACACCCATGAGGACCTTATCTTTTGCTCTCTCTACGTCGTGCATTGAAACGACCTTCTTCTCATCCCTTGCTGCCAAAAGTGCAGCTTCGTTCATTAGGCTCTCAAGGTCGGCTCCGGTAAAACCCGGGGTGCTTTTTGCTATTGTCTCAAAGTTAACGTCGCTGTTAAGCGGCATCTCTGATGAATGTACTTCCAAGATCTGCTTTCTTCCTCTCACGTCAGGTCTGTTCACTATTACGCGTCTGTCGAACCTTCCCGGCCTTAACAACGCCGGATCAAGTACATCCGGCCTGTTTGTAGCAGCGATAAGGATAACACCATCGTTAGATTCAAAACCGTCCATTTCTACAAGCAACTGGTTCAAGGTCTGTTCCCTCTCATCGTGCCCGCCTCCAAGACCCGCACCACGATGTCTTCCTACAGCATCTATTTCATCTATGAACACTATACAAGGTGCGTTACGTTTTCCCTGTTCAAAAAGATCCCTTACTCGGCTTGCACCAACTCCAACGAACATCTCGACAAAGTCAGAACCGCTTATACTAAAGAACGGCACTCCAGCCTCGCCAGCAATAGCCTTTGCTAACAATGTCTTACCGGTACCTGGCGCACCTACAAGGAGCACACCCTTAGGTATTCTGCCTCCAAGTTTCGTGTATTTTTTAGGATCCTTTAAAAAATCTATGAATTCCCTCAATTCTTCTTTTGCCTCATCTACGCCGGCAACATCCTTAAAAGAATATTTCTTTTTTCCTTCCGTCAAAAGTTTTGCCTTGCTCTTACCAAAGCTCATGGCCTTTCCACCACCAGCCTGAAGGTTACGCATAAATACAATGAACAATATGAATAGCAGTATGACAGGGCCCCAACTTATAAGTATTTGTTGCCACAGTGGTGTTTTTTCCGCTTCATCATAGTTAGGTGTGATCCCATTATCCCTGACAAGTTTAAAAGCCTCTGCTCCTGTAGTTCCGGTAGTCTTAAAATAACGACCTTCCTTAAAATCTGGCTTATATTTTCCAGTAATACCCTGCTCACCTTTGAATGTGACCTCGGCTATTTTTTTGGACTCAAGCTCCTGAACAAAGGTAGAAAAAGGGATCTCCACTGATTTTTGTTTTTGGCCGTTAAAAATGTTAAAAACCGCCACAAAGACCAAGAACAAAGCGACCCAAAGTAATAATGTTTTATAAGATTGTCTCATAGTTAGCTGCTCCCCTCCGTAAAAACTCGTTGAAAGTTAACATGTTAGGCCTGTACGGTCAAACAATATCGTGGGTTTTAGCTCAAAATTTTATGATTAAACTAAAGTTATAGGATAAGTGTTCCGATAAGTAAATCATAAGAGAAAAGGACCTAAAATGGAGGGTGCTTATTATGAAGAAACTAATAGCGATAACATTCTTTTTCAGTATCTCTTTTCAGCCTCTATTCGGCGAAACAATAGCCGATGATAGTGGCTACGTTAACAACTCGTTGGACAAGCAAACCTATTTTGCCAGGACAAGCTCCACCGATGAGCTGGCACCGGTCAGAAAACCTGCAAGTGTACATAAAAAAACTTTTTATCAAAAATACCTAGAATCAAAGGAAGACAAATTTAGCTATATTTTCCAGCAAAATGAACTAGCTAGCCCTTCAGCAGACAAAAAGGCCTATTTTGCCGAAAAGAAGGAAGCAAAACCGGAAAGAAAGCCAGCCAGTCTTGCAAAGAAGCCTTTTTATCAAAGATATTTTGAGTCCAAGGAAGATGAGTTCAGTCACATTTTCCAGCAAAATAAATAAGATAGAAAAATAACCAATCCTGTGGCATAAATTGTCCTCATGAAAAAATTTAAACGGTTGGCCCTGCTTGTTGAGGGAGCAAAGGACATATTCCACGCCAAGACAGCATCATTGTTGCTAAGGTACAGACCCGATGATGTAGCATTACTTATCGACTCAACTCATACTGGCAAGTCTCCAAACATCTTCAGCGAATCAGGTGTAACAGTCGTTAACAGCATCAAGGATAATGTAAAAAAAATCGATGCACTTGTAATATGCCTTGTGCTTCCAGAAGGAAAGATACCAAAGAACTGGCTTAGTGAAGTAACCTTGGCTGTTAAGAACGGTATCGATGTATTGAACCCTTTGCATATAAATTTTGGAACTCTGGAGCCTGTCGTAAAGGCACTTGGTGGTGTAGATCCCTCTTCCACGGAAGCTGTAACAATCTTCAAGGGTGGTCAAGGTGTCGTATATAACATAAGGGCCGTCCCAAATGACCTTGAATTATTCTCGCTAAAGGTCCTGGATACTAAAGCTAAAAGAGTACTCACTGTTGGTACAGACTGCAATATTGGTAAAATGCTCACCACACTGGAATTGAACAAGGCTGCGTTAAAGCATGGACTTGACTCCAGCTTTATTGCTACCGGACAAATAGGGATAATGGTTAAGGGTGACGGTATTGCAATAGACAGGGTCATATCTGACTTCCTGCCAGGAGCTGTGGAAAGACTGATATTGAAGGAAAAAGCACGTGACATATTATTTGTGGAAGGCCAGGGTTCTGTTTTCCAACCAATTTACTCAGCCGTAACACTCGGTCTGATACATGGCACAGCACCGGACGCCATGATACTTTGTCATATGCCTACCAGAAAAAAACTAAGGTACACCAATATAGATATCCCTGACCTTAAAAAGGCAATAAGGGTACATGAAGAACTGGCGGGGATGATAAACAAGAGCAAGGTCATCGGTATTTCCTTGAACTGTTTTGATATGACGGATGCAGAGGCGAAAAAGGCTATAACAGAGGTAGAGGCACTTACTGGGCTTCCTGCCACAGATCCTGTTAAATTCGGTGTAGACAAGTTATTCAACGCTGTAAAAAAAGAATTCCTGATATCGGATTGCGGTTGTTAGTTCGCGTAAAAGAAAGTAACAGTTTTCTATAATCAGGCCTCTAAAAATATAACTAACACACTTGAAAGCTTTCCGCTATAATTACGGTAATGTTAAGGAAACTACTGCTGCCAATAGCTCTCACAGCTATATCCTATGTTGTCTACGCTGCCCCTATGGAGCAGATCGGCACATATTCATCTGCCCGCTGGCTTGGACGCGGCGGAGCAATGGTTGCTGACGTAGATGACTACAACGTCATCTTTGTTAACCCCGCTGGATTACCTTTAATAAAAGAGCCCATATTAAATTTTGAATTTCAAATAGAAGGATCTGGAGGAATAACGGACAACCTCACTGCCTTTTTTGGATACGATAACAAATGGGTGATAAATAACCCTGCCGACGTAAACGGATTAATCGGAAAGGACGTCAGCACCCGACTATCTTTTCTGACAGCTTACATCACAGATACATACGCGATTGCGCTGATATCCAGGGGAACGATGAACACAGCGTATGACACCGCTGCGATCCCAAACGCAGATGTTTTTTCTGCCATGGACTTAATATTACAGCTGACATACGGAAAAGGTTTCCTAGATAACCGTCTAAGGGTTGGAGGAACCGGAAAACTTGCTTATAGAAGCGGTCGTTTTGGGACTTTCACCATGACACAACTTAAGGAACAGGGATTAAAACCATTTGGTGCACTCGCACAGGAAGGATTGGCTTTTTCTTTTGATGTCGGCATACAATATTCGTGGTTCATGGATACTTACGACGTTAGCATAGGCGGATCTGCACTCGACCTTGCAACGCCATTTGGACTTGACCCGAGGATATCAAAAGGCAGCGATAATGGACGACCACCCATACTGCCTGCAAGAGTAGATATCGGAACCGGTATAAAAGTACACAATATAGGTGCTGGTATAACTTGGAGAACGAACCTGGACATTATCAAATCAATAACAAAAACAGAAGCAAGCGTATTGGACCTTTTTCACTTTGGAACAGAACTGCAATTCCCGAGGTTGTTGTTCGTAAGGGCCGGTATGTATCAGTCGTACTGGACTGCAGGGATCGGGATAAAATATTATATACTTGAATGCGACTTTGCTACTTACGCTACTGATACGGCGCTGTACTATAACACCGATGGACGAAGGGCCTCGGACAGAAGGTACAACTTCCAGTTCAGCTTCATGTTCTAGCCAACAATGATCTTTAAATAATTCTTCTTTCCAGAGCGAAGCATAATAATACCGTCTTTCACATCAGCAGGACCGATCATTTTATCCATGCTTGTTACTTTTTCTTCATTAACGTAAGCACCGCCGCCAGTAATCAATCTTCGTGCCTCTGATTTTGACGCTGCAAGACCGGATCGTGTCATAAGGTCTACAATATTTATCCCGGCATCCATAACTGAAGAAGATATTTCGAACGTAGGAACACCCTCTATGTTTGAGGCATCCCCGCCAAAAAGCGCCCCGCTTGCAGTCCTGGCTTTTGTTGCCTCAGCATCGCCATGCATTATCTTTGTGGTCTCAAAGGCCAATACTTTTTTAAGTTCTCTAATGTCTGTGCTCTTTATAAGGTCCTCTATCTCTTCTTCAGGGATGTAGGTGTAACAATAAAGGAACCTTTTAACATCTCTGTCGTCAACGTTGATCCAGAACTGATAATATTCATAAGGAGAGGTTTTTTCAGGGTCAAGCCATACCGCTCCCTTTGCAGATTTTCCCATTTTCTCGCCGGTAGCCGTCATCATAAGTTCAAAGGTAAAACAATGTACGTCGCTATTGTTTATCCTTCTTGCAAGGTCCATCCCCATTACCATGTTACCCCACTGGTCCGCACCGCCTATCTGCAACATGCAATTCTTGTTCTTGTTCAGGTAAACAAAATCATAGGCCTGTAGCAACATATAGCTAAACTCCAGGTAGGTGAGTCCACCTTTTTCGAGCCTGTTGGCCACACTGTCCTGGGTAAGCATCCTGTTAATGCTAAAATGACGCCCCACATTTCTCAAAAATTCTATGAGTTTGAGATCCCCAAGCCAATCAATGTTGTTAACGAATATAGGCTCAGGGTCCTTGGGGATTATCCTTCTTATCTGGTTCTCCATCGCCTTAAGGTTCTTTTTTGCGATCTCAGTATCCAGCATATTCCTCATCTCTGTCTTCCCGCTGGGATCGCCTACAAGACCGGTCCCGCCACCCATGACTATGATCGGCCTTAAACCAGCGCTGGCAAGTCGCGACACCGTCATCAATGCGAACATGCTGCCTACATGAAGGCTGTCTGCTGTTGGATCAAAGCCTATGTAGAAACTTTTCCCGTCAGGATTCTTCAATATATCGGACACGGCTTTTTCATCGCTAACCTGATACACGTGACCGCGTCTTCTTAACAGCTCAAAATGGTCCATAAAAAATACTCCATAAAATTATATTTAGTGATATATAGTATAGCCGTTAACCGAGCGGTATCAACAACTATCGCTCAATATAGCCTGGATGGCGGAAAGCCCAGAGCGGAGCATTTGCGGAGCGAATGTAAATAGCAAGTTCATTAGGCTTCGCTGACTGAGCTTTCAGCGAAGGAAGCAATTGGCAGATTATGTAGATTGAGATATATTTGAAAAAAGAGTAGCCCGGATGGCGGAATTGGCAGACGCACTAGGTTCAGGGTCTAGCGAGAAATCGTGTGAGTTCGAATCTCACTCCGGGCACCAA
>CAYVOB010000006.1:0-27858 GCA_964452945.1 uncultured Bdellovibrionales bacterium
TCAGAGATCATGGGTGACAAGAATGCAAAAAGATTTTTTCCTGTGATTGCATCTGTTTTTCTTTTTATCTTCATAAATAACGCCATAGGCTTGATACCTGGATTTTTACCACCAACGGATAATATAAACACAACGCTGGCTTGCGGGGTCTTTGTATTTATTTATTACAACATTGTTGGTTTCAAGGAGCACGGGATATCATACCTCAAACATTTCTTGGGACCTATGCTGTGGCTGGCGCCACTTATGCTCCCGATTGAACTGATCAGCAATGCTGTAAGACCATTCTCACTTGGACTTCGTCTTTTTGGTAACATAACCGGTGATCACTTAGTTTTGAGCATATTCAGTAATCTTGCTCCAATAGGTGTGCCTATACCGTTTATGGCATTAGGGCTTTTTATTAGCTTTTTTCAGGCTTTTATTTTTGTTATATTGTCCATGATATATCTGACTTTGGCTTTAGAGCACGAAGAAGAGCATTAATTTTAAGGAGGAGAATATTTATGAAGAGATTTTTGGCTTTTATGTTTTTGGCTTCATCCGGCGTTTTTGCAAGTGAACCTGCACAAGCCGCTGTGGCAGATGCTTCTGATAAAGCATGGCTTAAGATGTTGGTTGCCGGACTTACAATTGCACTTGCTGCTTGTGTAGGTGCGATAGCTCAGGGTAAGACGGCGTCTACTGCATTAGAGGGAATAAGCAGGAATCCAAGCGCGCAGAATAAGATATTTGTTCCGATGATAGTTGCACTTGCTCTTATTGAGTCACTGGTAATATATGCTCTGGTAGTAGTATTTGCTAAGATGTAAATCCATTTTTTCATGCGATAAGAATACCGCTCTTTGATCTTAAAGGGCGGTGTTCTTTATTAGTTGCTCTAGGTCTTTTCCTAAAAAATCCTCTAAAGTTATTGGCATATAGCTGGATCGTTTCAAGGCGTGTATGAACTCTTCTTCTGACCTTATTTTATCTTTGAACAGAGTCAAACATTTTCCAATATCTGATACTTTGTGTGAATCAGACCCTCCCACTATTTTATAATTATGTTGTTTTGAATAATTAATTGCAGAAAGGTTCTCTTGTTCGCTATTCCTTCCATTTAGACCTTCCATGATAGTTATGCCCTTTAAGCGACTATAGTCTGTGTCATAATGGATCATATTATATTTTCTAAAAGGATGTGCCCAGATGGCAACACCATTGAAATCACGTACAGCCTCTATAACTTTTGAGGTGGAGGGGAGTGCTTCCATTCCTTTCATGTCTTTTTTCCAGAAATCATTTTTTAATCCGAATATCAGTATTTCACCATTGTCAGTTGCAAGCTCAACCCCCCTTATTATCAGGGGCTTCTTATACATGGATCTTAGCGCCTCTAGCTCCATGTTTGCTTCAAAAATACTGTGATCTGTTATACAAACGATATCTATCCCGAGCTTTTGAGCTCTTTTTAACAACGCTTGTGGGGTCAGAACGCTGTCTGGGCTATAGGTGGTATGAGTGTGTAGGTCTGCTACTGTCATGACATAATTATTAACACAGTTTCATGGTTTTTGAAGTTTTTTAGTGTTATCGTTGTTTTCAGAGGGTGTATAGCGTTGAATGTCAAGAATCTGCTTGTATCAAGGTTTATAAAGGATAAAGGGGAGCGCTTCCCTTTAATCTCAATGTTTGGTGTTGCAGGTGTGTTTTTGGGCGTATTTGCGATAATAGTAGTTATCTCAGTAATGCAAGGTTTTGAAACAGACCTAGTTAAAAGATTGATCGGTACTCAGCCTCATATATATATAACAGACAAGGAGAGTCCGATGTTGCTGGATACTTGGCAAGAAGCAGTATCGAAAATATCTAACGATAACGTATTAGCACACAAGATCTTATCGTCTTCTCCTTATGTAGAAGGAGAGACCATTATATATTTTAATAATGTTACCATCGGAGGGGTTGTTTTTGCAGTATCAGATGAAATGTTCTCAAAGTTGTCCAGCAAGGCACCAGTTCACAGGGAAGTAATAGTAGGCGAGCAGTTGGGTCTAGCTAATCGAATGATAAAAAGGGATACTCTTGAGATATTGTCCGCATGGGAGGCCGCATATGCAGCCTCTTCTAATATTCCTAAAATAAGGTCATTCAGGATCTCTGATTTTACAAGAACTGGTACTTATGCAAGGGACCTAAAGTATATTTATGTAAATATAGATGACGGAATGAGATATTTTACTCCAGTAGAAGGAGTCCCTACAGGTATAGCGATCTTGTGTAAAGATCCTTACCAAGCTGATTCTGTTGCTGATACTATCAGCAGGATCTTGCCTGATACAAAAAAATTAAAGATAGAAACTTGGCAGGATAGGAACAAGAAAATGTTCTATTCACTTAAACTAGAACGCTTTGCCATGTTAGCCACATTATTGTTTATAGTACTTGTGGCAAGTTTTTCTATCGTGACCTCTCTTGTTCTTATGGTGGAATCTAAAAAGAAGGACTTTGTAATTCTTATTTCTATGGGTCTTGATAGGTCGTATCTTAAAAGGGTCATACTTGAGATAGCTTTTATAAAGGGAGCAACAGGTGCTATATTGGGTGGGTTTTTTGGTACTTTATTCTGTTTTCTTATAGATAAATATAAGTTTATAACGCTACCGTCCATATATTATGATACACACCTTCCTGTTAGCATAAATATATGGTTTAACGTATCAGCGGTGGTATTTGCGATCATTATTAGTCTTGCTGGTGCTTATTTCCCTTTGACCATGATGTCACGATTCTCGCCGGTATTGGAACTAAGAAAAAATTGATTTCTATGCCATTCTATTTGTAGTAAAAGGGTCTGGTCATGAAGAATTACAAAGACTTAATGCAGCTTAAATCCATGAATATGGAACAACTCAGGGCTCTGTGTGAGGAGCTAAGACAAGAGATCATAAGTTCCGTGTCAAAGAACGGAGGTCATCTTGCCTCGTCACTGGGTTCTGTAGAGTTGGCAGTGGCACTCCATTACGTCTTTAATAGCCCAAGTGACAGTATTATATGGGACGTTGGGCATCAGGCATATCCGCACAAATTACTTACCGGAAGATCTTTGGACTCTCTTAGAAAGTTAAATGGTGTTAGTGGTTTTCCTAAACCATCAGAGAGCGAACATGATCCATTCATAGCAGGACATGCGGGTGTTTCCATTTCAGAGGCTGCTGCTATGGCAAAGCAATTACCACACAATTTTTCTATAGCAATAATAGGTGATGGATCAATGACCTCGGGTATTGCATATGAAGCGATGAACCACGCCGGTCACCTGAACTTAAAGAACCTTATTGTTGTCCTTAACGATAACGATATGAGTATTTCTGAGAATGTAGGTGGTGTTGCGTCGTTCATAAGCAATAATATAGTCAATAGTGCTTATTATCAAAAGTTAAGAAGTGAAATTAAAACACTTGTTTCTTCCATACCGCTTCAAAAGAAGTTTAATATAGATTTGGTCAATATAATAAAAAGAGTAAGGTCCTCTGCTGTTAACCTTATATCTCCAGAGGCATTTTTTGAGACCTTTGGTTTCCGTTATATGGGGCCTTTTGACGGTAATGATCTTGAAGTGCTGATAAAGGCGTTCACAAACATCCCATTCGAGGATGAAAAGGATTCACCTCCGCTGCTGTTCCATATTGTTACAAAGAAGGGCAAGGGGTACAGTTATGCAGAGGAAGACCCATCTGCTTTTCATGGTATAGGAGCTTTTGATGTTAAGACAGGTGGTACCAGCTGTAAATCAACAACACCTACTTTTACTTCTATATTTGGCGACACTATATGCGAGCTGGCTCTTAATGATGATAAGGTTTGTGCTATTACAGCCGCTATGAAAGAAGGTACAGGGCTTAATAATTTTGCAGAAAAATTCCCGGACCGTTTTTATGACGTTGGTATAGCAGAAGAACATGCAGTTACTTTTGCCGCCGGTTTGGCAAAGGCAGGAGCAAAACCTGTAGTGGCGATATATTCAACTTTCATGCAAAGGTCATATGACCAGATAGTACATGATCTTGCACTCAATAATCTTCATGTCGTTTGTTGTATGGATAGAGCAGGTTTAGTTGGAGAGGATGGAGCAACACATCATGGTATTTTTGATCTATCATTTTTAAGGAGTGTTCCTGGTCTTACTATTATGGCCGCCGCTTCTGCATCTGAACTTTCTGGTATGATAAAATATGCGGTCAACGAATGTACCGGTCCTGTATTTATAAGATACCCTAGAGGCTGTGTGCCTCCTTGGGAGTTAGAGCAAAAAGACCATGTGATCAGGATAGAGAGTGGCAAGAGCAGAATTGTATCGAGTAATGGAGAGAAAAAAGATAATGTAAGTATATTCTCCGTAGGTATATCCACTTATGTAGCAGAGCTTGCTGTAAAGGAAGTGTTGTCAAAACATGGCGAACTAGGGATAACAGTCCATGATGCAAGGTTTGTAAAGCCTATAGATAAAGAGGCTGTGATCAATGCAGCAAAAACGTCAAAGGCCGTAATTACCGTAGAGGAGAATACTCTATGTGGAGGTTTTGGTTCCGCTGTTCTTGAAGCTATTATTGATGAGCTGGGATATTTACCATGCGGATTCTACCGTATTGGCGTTAAAGACAGATTTATTGAACATGGGACACAGGCACAATTAAGATCCGATGCCGGAATAGACATAAAAGCTGTAGCCGATGTGATATATAAAGCTTTTGGTGTTACACCTTGATTGAAAAAAAACAATTAAATATAAGACCTGAGATAGCTTTGGTAGAGAATAATATGGCTACGGATGTTGAGCATGCAAGGTCGCTGCTTGCTTGCGGACTTGTCTTCTTGGGAGACATAAAGCTTACAGCCAGATCATTAATAACTAACGATGATATCGCTAAAGGGTTGTTGAGGGTTAAGTATAATAAACCTTATGTGAGTAGGGGCGCGATAAAGCTTGAGACTGTTTTTAATGAATATAATCTCGATGTTTCTGGGTTCAGATGTGCGGATATTGGTGCATCTACAGGTGGTTTTACAGAGCTGCTGTTAAAAAAAGGGGCCTCATTTATATTCGCTGTTGATGTTGGCAAAGGTATACTTGATTATAAGCTTAGAATAGACAAGAGAGTTATGGTGTTTGAAGGGATAAATGCAAGGCTCTTTGATAGCTATGATGTTATAAACAAGAACATAAAAAAAGAAAGCCTAGACCTTGTTGTTTTTGATCTTAGTTTTATTTCCATTAAAATGGTAGAACCAGTTGTGCTTCCATATGTAAAAAAAGGTGCTTATGTTGTGCCTTTGATAAAACCTCAATTTGAAGCAAAAAGGGCAGAGCTTGAAAATGGCGTTGTAAAGGACCAGCGTACAATAGATAGGGTCTTAGAGGATACAACCAGCTTCTTTGGTTCTCAGGGGCTTGAGATCTTAGGGGTTACAGCCTCTCAGATAAAGGGGCCTATGGGTAACCAGGAATATTTTTACATAATGATCAAAAAATGATACTCTTAGTTCGTATTAAACGGTCTCTGGAGGTTATATGGAAAGAAGAGAGGCGATGCATTACATTGAGCTCAGTGAAAAAAGAGTTAGATGTGAGTTGTGTGGCCACAACTGTGTAATATCTGATTCCGGTGTTGGTATTTGCAAGGTTAGAAGGAATATAGACGGTAAGCTCTATTCACTTAATTACGGTAAGATCATTTCTTTGATGATAGACCCAATAGAGAAAAAACCTCTTTATCATTTTTATCCAGGCTCAAAAACGCTTTCTATTGCTATGCAGGGTTGTAATTTTAAATGTCCATTCTGTCAGAACAGCAGTATATCACAAGTTAACAACCCAACGGATATCAGCGGTGAGAATCTGATGCCAGAAGACATAATAAAAGTGGCTAAGGCAAAAAACCTGGACATAATCTCTTACACATATACAGAACCAACGGTCTTTTATGAATATATGGATGAGCTCGCCATGCTTGCAAAGAGCGAAGGCATGAAGAATGTAATGGTCACTAATGGATACATAAACGAAAAACCTCTTAGGGAGATATTAAGGTTCATAGATGCTTTTAATGTTGATCTTAAGAGCTTTAGATTACCAACCTACGAGAATGTTATAGGCGGTAAACTTGATCTGATATTGGAAAATCTTGAGACAATATCAAAAAGCGGATCTTGGCTGGAGATCACCACGCTGATAATACCTGGTGTTAACGATACTAAAGAAGAATTGGAGGATATAGCTAATTTCATTTCTAACCTAGATAAAAACATCCCTTGGCATGTTAGCAAGTATTATCCTCACTATAAAATGGCCAGCAACAGTTCAGAAACGGATATAAATACGCTTACTATGGCTTATGGTATAGGTGTTAAGGCTGGGTTGAATAACGTTTATGTTGGTAATATAAACGATGAAAAATTTTCTACTACCATATGTGCGTCATGCAAAAAGCCGGTAATAGAAAGGGTCGGCTTCAGCGTTAGACCATATGAAGGTAATATGACTTCATTAAAAGGCAAATGTCAGTCGTGTGGCTCAGACATACCTGGAAGATTTTAATATTATAAAAGGGAGGTTAACATGGAAAGAACTATTCTTTTGGTGTCTCTTAACAACAGAAAACAAACTGCGGTAACATTTCAGAAGATATTGACTGATTGGGGCTGCATGGTCAAGACGAGGCTTGGCATACATGATGGGGTACTTACCAAGTGTTCCAGCTCCGGTCTTGTAATACTTGATATTGTTGGTCAAAAAAAGAAACTGACTGAAATGACCAGGAAACTTAATTTAGTTAAAGGGATCAAGGCTAAGTTAATAACATTTAACTAAGCTGACTTTCCTCCAATCGAAGATGCAAGTATCAATATAGCGAGTATTATTCTGTATATTGCGAAAGGGAATAGTTTTATCTTTGATAATAGTTTGAGCAGGAACACTATAGATGCCCAACCAACCACAAAAGATATTACAAATCCTATGGAAAGAAGCATAAACTCTCTTGAGTTTATGGATGTGCCATTTTTGTATAGCTCAAGCGTTGTAGCCATTATCATTACCGGTACGGCGCAGATGAAAGAGTAAGCTGCTGAATCTTTATGGTCCATTCCTGCCAATATACCTCCGGATATAGTAGCACCAGATCTGCTCATTCCAGGCCATAACGACAGACACTGTATAGAGCCTACCCAGAAGGCTCTCTTATATCCTATCTTTTCGTTCTTTTTGGTCCTTTTATGGTAGTAATCAGCACCTATCATCAAGATGCTCCCGGTTATCAGACCTATTGCAACAGTAAAGGGGCTGAATAGATATTCTCTAACCATATCGTGTGCAAGATATCCCACGATGATCACGGGGATTAGTGTAGTAATTATGTGGAATATGTTGGGAAATATATTAAGGTTAGGTTTTAGCCTCAAATATTCCCTGAAATTATCTTTGTATATTATTACCACAGCCATGATGGAACCAAGTTGTATGGCTATATCGAACGTTTTTGCAAAAGCCCCACTGAATTCTAAAAGTTCTCCAGCTATTATTAGGTGACCTGTTGATGAAACAGGTATGAACTCAGTTAAGCCCTGTACGATGCCAAGCAGTATTGCTTTTACTACGTCGTTCATTAATTCCCCCAAAGTTTTTTCTTTAAGTAATGACCTGTAATGGAATTCGTATTATTTGCTATATCCTCTGGTGTTCCCTTTGCAACAATTTGACCACCTTGCTCTCCGCCTTCTGGCCCAAGATCTATTATATAGTCCGAAGTTTTAATTACTTCAAGGTTATGTTCTATGACTATGATAGTGTTGCCTTGATCCCTTAGTCTATGCAATACATTAATAAGTTTTTTAACATCATCAAAATGGAGACCGGTAGTGGGCTCATCGAGTATATAAAGGTTTTTACCTCCGGACCTTTTTACCAGTTCTTTTGATAGTTTTATCCTCTGTGCTTCTCCACCAGAAAGTGTTACGGATGATTGTCCCAGCCTTATATAACCCAACCCTACATCATGTAGGGTTTTTAATTTGTGGTGTATGTATTGTATGTTCTTAAAGAACACCATCGCTTCTTCTACGGTCATGTCCAATACCTGAAAGATATTCTTGTCTTTATACTTTATTTCCAATGTGTCACGGTTGAATTTCTTCCCCTCGCAAGTGTCACATAGCACAAATACATCAGGCATGAACTTCATTTCTACTTTTACAAGACCCTGCCCTTCACAAGCTTCGCATCTACCGCCGGATACATTAAATGAGAACCTGCTTGATTTATAGCCTCTTGCCTTTGATTCAGGCAGCATAGCAAAAAGATTTCTGATCTGAGAATAGAGATCAATATATGTTGCGGGATTTGATCTAGGGGTTTGCCCTATTGGAGATTGGTCTATAGATACCATTTTTTCTATTTGCTCTTTACCGATTATTTTAAAGACGGTCTTATTCTCTTCCGCCATCGCAGGTATTAACGAGTCCATTATTAGAGAACTTTTACCAGAACCAGAAATACCCGTAACGGTAGTCATCAATCCAATAGGGAACGAAGCTGTTATACCTTTTAAATTGTTAGTATTGACTTCCTCTATAGTAAGGAAGCTCCCTTGTTGCTTTTTTCTTTCAGCAGGTACTTGTATCTTTATGTTAGAAGAAAGATAAAGCCCAGTCAGGCTCTTCTTGTTAGATATTATTGAGTTTATATCGCCTTCAGCTACTATCTTACCGCCATAAACCCCTGCACCGGGGCCAAGATCTACTATGTGGTCGGCAGATCTTATGGTTTCTTCGTCATGCTCTACCACTATTATGGTGTTGCCTTTGTTCTTTAGTTTAACCAGGGCATCTAGCAGTTTTTTGTTGTCCCTTGGATGAAGACCTATGCTTGGTTCATCCAAGACGTACAGGACGCCTGTAAGACCAGATCCAAGTTGTGTTGCTAGACGTACACGTTGAGCTTCGCCCCCAGACAAACTTGAGCTTGGTCTAAATAAACTAATATAACCTATTCCTACATCGATTATAAAGCCAAGCCGCTCGGTTATTTCTTTTATTATTTTATCAGCAATTATTTTTTTGTTACCTTCGAAATGAAGTGATTCCAACTCTTTTTTTAGTTCAACGATACTCTTGGTACTTAGGTCATATATGGAGTTGTTGTTTATTTTTATATTCAAGCTCTCTTTTTTTAATCTTGCTCCACTGCATTCGCCACAAAGAGAAGTTCTTTCGTCTTCTAAATATAGATATCCTATACCGTCACAGACAGGGCAAGCACCGTAAGGACTGTTAAAAGAGAAGGTCCTTGGCTCTATGTCCATATAGCTTATTCCGCAGTTTATGCATGAATATCTATTGCTGATAGTTTGTACCGGTTTATCTTCTTCCTTTATTTTTACCAGTCCACCGGAAAGTTTTTCTGCTAAAGAAATTGCTTCAGAAAGTCTGTGGTGTATTGCCTTGTTTATGATTATTCGGTCGATTATTAGATCTATTTCATGGTGTTTTTTTCTATCTATGGAGAGATCTTCGTCCAGGTCGTGTATTTTACCGTCTAGATATATCTTTGAATAACCTTCAGACCTAAACTTTTGTATTAATTTGTTATATTCGCCCTTTTTACCTCTAACTATAGGTGACATTATCGTCAGTTTTGTACCGTCTGGTCTTGATGCATATTCATTAACTGTTTCCTCTGTGTTCTTTGGAGATATCTCTGCTCCGCACTGATAACAATATGGAATACCAAGTTTTGCATACAGCAATCTCATATAGTCATATATCTCCGTCATAGTCCCGACTATTGATCTTGGATTGTGTGTTATAGTTCGTTGGTTTATTGCTACTGCAGGAGAAAGTCCTTCTATGTTCTCTACATCTGGTTTTTTTATGAAATCGATGAATTGTCTTGCGTACACAGATAATGATTCTACATAGCGTCTGTTACCTTCTGCATAGATCGTATCAAAGGCCAAAGACGATTTTCCAGAACCCGAGATGCCTGTTATTACAGTAAGAGCTTGTCTTGGTATGGACAGGTTGATGCTCTTTAGGTTGTGTTCCTTTGCATTATTGATGGTTATTTCTTTTGCCTTCATTCTAGGTGTACCACCTGGTTCATATTCTTCCGGATAGTACCATGTCTATAGCGGTATTTATTGCTTTTATCATGGAGGCTGCCGATGCTTTGCCGCTTCCTTTTATATCATAAGCAACACCGTGCCCTGGGCAAGTGCGTATTATAGGTAACCCTAATGTAATATTAACGAGTGTATCAAATCCCTTTATTTTAGCCGGTATCATTCCCTGATCATGATACATGGCAAGGATACCATCACATTTATCCTTTATCGGTGAAACAAAAGCAGAGTCTGCGGGTATTGGTCCGACTGCATTTATGTTCATTTGTTTAAGCTGTTTTATAGCAGGATATATTGTAGTGGTCTCTTCTGTCCCTACAAGACCGGATTCTCCGGAATGTGGGTTAAGGGCCAAAATGCCTATTCGAGGTTCGATCTTTGTTTTTGATAGATAATCATTAAAAAGTACTACTGCTGATACTATCCTTTCCTTGGTGATGTGTTCAGGGATATCTTTTAGTGGAATGTGCTCAGTCATTATTCCTATCTTAAATGAAGGCGTGCTCATTAACATTAGAACATGCTCGACCTTTAATATCTGTTGTAAAAAACCAGTGTGGCCGGAAAAACCTTGATAATCCTTGGCTACTTTGTTCTTATCTATGGGGGCTGTAACTATTGCGTCCAACTCTTTGTTCATAGTTAGTTTTGCTGCATAGTAGATGCTTGATAGCACATCACTCTTAGCTATCTTGTCTGGGACTTCATTCATGTTTGGCTCTATAAACGATATATGCCTGCCAAGTGGTGTTTTTATATTGGATCTTATTTCTTCTATGCCAGTTTTTGAAGCTATAATACAAAGTTCAATCGTTTTATCATTGTCAAATTGTTTAATGGCCTGAGCGATTATCTCTGGTGCTATACCGGATAATTCACCTTGAGTTATACCGATCCTTATAGGCCCGAACTTGTTAGAGATATGTCCTGACATAATATTCTTCCTTCTTTTCGTCTACCCAAAGTGATAATTGACGCTGAAAATCTTTTTCCACCAGGACCCTTTCTATCATCTCCTTGTTCTTGATATATTCAGGGTTCTTTTGGGTCCTAAAGGCATCTAGCTTTATGATGTGATATCCAAGCTTGGTCTTTACCGGTCCTTTGATGTCACCGGAACTCATATTTGCCACTACCTTTTGCATCTCTGGTAGCATGGAGTCAGACCTTAAATAACCAAGATCCCCACCGTTGTTCTTTGTTGCGGTATCTTCTGAATATTTATAGGCCAATTGATCAAAAGAGCCCCCATTCTTTGCTTCCCTATATACTTTTTCCGCTAGTTTTTGGTCATTTAATAGAATGTGCCTTATTTTATATTCACTGATATTTACGTCTTGTTTAAACTCTTTTTCAAAAAAATTGGTGTAGTCTTGTTCCGATACAGATATTTTTCTTTTTAAGTCTTTTTCAAATATCTTTGCTTTTCCTTGTTCTACCTCCAGCTCACTTCTTAGATCGTCCATGGTCTGTCCGGCATTCTTTAACTCTTGCTCAAGGTCTTTTGATGTCATACCAACTGCACGCATTCTTCTCTTTATCAAAGAATCAAGCTCTTCACGGTTACTTTGCATATTGTTGTCTTTTAAGTATTGTAAAATTATTTTGGACTCTATTATTTTGTCCAACATGTTTTTGGGTGACGCGACAAGTTTTTTATAGTCTTCCTCAGAAAATTTTGCTTTTCTTGCGTGCGCCGATCTTTCAAACTCCTTAAGATCTGAAAGCGTTATTATATTGCTGTTAACAACAGCTACTATCTTGTCCAACAAGACTTCTTTTGAATGAACATTGCCGTTAAGAGCAATTAATATGGTAAGTATTGTCGTTAACATTTATATTTCTCCTGGTTTTTATTTAACGGAATCCATTAATGCTGCATTTTTGTATATTTTTGCTTTCTTAAGATTATTAGTGAGCCATTGTTCATAAAGTTTTGTTTCTTTTTGTCTGGCGATTTCACCCGCTATATTCTGTCTAACTTTTTCAAGTGTGACTTGGCCGGCAGGGATATGTTCCAATACCCTTAAGATATGAAAGCCAAATTCACTTTGTAGTATCTCTGAATTAACTAGTGGTTGCATATCAAACGCTCTGTCAAATATCTGAATACCGTCCCCCTTTTTTATGTAACCTATTGTACCGCCGTTCTCTGCCTCTGGAGATTGTGACAACCTTTTTGCAACTTCTTCAAAGGGGATATCGTTCTTGAGCTCTGCCATTGCCTGCTCTGCAGCTGGTCTTGATGTTGTGAATATTTGAGAAAGTTTAACTCTAGGTTCGGTGGTCTTGCCATTATAATGTGCGTTGAAGTAGTTAAGGATCTCCTGATCGGATACGCTTACTTTGTCTGTGACTTCTTTGGAAATTGTTTTTTCTATCAACAGTTTCTTTTTTACGTCAGCAGACCAGTCCTCGTACGTTTTGAGCTGATTATTAAGCATTTGATTAAAGTCATCATCGGTATAATTCTGCTTTAATATCCTAATGTATCTTTCAAGCTCTTGGTCGCTTATCCTTATTTTTTTATCGTCAGCAACTTGTAGTATTAAAGATTCAATTATCATCCTGCGCAGCACGCTTGCTTTTATCTTTTTTTGATCAAGTTTTTGGTCTGGTGGATAGTTCATCTTGATCGAACTGAGACGTTCTTGGAAATCATCTAAGATCAATGGTTTCCCGTTTACAGTCGCAATGATATTTGGGTCCATGGAGCGTGAGTAATTTTTGCTCACAACATAGTATACTCCAGCAACCACCAATAGTGCACCTATCACATAAAATATTGAGTGTTTACGTTTCATAAAAGAGCTATTTGTTTACCTTTATAATTGTTGCATATTTTTCTCTTAGGTTTTTTGTGAACTTGCCCCTGGCACTTATGATCGCCCTGTCCTTTAGTCTCTCGTTTATATCATCAGCGTATTCTGGTGTGTAAGGATATACTTTAATGATCCTTGTTATTGCAAAGAATTTGCCCCCCTGGATAACGCCGGAGATCTCTAAAGGTTTTAATAGTTTTAGTTCCATGGCTTCTTGTGGTGCAAGATCATCCACTATTACTTTGTCAAATACTCCTGTTAATCCAGGTATTGATCGATCTGCAGTTTTTTCCAATGCGGCCTCAAAAGTTATCTTTTTTGATTTGAGTTCTCCCCTGATAATATTCATTTGTGTTCTAGCTTTATCGACGTTAGCAGGCACGTCCTTGTTAAATGCATATGTAAGCCTTTGGATCTTCACCAGTGGGTTGTTCTGGTAATAATTTAATATTTCTTTGTTAGAAAAGACCTTGTTCCTGTAACTAGCATCCACTACCTTGTTCATGTAATATACATATAGGGCGGAATCCATAGCGTCGATAGCTCGTGGTTCCTTATCTATCATCTGGTTCTTTGCATCCATAATTCCAAGTTTTATATCGATTAAACTACTAAGCGCGAATTCCTTGGTTATCATGTTTGCAGGTACGCCACTTCGTTTCATGTCATCCATGCTGTTCTTAACGTCTTTGTCGGTGATAACATAAGGGCCTACTGTAGCTAGGGTTCCAGCCATCAATATTCCTGATAACATAAACAGAATTGTCAGGGTCAGTGTTTTTTTCATATTTAAGGCCTCCTTACTAGGGATATAAAATCCTCAATTTCCCTTATAGCATTGATTTTATCCTTGTCACCAATATTAGATATTAGCTTCATCTCTGGGGTCAGCCTGTATTTATCAGGCATTTTGGTTACAAGTTCCACTATGGCCTCTGGCATTATATTAGCGGTCTTATCGAAGGTGTAGACAAGTTTTCCAGCACCGATCTTTACGGAGGTGACCCTTAATGGTTTAAGGTGTTGTTTTATTATTACCAGAGAGAAAAGGTTCTCTACTTCCTTCGGTATTTGACCAAACCTGTCTTTTAATTCAGCATCTATATCCTCTAGGTCCTCTTGAGTAGCTGCACTGGCTATTTTCTTATAGAAGTACAGCCTCTGGGTTATACTGCCTATGTAGGTCTCAGGTATGAACGCCGGAGTGTTAACAGCTATCTCTGTGTCAACGTCTTCTGTTTTTTGTTCTCCCTTGATGCTTTGTACTGATTCTTCTATTAGCTTTAGGTATTCCTCTAGCCCAATATCATCTACAAAACCACTTTGAGATGACCCCAAAAGTTCACCGGCACCTCTAAATTCAAGATCATAACTTGCTACATTAAATCCAGAACCAAGTTCGGAGAACTTTTGTAGTGTCTTTATTCTTTCTATTGCTGATTTGCCTACGTTGAATGTTGACGGTAGAAGCAAATAACAGAAGGACGGCTTTGGCGATCTTCCGACCCTGCCTCTTATTTGGTATAGCTGAGAAAGACCCATCATATCCGCGCGATTTATTATTATTGTGTTGGCATTAGGGATATCAAGACCGGACTCTATGATAGCTGTGCAAAGCAGAACATCAGCCTCTCTTTTGTAAAAAGACAACATTTTGTTCTCAAGATCTTTTTCTTCCATCTGTCCGTGTGCTGTGATGATTTTTGCTTCTGGAACTATATCTCTTAGTTTTTGGTAGAGCTCCTCTAGGTCTTGGACCCTATTATGTACAAAGAATACCTGACCCTCTCTTTTCATCTCTGTAAGCACAGCTTTTCTTATTAGGTCAGAGCTGAATTTTGCTACGAACGTTCTTATGGGCAGACGGTTCATTGGAGGAGTGGTTATTATGCTTATATCCTTTAGTCCTGTGAAGGCCATGTTAAGTGTTCTTGGTATGGGGGTGGCTGTCATGCTTATTATGTCAACATTTGGTGCTATCTCTTTTATCTTTTCTTTTTGTTTTACTCCGAATTTTTGTTCTTCATCTATTATCAGGAGGCCAAGGTCTAAGAATTTTACATCGGCACTTAGTAGGCGGTGTGTCCCAATTACTATATCCGCTTCTCCCTTTTTTATTGTTTCAACTGTTTCTGCCTGTTCCTTAGGTGTCCTGAATCTTGTGAGCATTTGTATGTTAATAGGGTAGTTGCTGAACCTTTTTTTGAATATCTGATAATGCTGAAGGGCCAATATCGTGGTTGGCGATATCAATGCGACTTGTTTTTTGTCTTTTACGGCCTTAAAGGCCGCCCTTATAGCAACCTCCGTTTTACCAAAACCAACGTCTCCGCATACTAATCGGTCCATAGGTGAGGTTCGTTCCATGTCACTAATTACATCGTTTATGCTTCTTAATTGGTCCTGTGTCTCTTCGTATTCAAACTCAGCTTCAAATTGAAGGAACATCTCGTCTGCTGAAGAAAAAGCAAAACCTTGTCTTGCCCTTCTTTCAGCCTGTATCTTTACAAGTTTTGCAGCAAGTTCCATTGCCGATCTTTTTGCCTTTACCTTTTTCTTGCTCCAGGTAGTACCACCCAGTTTATCCAGTTTTACAGTGGCATCTTGTCCAACATATTTTTGTACGGAATTCAGTCTATATACTGGTACAAAAAGTGTGTCTCCGTCAGCATATTCGATCTGAAAAAAGTCATTTTCTATATCGTCTATTTCAAGTTTTTTTAGGCCCTTATAGATACCGACGCCATGAAGCGAATGTACCACGTGGTCATTCTCTTTTAATTCTTTGAACACATTAAGAAAAACATCATAACTCTTTACTGGTGTCTTTAGTGTCCTTTTTTTCTCACCAAAAACCTCTGCTTCTGTGATAACGGCCACACGCTCTTCTTCCAATATAAAACCTTTTGTTAACGGAGATATACATATGGTGGTAAAGGTTTTTGATGGAGCGGTCTTTAACAATCGACCAATACTACAAGTCTCGTTGAGGCTAACGTTTTGGTCCACTTTTTTTATTAACATATCTATTCTTTCAGCCTGTATTTTTGTACTACAGGAATAAAAGACCGTATAACCTTCTGAACATAGTTTTTTATGATAATCCCAAATGTCCATCTTAATATGCGCCGGTTCGGTCACTCTACCTTTTATGGAGACGGCATCGTCGGACTGGAACTCTACTGAATATATCCTTTTTGTTCTCAGGCCATTAAGCCTTGCCAATATTTGAGCTGCAGGTACAAACAGTTCTTTTAGAGGGTAAGGCACTCCGTCTTTATCCAATTCCTGATCGCCAACAAGCTCCCTATTATCGAATATATAATCGTCTATGAGTATTATCTCTGGATCCTGACTTAGATAATCGGTGAATATAGAGGTGCTATTATAGAAGAAAGGTAGATAATATTCTATTCCAGGGAAGTACACATGGTTCTCAACGAACTCTATTAATTGGTCCCTTACATCCTTACGCACATCGTTTTGGTCTAAGAAGGTTTTAACCTTTTCCTTGAATAAGTGGATGCTTTGATCGGAAAAAGACACCTCCCTTACAGCGGAGATAAAGAAGGCGTCTATATTTGTTGTGGTCCTTTGTGTAGAAGGATCGAACTTCTTTATTGTTTCAACAAAATCACCGAATAGCTCTAACCTCACCGGTTCACTTTCTGATGGAGAGTATATATCTATAATGCTACCTCTTACGGAAAAAGTCCCTGGTTGTTCTACCAAGTCGGTCTTTTGATATCCACAAGACACAAGATCAAGTGTTATCTTGCTTATGGATAATTCATCATTTGGTTTTATTACGTCACTGTAATTCAATATATATTCTTGTGGTGGTAGTTTTTGGGTCAAGGCATCTATAGAGCTTATTATTGTTAGGCCTGACGGTCTATTCAATATCCTGAATAGCACAGACAACCTTTCTGCTTGTATTTGAGGGTTGGGGGAGTTCTGATACTCGGGTTTAGAATCCCAGGAAGGGAATAGTATTATTTTGTCGGGATCCTCGGTTAATAATTTGGAAAGTGAGCACAGCTCCTCTGCGCTGCTTTCGTCAGGGGTTATTACAATTCTTAAACCCCCATCGCTAATGCGAGAAAGATATAGGGCAGAGATTACCGTTGGTACAGAGGTCACATTGTTACTTTTTTGAATTGTCGATAGGACATTAAATTCCATTTTTATTGACCTGGATCTCCACTCTAACAAGGTTAGGGTCTGCTAATGGTTCCGTCTCCGAAGGAGTTTTAACGTCAAAATTAGCAGATGACTGAATTTCCTGTACCAGCTTTAAAGCGGCAGGTTTTTCTAATATGATCGTATAGAGGAGGCCATGCTCGTTTGCAGCCTCTGCTCCGTTCCCATAAGAAACGATTAGATCCTTTAGTTTTTTATTGGTATCTTTCCAATCCTTTAGGGCTGTAGTCGATAATGAGTACTTTATCTGTGTTTGGTTTGTATTTACAACATTGGAGATCTTTATTTCCTGTATAGAGCCCCTTTCGGATCTTTTATTGCTCTTTATCCAGATTATCATTAGTGAGGTAATTGCCAATATTGCGATTATAAAAGCTGTTCGCGCTTTCCACTTTGTTCTTACGTTATATAGGAATCTCCTATCTATTGATGAGTGACTTAGCTGCTTGAATATATCCCTGTTAATTGAGGGTAAGGTCGTTGGTTTTGGCTCAATCCTGAACAGCTCATCTATTTTAACTTGCCAGCTATAAAAATTCCTGCATGCTTCACATTTTGATATATGCTTCTCTATTTTAGTCTTTTCAGACATGTCGTTCTTTATAAAAAAACAAGTTTTGCTGTCTAGTGTACGTACATTCTTTTTTGGTGATATTTCGCTATTTGCGATCATTGACTTTGCAAGTTCGGTCCTGGCTCTTGCAGTCCTGGATATTATGGTCCCCTTGCTGGTCTTGAACAGTGTCGCAAGCTCTTCATCGTTGATCTTATGTCTGATGCTTAGGCAAAGCAGTATTCTGTCCTCTGGGCTGATCCTGTTAAGGACCTTAAAAAGTTCAGGTTCTTTAAGATCTGAAGGACTGTAGTATTCTATGTTTACATCAGTTTTTAAGTCCTTTACGCCGATGGAGTGCTTTGATGGGGTCTCTTTTGCTTTTTTTACGGCCTCCATGGTCTTATAATAGATGAAGAGGTGTATGGGTAAAAAATTCTTACCGTTCTTTAGGGCATGAAAAACTTGAATAAAGGTCTTTTTTAACAACTCATCACGGACATCCTTGGCTGGATCTATGCAAGCGAACCTTAAGAGGTCCATTACATATATTTGATAGTCGGAAACCAGTATAGAAAGATTCCTTAGACGTTTATCCATCAGGGCATCATATCACTTGATTTAAGCCTAGAAAAGCTGTTAAATATCTGCAGCTATGAAGCTCGGTACTTTTTTATGTCTTTTAGTTATACTCTTTTTATGCATAAATTCCTGTGGGGTAAAAAAACCGCCCTTGCCACCGTTAAAAGATGAGCAAAGGAGCAGCGGAGGGAATGGCAATGGTTAAACTTGAGTTTTTCAAGATATGCACGGCCGGTAATGATTTTATAGTAATAGACAACAGAAAACGCCTGTTCAATGTTGATTATCAAAACAATCTTGTAGAAATGCTCTGCGCAAGAAGGTATGCCATCGGTGCTGACGGGCTTTGCTTTATAGAACCGTCTACATCTGCTGACTATATGGTTAGGTTCTTTACTCCAGACGGGATAGAACAGGATTTTGGTGTAAATGGAATAAGGGCTGCAATACGTTTTACCAGCGAGAAGGAAATTGCCACAGGTAACATACATACCATAGAGACTAAGGCTGGAATAGTTAAAGGAGAAGTGTCGGAGGAGATAATAGGTGTTCATGCTCCAAAGGTAAGAAAGCTCGAGGTAAAACATGAACTCGAGATCCCACATCAGTTTGAAAGTAGACTGGTGGAACTTAGCTTTGTTGATTTTGGTGTTAAGCACCTGGTACTTAGGGTGGAGAAGGTCTCTACCTTTGATATAAAAGGGATTGGTTCTATGCTTGCTAATCATGTTCGTTACCAACCAGAAGGCATAGATGTTACTTTTTATGATGTTATAGATGTACATAAAATAAACACAGCAAGCTACGAGTTTGGTGTTAACAACATTGTTTACTCGAGCGGTAACGGTATTATGGCTTCGGTTATGGTAGGAGAAGCAAGGAAGGATATAAATTGCCCTGTAATAGCTCATGCATTCGGTGGTCTGATAAAAGTGAGTATTAAGGATGGTTCTCATTTTGTCGAAGGTGAGGCTAGGGTAGCTTATAGCGGATTCCTGACGGCAGATATGCTTAACTTCGATGTAGAAAAAGTCAGAAAAAAACACTACTTTGTTTAAGAATATATTATTATCGTTGGGCTCGAACATAGGTGATAGGCGGTCCTATCTAAAAAAAGCGATCCAAGAACTTGAAAAAATAAAAAGATTAAAGATCTTGTCCCGATCTTCCATAATGGAGACCAGTCCAGTAGGGGTGAAAGGTCAAAATAATTATTTGAATGCAGTTTTATTGGCACAAACAGATATTGCTCCGCTAGAACTTTTAAAGGAACTAAAGAAGATAGAGAGAGAGCTTGGAAGAAAAGATCGCAGTCGCTGGGCAGAGCGTGAAATAGACATAGATATATTGATCTACGATGGTGTACAGATGAAAACCACTGAGTTGACCCTTCCTCACAAGGAACTTTTGAACAGGTTGTTTGTCCTGAAGGGGTGTGCTGAACTTGTTCCGGAAATGAAAACCCTTTACCAGAGCAGGTTTGAAGCTCTTTCTAATGACCAAATAGTGCTTGACACTGAGTGGTAAAATATTGGAGAATCCGGCTATCAATTAGGAGGTGCATATGTCAGGAATTAACAAGGTTATCCTTATAGGAAGGTTGGGGCAGGACCCTGAAGTTAGGTACACTCCTAGTGGACAGGCTGTCGCCAATTTCAGTATGGCTACAAGCGAGAATTGGACAGGAAAGGATGGGCAAAAACAGGAAAGAACAGAGTGGCATAGGATAGTGGTTTGGGGGCGACTCGCAGAACTTTGTAAGGATTATTTAAGGAAGGGACGACAGGTCTATATAGATGGAAAACTCCAGACAAGAAGCTGGGATGATAAGGACGGTAAAAAGAGGTACACGACAGAGATAATAGCCAATACTGTTCAATTCCTTGGTTCAGCCAACGACAGGGCGGAAAATACCAATACAACCGATAACGGTATTGAATATGTTGCTCCAGAGACCAACAATGTTCCTCCGTTCGAGCCAAATGTTACGCACATAAGCGATGACGAAATACCATTCTAGGATATAAAAATATTATTTAGATACAATAAGGGGCGAGTGGTTTTACACTCGCCCCTTATTTTTTATGTTATCGAATAAATAACCTTATTTTTTGTTCTTTGCCTTTTCTGCTTTTTCCAGAACATAGTACCATGGGTCTTCGTGCCTGAATGAATAATCTCCGCTCTTCCATTCCAGGAACATATAGTCTTTTCCGTCTATATTCTGTATCTCGTAAGTGCTGGCTGTATTCATGTCCTTGTTGATCGTTACACCTTTTGTCCATGAAGAGTATGGTCCTTTTATTTTGCCTTTCTGCTTGAAAACAAGCTCTTTAAGGAACAGTGACTGCTTCCATTGTTTTTTGCCTGGCTCAAACGACCCCGTTCTTTCAACGAAGTCAACCGCTCTCCAAGTGCCCAATACCTCTGGCTGTTCTACAAAAGGTAGATTTGTATCGTCGATGATAGCCTCTATCTTTTTGTTCTTTGCAACATCGAACATGGCCTCTTTGTAATAGAACGAAACACAGTCACCTATGAACCATCCTTCAACGCGGCCGTTCCTTTGGGTTGTAAGCTCGCTTCTACCGCTGTCGTTGCTTTTGACCATCATTAAGTTCTTGTTCGGAATTATGGCCCAGATGCCGCCAGATTCGATATTATTGTAGCTTTTTACATTGTTACGGACATAGCATTTTGTTGTTCCGTCGCTCCTGCAGTTAAAGATCATTGAGATGCCATCACCGCTCTTATCCTTTTCTATCTTCTTGAAGGAGCAGTCATTGAACTCAGATGCAAAAAGGTTTTGTGAAATGAAAACAACCAGTGCAAAAAAGATGAGTTTTTTCATACAAACCTCCATAAATTATCTTTGCACTGGATTCTATAAAGAGGCTTTGTCTTTGGCTATTCTTTTTTACTGGTTTCTAATAACGATGTAGAAAGTCTTAGTGCTTTTACTACCCTTTCTGCTTTTTCCTCGTTCTCGCGGGCAAGTTCCTGCAGACCTTCTGCTTTTTCCTTTAGAGTCTCTATTTCGAATTCAAGGTTATCTATTTGTTGCTTTAGCTGAAGTATTTTTTTGTCTTTTGCGGTCAAAAGAGTCTCACTATCGTTCTTCATCATTTCTAATTTGTTGCCAAGTTCTTTTTCTCTCATCCTGATCTTCCTGATATCCCTTCTTACCTTTGCCTTCATTTCCTCGTGTATCTTGGCGAGCTTGTCATATTTTTCTTCTATGATCGCTGCCCTGTTCAGTTGGGCTTCAAGGTTCATTTTTGCATTACTATCAGCATTGCTTAATTCAGCCTTTAATTTTTTATTCTCATTTTCTGCTTTACCAAGTCTTTCTGTATATTCCTCCAGTTCTGTACGTTGGTTCTTGATGATTACTTGTTGTTTTTTATTCTCTTCCTGGAGCAACAAAAGCTTTTGTTCCATCAATTCTATTTTATTCAGAAGATTTTCGTCTTTAGGTATATCGCTAACTTTCTTTTCTTCTTCTTCTTCTTTTATGGGTACTTTTATCTCTATGTCTGGTTCGGTGTTGTCCTCTATATCTGCGTTCAATGAAAACCCGTCAGGTATTGGTATTTCTACATCCTCTACGTCTGGATCCTGTTCAAAGTTTATTATCCCATCTGAGGAGATTATAGGTATCTTGTGTTCAAGTCCGGTTATATCGTCCTTGTCCTCTGGCATCTTGATAGAACTATCTGTTCTGGTCCTGTCTTTATCCTGCAACAGACCCAACACATCCTTTAAACCTTTTCTTTTTGAGTTGCCAGCCATCATAAGCTACCTTCCTTGGTTTGGCTTATCGGAAGCCTGTTTACTGAACATTAAGATTTTTTGCGATCACTACTCTATAGTTGGCGCCTAAGTCTTTGACCGCTTTTACATCCTTCCAGCCATTTTTCTTAAGGATCTTAATAACATCCTCACACTGATTATAACCTATTTCAAGGAACAAAGCTCCATTTGGTGTTAAAAATTTGACAGCTTCAGTTGCAAATAACCCATAAAAGTCTAAACCAAGGGCTCCAGCGCTAAGAGCTTCCACTGGTTCAAACAGGGTGATTTGTAATGAAACGGACTTTAATTCGTCTTGAGGTATATAAGGCGGGTTTGAGATTATGGCATCAAACCTTAAGTCATTTGGGATGTTTTTGAACATATCTGATCTGATCACCTTGGAACGGTCCTTAAATCCGTGTCTTTCTATATTTTTTTTTGTATATCTTATGGGAGCCTCGTATTTGTCAGAAAAAGTCACTCTGCTTTTTGGGAATAAGCTTAAAAGACTGATCCCTATACATCCAGATCCGCATGCTATGTCCAAAAAGTGATAATTATTTTTTTTGTCTTTGAAATAATTATTTACTTCGCTGACTAGCGTTTCTGTATCCTGTCTTGGTATAAGCACTCCGGGACCCACACATATAGGTAACGACCAAAATTCTGTTTCTCCGGTTATGTATTGGACCGGTTCCAATTCCAGTCTTCTTGCAAGCCACTCGTTGAATGTTTTGGCTTCTTTATCACTGAGTTCTTTGTCTTGTTTAGATCTTAACTCTGATACTTCTGTTTTTGTAAGATATGAAAGCAGAAAATAGACGTTGCTTGTTATCTCTCTTGTATTACCAAGATCGGTGTCTTGCCCAAAACCATCGGACAGAACTTTAATTCCAAATTCAACAGCTTCTTTAATCTTCATTTTTGATCGTGCTTTAGCGCTTCTGCTTGATAATGTGTTATGAGCGCAGATATGAGCTCACCTATGTCGCCGTCCATGAACTGGTCGAGTTTATATACGGTAACGCCTATCCTGTGATCCGTGATCCTTCCCTGAGGGAAATTATATGTTCTTATTCTTTCTGATCTATCCCCTGAGCCGACCATTTGTTTTCTTTCGCTGGCCCTTGATGCATCAGCTTCGTTTTGCATTTTTTCATATATCCTTGCCTTGAGAACGGTCATGGCTTTTGCCTTGTTCTTGTGTTGGCTCCTTTCGTCCTGGCATGTGACAACTGTTCCTGTAGGGATGTGTGTTATCCTGACCGCTGAGTCAGTAGTATTGACGTGTTGGCCTCCAGCACCACCAGCCCTATATACGTCGATCAAAAGGTCCCCGGGTTTTATGTCTATTTCAACGTCTTCTGCCTCTGGTAACACTGCAACTGTTGCAGCGGATGTGTGTATCCTTCCGCTTGCTTCTGTATCTGGCACTCTTTGTACCCTGTGGGTACCGCTTTCGTATTTCATCTTGCTGTAGACCTGTTTGCCATTGATCATGGCTATGATCTCTTTGTAGCCGCCGATGCCAATTGGGTTAGAACTTAATATTTCCACTTTCCAACCGTTACGCTCTGCATATCTTGAATACATCCTGAAAAGATCAGCTGCAAAAAGTGCAGCTTCATCTCCACCGGTTCCGGCCCTTACTTCAAGTATGATGTTCTTGTCATCGTTAGGGTCTTTGGGTATCAAGAGGACCTTTAGTTCTTCCTCTAGTTTTGGTTTAGCTTCCTTTAGATGCAGTAGCTCCTCTTTTGCTAGATCTTTAAAGTCCTCATCGTTCCCATTAAGGAGTTCGTTGTTGTCATCTATTTCCTTACATAGGTTCTTATATTCCGAGTATTTTTCTACTATTGGTTCTAGCTGCGAACGCTCCTTGCTGAGCTCGATGAGCCTTGTTCTATCGCTTATTACCGTTTGATCAGACAATAGACGTTCTAATTCGTTGTATCTTACAAGGAGACTATCCAGTTTACTAAACATTTATTAATCTTTGGGAAAAAGTTGTTACTTTTTCTTTGTAGTTGTTTCTGCTGCAGCCTTGGTCGTTCTGCCAAACTTTTTGTTGAACTTTTCTACTCTTCCTGCACTGTCCATAAGTTTTTGCTTTCCAGTGAAGAAGGGGTGGCAGTGTGAACATATCTCTAGTTTTATTTCACTTGTACCCATGGTTGATCTCGTTTCAAAAGTATTACCACAAGCGCAGGATACTTTCACTTTTTCGTACTTTGGATGGATTTTTTCTTTCATAGCTATGCCTCTCCTAAAACAGGGAAATGACCCCAAATGTTCAAAATCCTATGTTAACTACTATATCTGACTATAAAATTCAACGTTTATTTTTATTCAAACGCCATAGTGGGCATGTCTAGCCAGCATTTTTGCACCCCGGCAACCTCTGTGATAAAAACCATATCCGTAAAATCCAAAGCCATTGTTACCTGGCCGGGGGACACTAAAGGAGATAATAGTTCTGTGATCTGGTATGGGCTTACGCCTTTAGCTTCTGCAGCAGCAATGTCTGTAGAGGCAAAAAAGTAAACGGTGTTTTCGTTACCATCTATAGTTATCGGTACAAAATTCTGGTCTACCCAAGTTTCTTCACCATCACCTCTAGCTATGTCGTAGGTGTAGGTAGTCCCAGCTACACAGATACCTGTGCCATCGCTCTGTGCAGGCTTAAAGTTCATATTGTCCGAAAGTTTTATGACTATGCAATTATAAGTTCCATCAGGGGGATTACCTGAGAATAATGTCGGGTTTGAGAACATGTCGAAACTTTGACCATCAGCGCCGTAATCTTCTAGTTGAACTAACGAGGTGCAGTCTGGATTCTCGCTTACCCAGAAAGTATATAGTTTTACTTGTTCATAAGTTGGTGATCCATAGTGGGTAACAGCTTCAGAAATACTTATTGTTGGTGAGCCCAGCACCTTGAATTTTGCTTCTTCGCTTCCGCAAGACAAGAGCCCTGTTAGAATCAAACCAGTCAAAAGTGATAGAAAAAGTTTGTTCATAAGATCCTCCATTATTTTGGATCAACTACTTTTAACCCTTATAATCCTTGTAAACAATGGGGTCAATTAGGGGTATGGTTCTTTGCATCAATACCAGGGTTGATTTTTAATACGTTCCGAGATAAAGGTATTGTCACCATCATACAAGCGGGAGAGGTTAACCAATGGAAAATATTGATATCTTTGAACAATTAAAAAACAAGAACAAGCAAGCAGAGCTTGGTGGCGGGGCGGATAAGATAGCAAAGCGTAAGGAAAAGGGCGTTATGACCGCCAGGGAACGTATTGAATATTTCCTTGATGAGGGTACTTTCCAGGAAGTCGACAAATTTGTAATGCACAGGTGCAATGATTTTGACCTCGATAAGACAAGGATACCTGGAGACGCTGTTGTTACAGGTTGTGGCAAAGTGGATGGCCGTCCGGTATATGTTTTTGCCCAGGACTTTACGGTGCTGGGGGGTTCTTTAAGCAAAGTATGCTCAGAAAAGATGTGTAAGGTGATGGATCTGGCATTAGCTCATGGGTGTCCAGTAGTGGGACTTAATGATTCAGGCGGAGCCAGGATCCAGGAAGGCATAGATTCCCTTGCTGGTTATGGAGATATCTTTTGGCGTAACACAAAGTCTTCCGGAGTGGTCCCTCAAATTACTGCGATACTGGGACCATGTGCTGGTGGTGCCGTTTATTCACCTGCGATAACGGATTTTATATTCATGTTGAAGGCCAATAGCTACATGTTCATTACGGGGCCTGAGGTCATTAAAGCGGTAACGATGGAAGAAGTCACCATGGACGATCTTGGTGGTGCTTCTGCACATACTGCAAAGTCAGGTGTTGTTCATTTTGTCGCCGATGATGAAAAACAGTGTCTTTTGATGATAAGAGAGCTTTTAAGCTTTTTACCTTTGAATAACAGGGAGAATCCACCAATTTATAAGTCCAGTGATCCCGTGGACAGAAAGAACAATGCACTAAGGGAGCTTATCCCTTTGAACCCAAAGCTTCCATATAACATAAAGAACTTGATCACAGAGGTAGTTGATGACAACTATTTCTTCGAGGTACAGGGCAACTTTGCCGAGAATATAGTTATAGGTTTTGCGAGGATGAACGGTAAACCGGTCGGTATTATTGCTAACCAGCCTGATTATCTTGCAGGATGTATAGATATCAACGCGTCCTTTAAATCTTCACGATTCGTCCGTTTTTGCGATGCATTCAATATTCCTCTCGTAAGTTTTGTCGACGTACCTGGATTCTTGCCAGGAACGGACCAGGAGTATGGCGGAATAATCAAGCACGGCGCAAAATTGATGTATGCCTATGCTGAAGCCACGGTCCCAAAGATAACCCTTATCACAAGGAAAGCTTACGGTGGTGCTTACATAGTAATGTCGTCAAAACACTTACACTCCGACTTCAATTTTGCATATCCTAATGCAGAGATCGCTGTCATGGGCGGCGAGGGTGCCGTTAATATACTCTATAGGAACGAAATGAAAAAATCTCAGAACCCTGAAGAAACGAGAAAGGAAAAGCTCAACGAATACAACGAAAAGTTTGCGAACCCATATGTTGCAGCAGCAAAGGGATATATAGATGAAGTAATATTCCCAGAGGATACGAGACAGAAAGTTATAAATGCACTGGAGTTCGCTTATTCAAAAAGAGAGTTCACTCCACCTAGAAAGCACGGGAACATCCCTCTATAAGGACGGTATTTATGTTTAAAAGAGTATTGATAGCTAACAGAGGAGAGGTCGCCAACAGGATAATCTCAACATGTCTTGATCTTGGTATAGAGACTGTTGCAATATATTCTGACGATGATAGGTCGCTACATTACCTTAACAGGGCCGATCACGCATACAGGGTTGGTTCAGGAGCGGTCTCTTCAAGTTACAAGAACCAAGACGCAGTAATGGCAATTGCAAAAATGTCACAGGCGGATTGCTTGCATCCGGGATATGGTTTTTTGGCAGAGGAACCAAACTTTGCAAAACTCTGTAAAGAGCACCAAGTCGAGTTTATAGGTAGCAACGAGATCATGCTTAAGAACCTTGGGAACAAACTTTACGTCCGTAGTATTGCTAAAAAAGCGGGCATAAGAACAGTTGATTGCGGAGAGAAAGCCTTTAAGGATGTTGAAGATGCAAGAGCAGCAGCGGACAAGCTTGGATATCCTGTGTTCGTTAAGCCGGTATGTGGAATGCATGCAAGGGGAGTTAGAAGAGTTGATGACCCTAAAGGTTTTGAAAAAGCGTTCCTGGCTACACAAATAGAAGGCAATGTCCTTTTGAACGATAGTTCTGTCCTTGTTGAAAGGGCACTGGTCAATTCAAGGCATATAGAAGTACCTGTGCTTAGGGATAAAATGGGTCGTGTACTTTGTCTGCCGGAACTTGATTGTTCCATTCAGCGTAATTATCACAAGATAGTGGCTGAAACGCCAGCTCCAAACCTTGATGAAAAATTAAGAAAGGAAATAAAGGAGTCTGCGGCAAAACTTGCATCCGAACTTAATGTCGAGGGTTTAGCTAGTTTTGAGTTCCTTGTAAAAGACGGTGTTGCTTACTTTTTAGAAGTGAACCCAAGACTTTCTGTTGAACATTCTGTAACAGAACTTGTTACTGGTCTAGATCTTGTTAAACAACAGTTCCTTATCTCTATGGGAAAACCACTGGAGCTTTTTGGTAAGGAGTTTCGTAACAGGGGGCTGG
>CAYVOB010000007.1:0-25841 GCA_964452945.1 uncultured Bdellovibrionales bacterium
CTATAATGCTCCAACTTCCAAAAATTCTCTATTAGATATCTTATCCTTGCACCCTTTGGATGCCAGGAGATAAGTCCCGGGCCGACTTCGTCGCTGGAAGAAAAAAGATCTAGTTCTGCACCAAGCTTTCTGTGATCGCGCTTTAAGGCATCCTCCCTTTTGGCGATAAAGTCATCCAGAGCAGCCCTTGTCTCAAAAGCCAGTGCATATATCCTTGTGAGCATGGCGTTCTTTTCGTTGCCACGCCAATATGCCCCAGCAGTCTTATCTATCTTAAAGATGTCAGGTGAAATATCTCCAGTATTATTCACGTGTGGACCTGCACAAAGGTCTACAAAATCACCCATCTTATAAAAGGTCACAGTTTGATGGCCTTCTTTTTTTAGGTCCTCTATCAATTCAACCTTAAATTCGTTCCCTAACTTCTTATAATATTCTATGGCGTCAGGAACATTCATTTCATATTTTTCAAAAGGTATTTTTCTTCCTATGATCTTTTTCATCCTTTTTTCTATTTCTTTAAATTCAGAATCACTAAATTGTTCCTCAAATTTAAAATCATAGTAAAAACCAGTAGAGATAGCTGGCCCTATTGCAAGCTTGGCCTTGGGTTTGACTTCAAGTACTGCAGCAGCCATAATGTGCGAAAGCGAGTGTCTTACAGTGTTTATGTCCATTAATAACCTCTGGACCCCATAATAGACCAGGCAAAAGCCCTGTCAAGTACCTGTATATGTAGGGGTTTTTAAGGCTTATTTTATTATTGACAATATCTATAATATGTTATATAATACTATAAACACCCCATGACTATGTTTTTATTGGGGCTTGGAGGTACGTATGTGGAATAAAAAATTAATTGATCTGGTGCTGGTACTCAACATTTTGATCATATCATCCTGCACGCTTCAAACACCAGGTGATGTACCTCCAGATCCACCCTCACCGGCCACTATTGCGGTAGAGAACTTCTATGGCAAAACAGGTTTTTTGGACCAGGTCAAAACATCAAATACAAGTCTTGATTGCGTTGCCGATGACGCAACAGAAATAGATGACTGTATGAGGACCAATGGCTCATGGAAGCTGGTATTAACAGATCAAACAAGTTGTGAAGGACTTTCTATTACAGAAAAACTTGGACTCTTTGATTGGGATTGCTCTGTTTTGGACGGTAAAGTCACTTTCATATCTGCTATGAAAGCAACTACAAGCCTATCTAGTTTTTTGGACCCTGGTGCTTTTAAAAAGAACAAGCTAACAGTAACAGATGTTAGCGGTGCCATCATTGCTGAAACAGAAGAAGCAGTTTGGTTCACGGACACAGTAAGGGTGCTTCCAGTAAGCACCCAAGGAACAGCGCCGATCATCCTTAATACAGCAGGCATCTATACTTTTGGACCAAGTTCAACTGATATCATTACGAACACGATCGGACTTACAGCGAACAAAAGTGCTGTAGTTGGACTAGGCGGTGCCAAACTAAAATTCAATGCAGGCTGTGTTAATTCGCCGGGAATGCCTTTACCGGTCTGTACAACTGTTTTTATAGCCAGCGATTTTAGCTACGCAGAAGGAAAGTTCTTCTCACCTCCAGCAGATCAGACTAAATCTAGTTTTACAGTTCTGGTCACTTCAAGACTGCCAGATTTTGTAATTCCTGTAAAATTTGGAGAGTTCAGGAACATAACGATACTTAAGAATCCGCTTGGCGACGGTTGGGAAGCAGATAATGTCCCCAATGGACTGGTCTTAATGGGTAGTTTTCATAAGGTATCCGGTACATTAAATGCAAACGGGGTACGCGCTCTTAATAGCAAAGGGAGTAAAAATCTTATATCTGCCGATATAACCGCAGGTGATAACCACGAAACAGTAGTCCACATTGCTGGCACAGAAGACACCTATACCGGCGAGATAATCATCGGCAACACTAACCACAGCCCACTACACATGAGGGGTTCCGGCAACATCATTAACTCCAATATAACTATAGTTAACGCCGATTTCGGAGGACTGACAATGAACGGTGCTACGGACAATATTTTCACCGGGCAAATTACCGTAAGTAATATAAATAATGGTGCCTTACAGCTACTTAACGGTTCAAACGGCAACATTTTTGAGGGGACTATAAATCTAGATTCAGCGGAGTCCTGTTTGGAGATAACCAACAGCAATGGAAAGGGGGGGATCGGAATAGCCTCTAACGAGAATATTTTTAATGATGCATTGAATATCAGCAATTGTGTTAAAGGAGTTTTTATTAGGGATTCTGTCGCCAATCAATTAAAGGGTATAGTTGATATTCAAGGCGTATCGGACGCTATATATTTATTCAATGGTGCTCAGAACAACATAATCTCATCCGTTAAACCACACTCGGATATAACTAACTACACTGTATATGTAGCAAAAGCCGATGGAGCTGCTACACCTAAGAACAATACTATTAAAAGCTACAACGATTCATCATTTGCATCGTGTGGAGTTGCTGACTACATTTTACAGAACACGACTTCGTGCCCTGTTGGAGCTGCAAAATAGTAATAGCTGCTTCATAGAGTTGACATGAACGGTAAATACGGTTTTAATTTAAATAATGACTGAGAATGTAAAAAGGATCCTTATAGTAGCTCCCCATCCAGACGATGACGTAATAGGCATGGGCGGCACCATTGCCCTAAAGGCAAAAGAAGGCACCTCTTTCACCATCATCTACGTCACCAACGGTGGCGGCAGCATAAAGACAGGTGAATATAAGGACCTGTCAAAAGAAGAGCTCATAATCTTAAGGAAGGAAGAAGCAAAAAAAAGTCTACTCCCTTTGTTGGTCGAGAATACCGGCGTAGAACAAAAGTTCCTTGGGCTTGAGAGCGCTACATTATTTACAACACCAGAACTTTTTACAAGAGAGCTTGACGCCATTTTAAGATCAAAAGAATATTCAGAAGTTTACATACCCTATTTCAAAGATAGACATCCAACACATAAAGCCGTCGCTGAGCTAAGCATGGAAACCATAAAGGAGGGACACTTTAGGGTAGAACTTTATGCATACGAGACATGGGACCCTTTGCCGACAGGCGAAAATACCGTCGTAGTGGACATAAGTAAATTCTATAAGAATAAACTATCCGCAGTGAGCTGCCATAAAAGCCAGTGCTCTATAACCCCTTTTGATGAAGGGATAATAGCCAAAAACAGATACAATGCCGTATTTAATCAGATAAATTCCAAGAGCAAAATGGACTACGCAGAGCTGTTCTTACGGCTTTCTGACAAATAATTTGACACTCTCTTTGACAAAACTTTAGACAGTGATTAAAATTAAGACAGTTTAATCCTTTCAAGAGGTACACACTATGCTTAACTGGCAGGAATTCGAAGACCTGAGAGTAATAAAAAAACTTAAGACCGTAATCAGCGATTGGTGGAATGCAGAAGTGGTCTTTGTCGACGATAAAGGTAATGTAAGGAATCTGGAACGGGGCAGTATGCCTGTGTTCAAAAATAAGATCTTCAATATGATAATGAAGAGCCCAAGAGGGTTGGACATCCTTCAGGAATTCACAAGGTCCCTCATAATGAGCAACAAGGCGTCTAAAGACACCTTGTTGAAGTGGGATGACACGGGTCTGTTCTGTTATGTTTCTCCTATATATCTGGAAGGTGTGCTTTCCGGAGCCGCTGTATCTACAGCATTCTTTACAGAGGACACAAAAGAAAAAGATAAGGAAAAACTCTATAAGATACTTAGGGACCTTGGATACACGACCAAAGACATAGACAGCGGGATAGAGAATACACAGATAATACTGAACGACCAAATAAATTACTTCAAGGAACTTGTAGAGTTGGTTGCCAGCGAGATAGAGACATTACACGAAGAGATAAGTTCAAGAGAGAACAAGATAACACAGCTGAACAAAGAACTAGGTACACGTTATCGTTACGGTAACATGATCGGAAAAAGTCCGATCATGGAAGAGCTATATAATTTGCTGGATAAGATAAAGAATAGCGCAAGCACTGTTCTAATACAGGGAGAGAACGGAACCGGAAAAGAACTGATCGCAAAGGCAATACACTACGATTCACCAAGAAAAGATAAGATATTTGTTGTTCAAAACTGTTCTGCTTTCAATGACAATTTACTCGAATCAGAACTCTTTGGACATATAAAGGGTTCTTTTACTGGCGCTGTTAAGGATAAAAAAGGTTTGTTCGAAATTGCCAATGGTGGAACGTTCTTTTTGGACGAGATAGGTGACATGACCCTTCAGATGCAGGTAAAGATATTAAGGGTATTACAGGAAGGCACTTTTATGCCTGTAGGCGGAACAGAACTAAAAAAGGTCGACGTAAGGATAATCGCAGCAACTAACAGGAATATAAAAGAGATGATCAAAAAGGGAGAGTTCAGGGAAGACCTATATTACAGGATAAATGTAATAAACATAGTTGTCCCTCCTCTAAGGGAAAGAAGAGAGGACATCCCTCTACTTGCAGAACACTTTATAGAAAAGAACCACAAGGAAACGGGATTGCCCAAAAAGAAGCTATCCAAGAAATTACTATCTAAATTAATGGAGTATGACTGGCCGGGCAATATAAGAGAGCTCGAGAACGAGATCGAAAGACTCATAGTGCTTGCCGGAGATGAACCGATCATAGATGCCGAAGCATTATCATCAAGGATGGCTGGCACTCAACCCTCTTCTACAAGCGCCGTCTCCTCCTCTGGAATCATTGGAGGAACAAAATATACCGGTAAGTTAAAGGATGCCATAGAGGCACTCGAAAAAGACCTTATCACCGAAGGGCTTAAAAATAACGGCTGGAATAAATCCAAACTTGCAAAAGCACTCGGTATAAGCAGGGCAAATCTTATATCTAAGGTGGAAAAATACGGCCTGGACAAAAGAAAAACTGCTCGCTGATGTATTAGAATATAATTATCAAACTTAATTGCACTGGACCAGACCATATTCTTTTATCTTACTCAAGAGAGTTATCCTGCATATGTTCAGTTCCTGCGCACATAAATTAAGGTCCCAGGAATTCTTATACAAAACCCTTCTTATTAACTCCCTCTCTTCATCCTGTATACTGTAGAGGACCGTGTGGTCCCTAAATTCGTCCAACTCAACCAGCTTTGAAGCATCCCTGATCACTATATGTTCATCGCTGATGGTCCTCTCGGATTCGTTATCAATACTGCAAAAAAGACACGCCCTATTCATTACGTTCCTAAGTTCACGTGCATTACCGGGCCAACAATGTGCACGGAGCCTTTGGATAACAGTTTCTGAGATATTAAAATCATCACCGGCAAAGAACTCTGCCAAACCTTTTATTTTATCGATATCACCGCCAAGTGACGGCATATAGACACAACATTCCTCCAGCCTGTAGAAAAGGTCCTTTCTTAGTTTCCATTTGTACAACAGTTCTTTGGGAGTGGCATTTGATGTAACTATGACCCTGGTATTGTGTTTTTTTGTTTTGTCCGAACCAACAGCTTTTATCTCGTTTAGCTCCAAAGCTCTTAACAACATTGGCTGCACTTGCAGTGGTAACGATCCTATATCATCAAGAACAAGTGTACCTTCATCAGCAGTTTGGAAAGCACCGTTAGTTCTGGAATCTGCACCGGTAAAAGCCCCTCTTACGGAGCCAAACAGCTCTGCTTCAGCCGTTTTTATATCAAGATTAGCACAGTTTTGTACTATAAATGGACCGCTCCTCCTCTTGCTATTGTAGTGTATGTTCTGGGCCATTAGTTCTTTTCCGGTTCCGGTATCACCTATCAAAAAAACGGGGCTGTCGTTCCTTGCATAGGACATGGCCTTATCAAGTTCATTACCCCAAACACCGATACAGGAGAACTCCTCCATATCAACGTCAATATTATCTATAAAGAACTTGCAACCCATATAATCAAAAAAGAAAGCACGTTCAGCGAACACAGAAATACGTTTTGAACCGGCAAGACAAAGATAACCTTGGGAGTTATTCTGTATGCTAACATCCACTCCTTTATCTGAAACTGCAAAAAGTATTCCCTTATGTCTTTTACACCCTGCTTCACATGCGACAAAGGATCCCTCCACAAAGCAGAGCCTTTCATCCTTGAACAGATAGAACCTCTTTTTCTTTATTCCACTCCAAACCTCTACGAACGGCGGTATTTTCATGTTAACTTTCCTCCGAACTTAATAACAGCAAGGTCCGTGCCACTCAAACACCGCATACATAAATGTCCGAGTTTATAATGAATTACAAAAAAGGTCCGATTCGGAACAGACGGAAAAAATCCAGGATCCGTACACCAGAGTGTAGTATTTTCGATAGTGTAGTGTTTTTGATATGGTAGTTATTTTTTAAGTTTCAGCTCACAAGCCTTTCTAAGATCAGCTGCGGCACCCTCTTTGTCACCAAGTTTTTCCTTTACAAAAGCTCTAGCCTGATAGGCGTCTGAATTTTGGGGAGCCAGCTCTATTGCCTTGTTGTAATCTTCCAGTGCAGCATCATAATCAAGATTGAAACAATTTAACTCTCCTCTATTTATGTAAACATATTCATTGTTGGGGTTCAATTTCACAGACTTGTTAAAATCCTTCATAGCGCGACTGTATTGTTCCAAATGGAACCTTGCGTGTCCTCTATTGTTGTAGGCATAAGCATAAGTTGGGTCCAGTTCTATCACCTTGTCATAGTCCTCTATTGCACCCTCGTAGTCACCCATATCGTGTTTTGTAAAACCTCTGCTATTGTAAAGGTCTGTATAATAAGGATAAGCGTCTATGGCTATATCAATGTCGTTTAAAGCTCCTTTATAATCCCCTATTTCCGCTTTAGAAGTAGAGAGTCCAAGATATATGTATGGGTTCAAAGGAAAATATTCCGGCGTTATACGTTCTGCTTCTTTCAGATCGTTGATAGCTCCTATATGGTCAGAAAACTTATGTTTAATAAATGCCCGCGCACCATAAAAACGATAATGAGGATATAGTTTTATAGCCTCATCTACCCTTTGTAGTGCCTCTACAAACCTGCCTTGATCAATTAACAACGAAGAGTTCATCCAAATCGCGCTTGCAAGAAAAAAATCACTCGAGAGCTCAAACCACTCAGAATTGGATGAGTAATATGTAAAGTTGTTAGAGATATCACCTGTTGTTTCCCAGTCTACATGAAGCGATTCATTACCTTGCTGTGGTTTATTATAATACCATCTTATCAGCATGTGGCCGTCTTGATCGGGATAAACCGGTATAACATCCAACAACACTATTGGAAGAGTATCCTTTGAAAAAAGTCTCTCCAGTACCTCCACATAGATCATGCTGGAAGTGTCACAATCAAAATAGTAAGTCCCTTCTTCGGGTATTAGGGCTGTAGCTAAAGCATCTACAGAACGATAAACCACCCTTTCGTTAGTTTTAAATAGATCACCTATTCGGCCAAGTATCTTTGTAACCAGCTCATATTTATTGTCGCTTGGTTTCTTACTAAAAGAGGGATCATTGTACTCCGAGATCATACCAATAAGTTCCTTGTCTTTCACTATTGGATCAACGATCTTATCAAGTTGTTCATAGACCTCTTTTTGTTCACTTTCCGTCTTTATCCCATCCATTTCCAATTCAAGGAATTTGTGGACATAGGTATCACTAGGGCACTCTGCTTGCGCAAAAGCAGTCCTGGCGCATATCATCAAAAGTAACAAAAATAAGATTTTTACAGACCTGGACATAATAACTCCAGCCAAAGATGGCTGCAACAACCATGCCATCAGACAATGTTATTAATATATTGATTTTATTAGGTTTGTTTTACAGTTTCATTCACGGACTAGCTATAAAAAACGACATTTGTATAAAACACAAACAATGATATTAATTATCACCTGGTAGCATTTAAAACAATTAAGGAGTTAAAAATGAGTAACGATTTTTCCAAGATCCCTCTTCCAAAGAATGAGCCGGTACTATCTTATGCAAAGGGAAGCAACGAAAGGAAATTGATACAAGAGGAATTAAAAAAGCAACTTTCAAATCCGGTGGAAATACCGGTAATAATAAACGGACAGGAAATAAAGACAGGGATCAAAGAAGAAATAAGATGCCCTCATGACCACTCAAAGGTCTTGGGTTTTTATCATAAGGCTGGAGCAAAAGAGGCTGAGCTGGCAATAAAAAGTGCACTTGAAGCAAGAAAGACTTGGGCGGTTACGCCCTGGGAAGAAAGGGCAAAGATACTTTTAAAGGCGGCAGAACTTTTGGCAGGACCATACAGGATGATCATGAACGCAGCGACTATGCTCGGTCAGTCAAAAACGGTATTTCAAGCAGAAATAGATTCCGCGTGCGAACTCATAGATTTTTGGCGATTCAACCCATACTACATGCAGAAGGTTTACAGCGACCAACCTTTAAGCATCCCCGAGGCTAACAACAGAGTACAATACAGACCATTGGAGGGATTTGTTCTTGCCGTAACACCGTTCAACTTTACTTCCATAGGAGGGAACCTCCCCACAGCCCCTGTGCTAATGGGGAACGTTGCATTATGGAAGCCGGCAAGCACCTCTGTGTTAAGTTCGTACTACGTCATGAAGATCTTAGAGACTGCAGGACTACCAAAAGGCGTAATAAACTTTATCCCTGGTAAGGGTTCAGAAATAGGTAAGATCGTAATGGACCACCCGGAACTTGCAGGCATCCACTTTACAGGATCTACCTCCACGTTCCACTCAATGTGGAAGACAGTATCCAACAACTTGGATAAATATAGGTCTTACCCAAGGATGGTAGGTGAGACTGGAGGAAAGGATTTTGTTCTTGCATACAAGGACGCAGATCCAAAAGAAGTCGCAATTGCACTGGTAAGGGGAGCCTTTGAATATCAAGGACAAAAATGTTCGGCAGCAAGCAGGGCCTACATACCTACGTCAATATGGAACGACACAAAAAAACACATCGTGGAGATGGTAGGCAGGATAAAGGTTGGAGACATTAACGACTTTACGAATTTTATGGGTGCCGTTATAGACGCCAGTTCCTTTAAGACAATCAAGGAATACATTGACTATGCAAAAGCATCAAATGATGCAGAACTGATCTGCGGTGGCGAATACGACGACAAAAAAGGTTATTTCATCCAGCCTACTGTCATCGTTACCACTGATCCAAAATTCAAGACAATGAAGGAAGAGATCTTTGGACCCGTGCTGACCATTTTTATTTATAACGATACAGACCTTGAAAAAACCCTGGACCTTGTAGACACAACAAGTGCCTATGCCTTGACTGGAGCAATATTCGCAAAAGACAGGAAAATGATAGAGCACCTAACTCAGCGACTGGAAAATTCAGCAGGTAACTTTTATGTTAATGACAAACCTACTGGTGCAGTGGTTGGTCAACAACCTTTTGGCGGTGCTAGGGCTAGCGGTACAAATGACAAGGCAGGGAGCTACTTGAACTTGATCAGGTGGACCAGTCCACGAACAATAAAAGAAACACTTGTACAACCGACTGACTTTACCTATCCATTCATGGCTGAGTAACGAGTTATACTAGTTCCGTAGTTATCTTCTTACCTTTTTTGAGGAAAGGCGCGTGATCCCAGTCAACCTCTCCTCCGGTACTGTCAAAAAGGGTCTCTGTCTGCTCTTCTTCTTTTATCCTTCTGGTCCTTTTCGATACAGGCTCAACGGGTTCGGTGTTAGTAGTAGAACCTATTACAGTCTTTGGTTCCGTTGGTGCAGCCTCTTCTTTTGCAATATCGTAGTTTGGTACTATACCGGTGGCCACAACGGTCATCCTTACCTCGTTAGCAAGGCTTTCATCCTTTACAACTCCCATCTTAACGTCAGCATTGCCTCCGGCAGATTCTTTTATATATGAAACAGCATCTATTATTTCCTTTAAGGAGATATTCGAGCCTGCAGTTATGTTAACTATAAGACCCGTAGCACCGTCTATCTTGAGATTACCAAGCAATGGAGATGTTATCGCCGCCTTTGCTGCTTTTTTAGCCCTATCCTCACCTGCAGCGCTTCCTATGCCTACTATTGCAACACCCTTACTATTCTTCATTACCGATTTTATATCAGCAAAATCCAGGTTCATTTGTCCAGTCTTATTGATCAGGTCCGACACTCCTCTTACAGCCTGTAAAAGAACATGGTCAACCTTTTTAAAACTATCCTCAAGTGATTCCTGCCCTACTATATTGAGTAGCCTTTCGTTAGGTATTATTATCAGAGTATCGACGTATTTTTTAAGTTCTTCTATGCCTGATTCCGCCTGTCTTTGTCTTTTAACACCTTCAACAAAGAATGGCGTAGTAACTACAGCGAAAGTAAGTATTCCCATTTCTCTTGCTATACCAGCTATTATAGGAGCTGCACCGGTCCCGGTACCGCCACCCATACCAGCCGTTATGAACACCATGTCCGATCCATTCAAAGCTGTCTTTATTGTCTCGGTGTCCTCTATCGCCGCTGATCTTCCGACCTCAGGGTTGCCACCGGCACCCAAGCCACTGGTAAGTTCTTTACCAAGCTGTATCCTTACAGGGGCACTGTTGCTAGCGAGTGCTTGTTTATCTGTGTTGGCAGCGATGAACTGTACGCCAGTAAAACCGGCAGCTATCATTGTATTAATAGCATTACCGCCGCCACCGCCGGCTCCAAGCACCTTTATGCTTGCCCCAATAAGATGTTGTTCATTGTCGTCATCAAAATCAAACATAATGCCCTCGCTTAAAAATATTCATCGCTGAATTTATCATAATAGTTCCTTGCCTTATTCATCAGCTTGCCTATCATGCCAGCTGACCTTGGCACATAATTAAATGCCTTTTCCTCTATGGTCAGCTTTCCGGCATACATTATCAATCCCACTGCGGTAGAATATATTGGACTTGAAGCAATGCTTTTTAGTCCTACAAAATTAGTCGGAACACCAGTCCTTACCGGCAGGTTCAGGTAGTCCCTTGCAAAATCAGTTATGCCATTTAACATCGACGTACCACCTGTTATAACCATTCCAGACGACAGGTTGTTGTAGTATCCGCTTTTCCTTAATTCCCTTTCTATCACAGCAAAAGCTTGTTCCAGTCGATCCTCTATCACCTCTGCCAAAAGATTCTTATAAATTTTTTGATTGCCTCGTCCACCGACTATAGGGACGGTTATAGTGTCATCCCTACTTATGAGCCTTGATAATGCAGCTCCATGATTTACCTTTAGATCCTCTGCGACAGAAAAAGGTGTCCTTATACACTCTGACAAATCCTTTGTAAGGATGTTCCCTCCAAAAGGTATTACAGATGAATAAACGATATTGCCCTCGTAGAATATGGTAAGGTCAGTAGTGCCTCCACCAATATCTACAAGCACAACACCAAGGTCCTTTTCTTCTTCAAGAAGCACAGAGTAACCAGAAGCTATGGCCTCAAAAACAGCACCATCAACGTTCATACCGTTACGCTCTACACAGCTCCTTATATTATCAACAAATGCCGTGTTGGCAGTTACTATATGTACCCTTGATTCTATCCTGTTGCCGGGTATACCAAGCGGTTTTTTGATACCCTTTGCACCGTCTATAGTAAAACCCATTTTTTCAACATGCAGCATGCATCTGTTGGGTTCCATTACCTTTGCGGACTGAGCAAGTTCTACTGCTTTTTCTATATCCTTTTGGGTTACAGGCTGTCCTTTAAGCGGATACTGACCTTCTTCGTTCGAACAGTTTATGTGACTACCTGATACTCCGACGTAGACATTCTGTATATTATATCCAGACATCAGCTCTGCCTGGGAAACAGCCTTTTTTACAGCGTCTAAAGTAAGATCTATGTCAACTATGACACCACTCTTTATACCGCTAGATGCGGCCGAGCCAATCCCCAATATATCCACGCCGTTTTTGGTCACTTTACCGACGAGTGCACATGTTTTGGTGGTGCCAAGATCAAGTCCAACAATTATTTCATTATTCTTGCTCATAAGTTATGCTATCGTGTATTATATTATATCTTAGACAACAATACCATAAGGTTTGTAAAGGATGAATGGACTTTATATACAAAAGAAGAAAAAGAAGAACCCCTTAAAGAGGCTGGTAGGACTGCTTATCATCCTGTTATTGTTTGCTTTGCTGTTCAAAAGCTGCCAGTATTCATTTCACATGATAACGTCGATGAAAGTCTTTAAGATAAAAGAGATAAGTATAATAACGCCCCCTAACATCCCTAAGGAAAGGATACTGGGGCTTACTGGCATAAGCAACAAAACAGGGCTTTACGAGATCCCCCTAAAAGAGCTGAAACAAAGGATTAGAAGAGACCCCTGGGTGAAGAGGGTAAAGATATGGAGGACCATCCCCTCCAAAATAGAGATAACCATAAGTTCCAAAGAAGTCGTGGCGCTAGCAAAAATGAATGACTCGATCTATTACATAGATGATACCGGCACTGTAGTAGACAAGCTCATAGTGGGATATAAGAACGACCTCCCCATCATAACGGTACCGTCAGGAAAATATATGGAGGCGATCTCTGTCATGGACAAGTTAAAACCCCTTGGAGAGATTTCCGAACTGGTCCTGGATGATCAAATACTAACAGCATACACAGCAAGCACAAGTTTTAAACTACATATGGCTAATCTGGATACCGGCATTGAGCTAATAAAAAAAGTATTACTCGATCTGGAACAACGCCATGAAGTTCCCGCAGGTATAGACGCTACTCTTCCTGGCAATAAGGTAGTCGTAAGAGGATTAAGAAAACTTTAATATCCAGTAATAGACCCTTCTTGATACGTATCTGCAAAATACTGGAAGAATTTTTTTAAAGAGAACATATCGAAGGCTGCTGCCTGAACAAGCAAACGTCCACGTTTGGTTATACAAGTACCGTAGAGGTTAAATTTTTCAGGATCCTGCCATATTATCCACTGCCACACACCTATCTTGGTCTTTGAGTAAGTGAATTTTTTATCAATGTTGTTCTCTTTAAGGAATTTTGTCTCGTGCCACAGGAAATTCCTTATAGTTTCCCTTTCTACATCACCTAAAAAATCAGGCTTAAACCTTTGCACGGTGATATTGGACTCTATGATCTTGTCCTTAGCAGGAGCATCGTTGTAGATATAAACAAAATACATCCTTGGTTCATAGGTCCCATCATCCTTTGTGAGCTCATAACGAACCTCTGTCTTCCAGTCCCCATCAGAAGGGAGAGAAATTGTGTCACCAAGGACCAGGACCACTGTTTTTCCAGAAACAGGATACGAGGACAATGACTCCGCATTTTCCCAGGGTTTGTCCCCACCAGGGAGCGAAGTTCTATCTCCTGTCGGTATTACAAGCCATAAGAAAAATAAAAAGGCAAGTACAGCGGCCAACATATAGAGGTATTTGAACTTTGAATCAAAGCTGCGATTTATAACATAGATGACTTTTTTCAGCTCGCCTTCTATCCTAAGCTTAAAAACAGCAGAAGCTTTTTCTGATATTCCACCGATACATATAATATCGCTATCCTTTAATGCGACCCTACGTACTCTTTTACCGTTAACATAGGTACCATTGGTGCTGTTCCTGTCCATTATAAGGACCCTAGTACCGCTGTAATGGATCTCTGCGTGCATCCCAGAAACTCTTTCGTTACTTATTTCTATATCGGCGTTCTTTCTGCCAAGACGGGTAGTTCCTCGACTGATAATATAGACCTTACCTGGGTTGTCACCCTTGATCTCTTCAAGATATATTTTTAAGCCTGTCATGGACCTAATTCTAAACCCACAACCATCTAAATACAATAGGCCTTTATGTCTCCCTATCTACAGTATGGCTTATACCGTTTACACTCAAGGATAGCCTTCCTTTTTTAGGTCATTGTCGTAGAGATCTAGCCATTCTTAGGTCAGACGTCGTTTAAGTCTTTTGATGAACTAGCAGGCCGAGGTACAATCCGTAGGGCTGCCAATGCAGGGCCGGCTGACCTTAGAAGGACAGCGAACGAAGACCATGACCTAAAAAAGGAAGTCTATCCTTGAGTACGAAATCATATCAGTAAGGGAATAAAAAAGCCCCCTCCGTTGTGGAGAGGGCTTTTATTTGTGATCGTATTTAGGACTATTATTTAAAGTATGCCTTGAGGGCCTCAATCTTGTCGGTCTTTTCCCAGGTAAAGCCTGCTTCTTCTCTTCCAAAGTGGCCGTATGCAGCTGTTTGGCTGTAAGGAACTTCTTTTAGCTTGAGCTTACTTATTATCTCAGCTGGTTTTACGGGGAACAATTCCCTTACTGCAGCTTCAAGTTTTTTACTGCCCACCTTACTGGTTCCAAAATCCTCTACAAATATTGACAGAGGTTCAGCAACACCTATCGCATAGGCGAGCTCAACTTCGCACTTGTCCGCAATCCCTGCAGCTACTATATTCTTCGCAATGTACCTAGCAGCATAAGCAGCAGAACGGTCAACCTTTGAAGGATCTTTTCCAGAGAAAGCACCGCCGCCGTGACGAGCGAATCCGCCATAGGTATCCACTATGATCTTTCTCCCTGTAAGCCCGCAGTCACCCTGTGGTCCACCGATGACAAATCTTCCGGTAGGATTTACAAAATATTTAGGGTTCTTTAAAAGATTTGCAGGTAAGGTCTTCTTTATTACGTGTTCTATGATGCTTTCTTCAAGCTGTTTGTGGCTTATAGTCTCTGAATGCTGGCTTGAAACAACTACTGTCGTTATCTCAACCGGTTTGTCGTTCTCATACCTTACTGTAACTTGTGTTTTTCCATCAGGACGAAGATCTAATATCTCACCACTCTTCCTTACTTCTGAAAGTTTTTTTGCAAGAAGGTGTGAATAATATATAGGTGCCGGCATAAGGACATCGGTATCGCGACAAGCAAAGCCGAACATCATACCCTGGTCACCTGCTCCCTGTTCTTTAAAAAGTCCTGCCCCTTCATCAACACCAACAGCTATATCCTGTGACTGTTTGTCTATGGATGTCATAACAGCGCAAGTCTCCCAGTCATAACCCATATCTGAATGTGTGTAACCGATCCTCTTTATGGCAGCCCTTACTATTGCAGGCATATCAACATAAGTATTTGTGGTTATTTCACCAGCAATTACCGCCATACCGGTGGTAACAAGGGTCTCGCATGCAACTCTTGAATTAGGATCATCCTTTAGCGTTGCCTCTAAAATAGAATCAGATATTTGATCGGCTATCTTATCTGGATGCCCTTCTGTAACGGACTCTGAAGTAAAAATAAAATCTCTAGCCATTTTGGTTTTCCTCCTTCCAAAAAAAGTGAACTATGTGTTTTAATAACAATGGGCCATACGTGTCAAGCCATTATTAGTAATCTACGGGCTCTCCCTTGATTATCTTCTCTGTATCAAGAGCTATGACCAACTCTTCATTAGTAGGTATTATGAATATTGGTACCTTGGAATCAGCAGCAGAGATGGTCGCCTCTCGTCTATTAAGTTCAAGGTTCAGCTTCTTGTCCAGCTTTATACCGAACCAGTCTAGACCTTCCGTAGCATACTCCCTGACGAACTCGTCATTCTCGCCTATGCCACCTGTGAATACAAGTGCATCCAATCCGCCCATAGCAGCAATGTAAGAACCTATATATTTTTTAAGTCTGTAACAGTACATTGAGAGTGCCAGTTTTGCATCATCGTCACCCTGCTCTATAAGTTGATGAAGTTCTCTCATATCATTACACTTTCCGGATATACCGAGTATGCCGCTCTTCTTATTGAGCAGCGTGTTAACATCCTTTAACGACATATTAAGTGTTTCCATCAGGAACAGTGGAAGTGCAGGGTCCATATCCCCACCTCTCGTGCCCATCATAAGACCCTCAAGAGGAGTTAATCCCATGGAAGTATCAACGCTTACCCCATTCTTTATCGCAGTAATGCTGGCACCATTGCCAAGGTGGCAGGTAATTATCCTAAGACTGTTGATCTCTCTGTTCAATTTGTCAGCGGCTATTTTTGATACATATCTATGTGAAGTACCGTGGAAGCCATACCTTTTTATCATATGTTCCTTATAATAGCTCTGTGGGATAGCATACAAGAAGGCATGCTTTGGCATTTTCTGATGGAAGGCAGTGTCAAACACACCACACTGTACATGTTTGGGGAAAAGTTTTCTACAAACCTCTATTCCCAGTATGTTCGCAGGATTGTGCAATGGAGCAAGAAAGGTGAACCTTTTTAGAACATCGACCACCTCATCGGTAATCCTTACGGATGACGAAAATTTTTCCGCACCATGAACGACCCTGTGCCCTATGCCTTCTATGTCGTCTTTACTTTTTATCACGCCATTAGTGGGGTCCTGCAGGTAGTCCACGATCATCTTTATTGCAGCTTCGTGGTCCGATATGACCTTTTTTTCCTTGGATATTATATAGCCCTTGTCGTTCTTATATGTAAAAAGAGAATCCTTTTCGCCTATCCTTTCCGCAATACCCCAGGCCATTTTTTTGTGATCCCTGGTCTCTACGAATTGGAATTTCACAGACGAACTTCCACAGTTAATAACGAGTACTCTCATCGAATAGCCTCCGATAGTTTATGCTTTAATAAGCAGGTTAAATATGTCTTTGGACCATAAAGAAAGGCCCATCATGTAATCAGAATCACCTTCCATGGAATACCATACAACAGTGCCATCCACAGAGAGCTTGCTGCCTTTGTGAGTTATCTCTATACCGACGTTGTCGCCGGGCTCAAAATAATTCCTTCCTGCAAGGCACAAACCTGCCTCACTAAAATTAACTATAGCCATGGCGTAGGATTTATTATCCTTCTTCCTTGTAACAACAGCCTTAAGGTCATACACAGAGACATCAAAACGAGGGTACTTCCTCTTATCGCTGTATGAATCTGTTATGGGGAGTAGGCTCGTTATCCTTTCTATTTCATCATCCGTTATATCCAGTGATAACCTCTTGTTGCACTGAGGACAATTAGGCTTGCTGTATGAGGCAAACGACAGGGTTATTGAATTGGTGTTTATTAGTTGCGGGAACTCATCATTACAGCTCTCACAATAATAAGGGACTATGAAGGACCTTATTGCCCTCATAGAACCGCTTTTTTCCATCTTCAAAAGGACTTCCAAAAGGACCCTTGGGCATTCTATGAATGTAAGTGAGTACCCTTTTCCTGCCAGCTTTTTTATTTCCTTTTCCCAGGCCTTTACGCCATCCTTATCAATATTCTCTACTTTTCTAAGCACAAAGACTATTTCTGATACACCATCACTGTCTTGAAGGATCTTATATATCTCCGAACTAAGCTTAAAGGAGGCATCTATGACACCTTTGAGGCCTATTGTAAATCTGTGTCCAACTATGCTAAAAAGGAATTCCATAGATATTCTCCAAAGCTTTGTTATGATACTAAATACTATACTTTGATTAGGTATCAAGAGAAAAATCATGGCGAAAACGGCATTAATAACCAGTTCCGTAAAAAAAGAGGGATGGCCCGTATCATCAAAACCTGAGCTCGCTTTTGCTGGGCGCTCTAACAGCGGGAAATCCTCTCTTATAAATGCTCTCATAGGTGGAAAACATGCAAGGACCTCCTCTAAACCAGGAAAGACCATCCTTATAAATTTTTATGACTATGAGGACAAAATACTGTTTGCAGATCTTCCTGGTTATGGTTATGCAAAGGTCGCTAAAAAGCTTCGTCATTCCTGGAAAGGTTTGATAGAAGAATATCTTTTGGAAAGAGACAGCCTTAAAGCTGTATTCATCATCAGCGATGTAAGAAGAGGGCTGGAGAGTGACGAATTGGATCTTGCAGATTGGCTTCAGCAGGCAGGACTGCCTTTTTATTTTATATTTACCAAAACGGACAAGCTATCTTCAAATGAGCTTGCCAATCGAAAGAAACACCTTTCTTCCTCCCACAAAACTATAAAAACGCGCTTTTTTTACGTTTCTGTGTTAAAAAAATCTGGTATAGAAGAACTAAAAGCTGAAATTGATAATATAGGTGGCATATGAGCTTTACTATGATGAGCGTCCTTGAGATATTACTTTTTAACCTAGCCTTTATACTAATATATCAACCAACTTTCGTATTCAATTTATTTAAGATCAGCGATGGGACAGAGAGGACATTAAGAAGCATAATGACCGTCGCTGGGATTATAACCCTGTGTGCTTTGTTCGCATGGAGTTTCTATTTTGGCGCAACATTGTTCGTATATAAAAGATCATTAATGTAGGAGTATACATGTTCTCGATCCACTGGGACAAAGCCTCAACTGTTAAGTTAACAAAAACAGATGCTGTAAAAAAAATGCTGTCAAAAAGGACCGCCGGTAGCATAGGATTTTTAGACGCACCATATAACAGGGATAACGTAAAAAAGATAAAGGACATAGCTTCCTGCATCCAGGAGCATAATGATGACCTTGTTGTCCTAGGCATTGGTGGCTCAAGCCTTGGGGGCAAGACAATAATCAGCTCCCTAACAAACAAGTTCTCAAAAAAGACACCCCGTGTAACTTTTGCAGATAACGTAGACTCTGAATATTTCATGGAACTTTTGGAGTCTTTGGATCTTTCAAGGACCGTATTCAACGTTATTTCAAAATCAGGCTCCACCGCCGAGACCATGGCACAGTTCCTGGTGATCTATGATATGTTATGCAAAAAGATGGGTAAACAGAGGGCAATAGAGAGGATAATCCTTACCACCGATCCAGAAAAAGGAGCACTAAGACCACTGGCAAATACGATGGGGTTCAAGACCTTCGATGTACCTGCGAACATAGGCGGACGGTTCAGTGTGCTAACGGATGTAGGTATGCTACCGGCTGCCGTTGCAGGTGTTGATATAGAGGCAATGTTAGATGGGGCAAAAGAAGTTTCAGAACTTACCCGTGTTGACGACATACAAAAAAACCCTATTTTGAAATATGCCCTGATAAAGCATGAACATGCCCTAGAAGGGAAAAAAATATCTGTAATGATGCCTTATTCTACAAAACTATTCGATTTTAGCGCTTGGTATGTTCAGCTTTGGGCAGAAAGCCTTGGGAAAAAAGGAGAAGGGCAAACGCCTATACCCTCCACAGGTGCAACAGATCAGCATTCACAACTACAGTTATTCATGGAAGGGCCAAAGGATAAATTCATAACGTTCATTGGGATAGAGGCTCCTGCCAAGAACGTCGTATTACCAAAATTCGACGTAGAAGTTGATGCGTTCTCATATCTTTGCGGACACAGTATGCACGAACTGCTGAGGGCCGAGATGCTCTCAACAGAAAAAGCTTTGTATGAGAACAATGTGCCGTCGGTAAGAATAGAACTTAACAAGCTGGACGCCTACAATCTAGGCAGCCTGTTCATGTTCTTTGAAGCAGCAGTTGCTATCACCGGCGAATTGATGGGAATAGACGCATTCGACCAACCTGGTGTAGAATTGGGTAAAAAGTATACCTACAAAATGATGGGAAGAAGGGGTTACTAAATGACCACCACAAAAAAGATAAAAGATAAAACCAATGTAGTAAGCAGCAATACCCTCAAGGTAAAACTTGAGAACGCAAAAAAAGATAAAGCTTCATTAAGACAGATGAACGGAACTTTTATAGGAAGGAAATATCCCTTGAACCAGGGATCCACGCTGGTCGGAAGGGATCCCGGCCTTGATATAACTATCAATGAGGATAGCGTAAGCAGACGACATGCAGAGCTTATTTACGACGGCAACTCGCTTCAAGTGATGGACCTTGGCAGCACGAACGGGACCTTTATAAATGACGTGCCCGTAAAAAACAAAACAGCAAGTCACGGGGACGTGATACGCTTTGGCAACATAATATTCAAGTACATCCCTGCAGGAAGCATAGAGACCATGTTCCACGATGAGCTCAGCAACCTTGCACACCTTGATGGTCTGACAGGATGCTTCAACAGAAAATATATTCTGGACTATCTGGAAACAGAGGTAAAACGTTGTCAAAAATTGGATCTTCCTTTATCGCTAATAATGCTAGACCTTGATCATTTCAAAAACGTTAATGACACCTATGGTCACCTTGCAGGCGACTATGTTCTAAAGGAGACGGTACGCCTTCTAAGGGATAAGGTCTTAAGGACATCTGACGTACTAGGTAGATACGGCGGAGAAGAGTTCTGCATAATAATGAGCGAGGCCGCCTTAAGGACCGGAAATGATGTCGCAGAAAGAATACGTAAGGCTGTAGAAAAACACGAGTTCGTATTCGATTCAAACAAACTGGTAGTGACTATAAGCGCCGGTGTAGCTCAAATAAGCAAACAGGAAGAATCCTCAAAGGATTTGATAGAAGCGGCAGACAAAGCCCTTTATCGTGCAAAGGAAACCGGCAGGAACAAGGTTTGTAGTTAGTTAAGACTTATCTTTGAAAGATAGCTGGTCTTACTCTTAGATCCGCCATTCTCAAGCATCCTAAGAGCTTCTGATCTAAGACCGTTCTTTGCTATGAATCTATAGAACTCCCTGATTATAGGGCTGTTTCTGTAATTTCTTGGATTAAATACTGGTTTATTCTCTTCTCTGATTTCCTTGATAGTTCTTAAGCTCATTTATTGCTCCATTAATATAGAAACATAAGGCTCGTACAAAACTTGCTTACAGTAGCACATTCAACTCCTTTTGTCAAGCAATAAGACCCGAGCCATTTTTAGCACAGCGACGATATTTCACAAGTGAAGAACGGTGCTTTTGACATATCTAAATCACTTCTCTGTTATGATAATTTATTATAGACATTAAGTAATTTATTGAAGTAATCCCTCTGATCGAACCTTTCATGAACGAGCCTGTAGGCGTTATCTGAGACTCTTGAACAAAGCCCGCTGTCATCCAACAATATATTAACAGCCTCTGCTATCTGCTCACTGCTCCTTGGCTGGATCTTTATCCCGTGATCGTAATTCGGTATTATTTCCTCTATACTGCCCATGTTCGTGGCAACCACAGGCACCTTGCACGCCATAGCCTCTATGGCTATAAGGCCAAAGGCCTCAAAATAAGAGGGCATTACAAAAACGTCCATAGCGGACATCGGGACAGACACATCGCTGCAAAAGCCTGTAAAGGTAAGATACTCAGAAACACCAAGTTCCTGGACCTGTTTTTTAAGTTTATCCAGATAAGCTTCTTCTTTATGTGCGGTTGTCTTACCAACTATTACAAAATGTGTATCCGGGTGCTCTTTTACTATGCTGGGTATCGCTTTAACGAATTCCATTTGTCCTTTTGCAGGATCTATCCTTCCTACCAGGCCGACTAATTTTTTATCATTCGGTATGGAGAACTGTTTTTTAAAATCTGTGGCTTTTTGAGGTCCGCGGGAATACTTCTCAAGATCTATACCAAGATACAGGGTCTCTATCTTGTCCTCCGGAACAGGATAGGTACTTAAAATATTACGTCGTGAGAACTCACTAATCGCCAGCATCTTGTCTATTCGCCCAAGATACCATTTATGAAAAGCATCCTTCTTAACATGCTCAACATATATATGCCTGGTAGCGACAACCGGGATCGGTATACCCTTTAAACCTATTAGAAGAGAGAAGATGGTATTGAAGCTGTGTATATGCACTACGTCAAAAAAACCGCTTGAACAAAGTCTTCTTACCTCCCTGAACAAACTATAACTAAAATAACCCTTTGTAGGCGGGACAACATGCAACTCTATACCTTGAGCCTTAGCTTTTTCGTATATAGCGCCCCTATCAAAGCAAAGTATAGCTGTATCAAGGCCCTTACTTCTTAAGTGAATAGCATCCCTAAAAGCAGTCTGTTCAAGTCCGCCCCAGGTTTCTGTCGTGCAACAGATCAAAACTTTCATTTAAAGAGATCCGGATATTTTTTTTCTACAGCCAGGTAATGATCTATTATGCCTCTTACATAACTGCGTTTTTGTATATATGAACCGTGATAAAAACTTCTTTTCAATCCATAGATCATGCAGTTCTTAAGCTCTCTGTAGCCAAGATCAAAGTGCTCCACTGCCAGCTCCAACTCCCTGGAGACACTTGTCTTTGAAACAGTCCTATTATCGGTACAGATCGCAACGCTAAGTTTATTCTCTATCATTTTTTTGAAGCTATGATTTTCCAGACGACCAATGCTGGGATTAGTCTGCATATTGCTTGTAAGACAGACCTCTATGGTTATCCTTCTGTCAGCTATATACTCGACGAGCCGTTTGATAAAATCGGCTTTGTTCTTTATGTTGCCACTTTTTATCATCTCTTCAGAGAATAGATAGTAGCCGTGCCCTATCCTATCAGCGTGAAGATCTGTTATTGCCTGAAAAATACTTTCTGCCCCATAAGCCTCACCTGCATGAACGGTCTTTTTAAAGAAATTCTTATGTGCAAGACTATACGCATCCTTGTGCTCTCCGGCAGGGAATCCGGCTTCAGCACCGGCAAGATCAAAACCTACCACCTTATATCCATTGTCCCTTGCTCTTATCATTGATTGTATAAGCTCATAACTTGCCAGTGAGCTTATCCTTTTGTTAGAGGAATACCTGTGAACCTCTGATAATTTATCAAAATATTCCGCAACCCCTTTAGGGATCGAGCGCATAGCGCATGCAATTATACCGTATTCGAATTCAGGGAGTTCTTTGTTCCGTACCTTTGCACTTGAGTTGTAGTCCTTTTTTGCGTTTTCCATTCCCCTGGAAACTGCAGCAAAAACATCCTCTATGGTCATTTTCTTATTGGCATACAACTGAGGGGCAAATCTTACCTCAACATAGCAAACACCCTCGTTGATATTATCCCATGCGAATTCATTCGCCACACGTTCCATATTCTCCGGTGTCTGCATAACGGAGATCCCTCTATCAACAGCGCTGATATATTCCGGCAGGCTCTGGTAGGTATCCTTGTATACAGTGCTATACAAACCCTCTTCGGTGTAACTAGGCAACTCCACCTTGGCAGACTTTGCAAGCTCTATAAGTGTAGCAACCCTGATGGAACCGCCTAAATGTACGTGCAGGTCACACTTTGGTATTTCCCTTATAAAACGCCTGAGCCTTTCTTTATCCATTCTTCTCTCCTTTCACTATTTCCTCTGTAAACGAAGCTCTTGAAAAAAGATCCTCAAAGGAGAGCATCGTACTTTTTGCTAGCGGGAAAACATTCTTAACGTCTTCAACAGGCTCTTCTGCCCTAAAAAAGTCGATAAGTGGAGCGACATATCTATTCATAGCTCTTGTAGCCTCTATTTTGCGCTCTATATCGAGTATGTTTGATCTTATCTTTTTTATCTCTGATATATCATGAACACCTTTAGAAGCAGCGGAGAGGAACTCCTTTGAAGCCTTCTGCCCCTCAAAAGCAAGGTCCTTTACCATCTTGACCGCATTCAAAAAACTTTCCTGAGAAGAGCTCAACTCAGATACAGACCCGGCATCGAACTTTTTGAATACTTTGTCTTTGAGATGTTCAATTTCCCTGTCTATATCGACCATCCTGTCCAAGAAGGTCTCCCCAAAGGATAAGAACCTTTGCGGATCCCCGGCCTTTATTGTCCTGCTTATAGTGGATTTCCAAACAGATCTGTAGATAAACCCGTAAAAGAGCTCTTTTGTCATTCTTATTTGAACGCCTGGTAGATATTCTAAAAAACCGTCGCTATCAAAACCGGCGACCCATTCAACACCGTTGACTGCTACCCTGCTGCCATTGCCGTATGGTCCATATGAGAACAATGAACTTTCACTGTCCACAAGACCGGTGAATTTAACATCAACAAATTCTTTTACAGGAAAACCTGAAGCTACTGAAACAATATCAGAGTAATGCAACATATTCAAAAAGTGCGGATCATATATGTGTTCAAGATACTTGAACCAAAGACCCTCTACTCTTTTTTGCCCATATTCGTCCGTAATAAAACCTTTAAAGGAGCTTGTCCTTATTCTGGAAGCTACCGCACAGCTAAGTTCATCATGTTCTATGTTGATGAACAGGTCAAAAACACCTTCTAACGATTCATCAACAGACAAAAAAACGTCTACATTTGGTAAGAGCACCCCTTGATCACGTACAGCACCGTCACATACCAACGATATTGATGAATCCGGTGAGTGCTTCTTTATCCTTGCGAACAAGGGAGCAAGCATCAGTGTTTTAGAGAAGTCACCTAAACTGAGTATCCCTATCCTTTCGGCCATATATTATTGGATATCATAAATTCCTCGATACTGCCAGAACTTCGGAGCGCGGCATTAAGCCAGTGGTGCAGGGTCTTGACATACCGCCCAATACGTGGAAATCTAGGCCCATGGATATAATAACACTTATTTTAAAAGCCGACATAATGATCAAAGGTGTCCTGATGTTGCTATTGTTGTTCTCAATAGTTTCATGGGCGATATTTTTATCACGGTACTTTCTATTAAAAAGGTCAGAAAGGGAATCAGAGGCCTTTTATGAAAAATTCAAAAATAACTCAGACCTTGATGCTGCTTACAGTGATTCAAAAAGGTATGCTGAAGGGTTCCTGCCCAGCATATATATAGCCGGGTATGATGAACTAAAGTCCCTTCACAGTGCGAGACTGAGCAACAACCCCGATAGCCTAGAAAACGTTCAAAGGGCTATGGCAGCAAAAAGAGACATCATAACCAGTACCCTGGGACAAAAAGTAACCTCTCTTGCAAGCATTGGTTCCTCGTCACCGTTCGTAGGACTTTTGGGTACGGTATGGGGGATAATAAACTCGTTCAGAGGCCTTGCCATAAACCACAACAATACATTAAGTGCTGTTGCGCCAGGTATAGCAGAAGCTCTTGTCACAACTGCTGTGGGATTGTTAACAGCTATCCCCGCAGTAATTTTCTACAACCACATAATCCACAAAGTGGAAAAGATCGAGCAACGTTCGAACTCGTTCATTTATGAATTCGTTAACATAAGCTACAAGGTCTTTATGCAACCAGAACCTACAAAGGGAGAAAAAAGGGCTAATGGACCTAAAAAGAACCTCCAAGAAAACATTTAGCGACATCAACATGACACCGTTCGTTGACGTTGTACTTGTTCTTTTGATCATATTCATGGTTACAGCACCTATGCTTGAGCAGGGTATAAAGATAAACCTACCGGCAGCAAAAGGCGGAACAATGGCAAAGGAAGAAGAGCCTGTTGTTGTAGCCTTAAGGGACAACCAGACCATATTCATAAATTCACAGGAAGTAACAGAGGGTTTGCTTGAGAAAAGGATAGATCTTATGTTCAGGAACAGGTCCAACAAGAATATCTTTATCAAAGCTGACGAAAAACTACCTTATGGTTTTGTTGCCAAGATAATAAGCAAGATAAAAGAAGGCGGAGTAGAAAAGATCGGCCTTGTTACAGTTCCGCCTCAAGAAAAATAATGTCTGACTTCTATAGCTATAAGCGCTGGTTCATTGTATCAGCCTCTTTTCATCTTACTATCATCCTGACAATTGTTTTGGGATCCAGTCTTTACAGACTAATGTCCAAACCGGTGCTCATCTCGGGTGGCATTGGTGATGCCCAACCTATAAATATCGACGTTGTAGGCTTGCCAAATATCCTTAAAAAGGACCTCGCCCTCGTGAATAAGGAAGAGGCAAAAGAAGGAGCAGAGGAAACAGTGGCTCCAAAAAAAGCAGAAATGTCACTCCCAGATAAAGAGAACAAAAATATAGAAGAAAAAAAGAGCTCACTTATCGCAAAAGTAAAGGATTCAGTAAAGCAGGACCAG
>CAYVOB010000008.1:0-24891 GCA_964452945.1 uncultured Bdellovibrionales bacterium
GTTGATAATAGGTTAGCCCTGGAGTTCAAGAATATCTGGTATGACAGCATTGTTAATCTTTCAACATTACAATACATATATAGATATTACAGATTGCCACCAGCAAAGAGGATAGATAACAGGCTGGCGCTTATATCTGAAATGGCATTTCCAATTATGAGCATGGGAAGTATTAAGGAGAATCTTTCTTTCTTTGTTAGGGTTCTTGCAGAATGGGTTAATTCCGATGCCTTTAACTCATTCGCTTTATATAACGGTCCAGATCCTGCAGCTAGCTATAAAAGATTAGTGCTGATGATAGGATTAACTACAAAGTATTGATCAAGAGGTTTTTTAAATGATAAAACTTACGCCTATAGGCGGCACTGGCGAGATAGGTATGAATATGTTCGCCTTTGAATCTGGCGGACACGTTATATTTATAGATTGTGGGGTTTTATTCCCCCCTTTTCAATATCTTGGCGTTGAAGCCATAGTCACCGACTATGAAGCCTTATGTGATAGGTATAAAAAAATAGATGCTATATTCATTACTCATGGTCATGAGGATCACGTTGGTGGTTTGCCATACCTTTTCCAGCATATCAAACCTAAAATATATGCAACACCATATGCATCAGAAGTTATAAAGTTCAGAGTAGCGAATGTGTTGGGCCCAAAATTCAAAACTGATGTCTCAGAGATAAAATATGGTTCTGTTATCAAAGAAGGGCCATTCAATATTGAGTATATACAGGTTGATCACAGCATACCTGATGCAAGTGCACTATTTATAACTACAAAAGGACTTAGGGTTCTATATGTTACTGACTTTAGGTTTAGCGGTAGGAACAAATCAGAGTTTTTATCAAGGATACAAGAAATAAAGAGTAAGGGTGAGATAGATCTTTTGCTCAGTGACAGCACTAACGCAGACAATATGGACGAGTCTGTTTCTGAGCAGGATGTTCTTGAGAACCTTGATAGGTATTTTGTTAAGGCAAAGGGCAGGATCGTAGTTACTCTTTTTTCTTCCAACATATCAAGGGTCAACCAACTTGTTTCCTTGTGTAAAAAACACGGGAAGAGTCTTTTTATAGCAGGTCAAAATCTTAAAACGCATGTTTCCATAGCAAAAAAGCTTGGCTACTTAGAGAATGATAAAGGTTGTATAAAGCCAGACTCCGAACTCTCTCATACTGCGAAATCAAAGGCAGTATTTTTATGTACCGGGAGCCAGGCTGAAAGAAACTCTTCTATAATGAAACTTTCTAATGGCGTACATCCTCAACTAAAAATAGAGAATGGTGATCTTGTGATCTTTTCTTCTAGCAAGATACCCGGGAACGAAAAGCTTATAATGGATGCTATTAACAGGCTTGCAGAAAGAGGCGCACAGATCATTTATTCAGATGATGTTCATTGCTCCGGCCACGCCAACGTTGATGAATTGAGGGAGTTAATAAAAGAAGTAAGGCCAAGGTATTTTCTTCCAATACATGGAGAATACCTACATTTGAAGAGCCACGTAGATATCGCTGTTTCTGAAGGGATACCAAGAGATAATTGTTTTGTGCCAAAAAATGGAGATCATCTTTCTTATGAAGATAAAGAATTTTCATATATTAGCAGCATAGAAAAACCCGGCAGGATGTATGTTGATTCAATGACAAGAGAACTGATAGATGGTTCTGTACTCAAGGAAAGAGCTATTTGTGCGGAAAGAGGTCTCATGAGCGTTGTTCTTGTGCCAAATCAGAAGAATAGCAGCAAGTTATTTGTAAGGCCCAGAATATTCACAAAAGGTATATCACAAAGCCAGGCAATGCTTGGTTTGGTATCTGTTATTGAAAAGAAGGTTGCTGAGTTCATAAGACAAAACAACAAACATAAAAAACTTACAGATATGAGAGAAGACATAAAACAACTTGTTAAAAGGGAAGTAAGAAGGCAGTACGATGATAAACCTGACGTAGTTGTTCTTGTAGTTGAGAACGATTAGTCCAGTATTACCACTGAGTTTTCGCCGCCAAAAGGGCTTTTTACATAAGCATCAGCACGCCAGTCGTTATACCAGTGCATTCCATCAGGCTCTATTGTAAAATATTTGAACTGGTAAGCACCTGGTTTTAATTTTATTGTTTTCTGCCACTTTTCTTCTATGAACTCCATTGGTTCTATTTGTGTGCTCCAGTCGTTAAAATCGCCTGTGAGATAGACTGGGTATGTGGAGGGCTGATCAAATATAAAAGTTACTCTTCCATTGCCATGTTTTAAGATCATACGAGGTATACTATATCCTTTTATCAACAAAGGCAAGTAAAGCAGAATGGCTGTTTTTTTCTAATGATTTATATTTATTGACCTGATATATATATTATGTTTTTGTATTTAATATCTATTTTTCAAAGGAGGATTTTTGGTATGGCTCATAAAATAGACAAGACAAAGTGTGTAGGTTGTGGGGCGTGTCAATCAGAGTGCCCAGTATCTGCGATTGGTCCTGATGCAAGTGTTTTTGTTATAGACGGTGGAAAGTGTATAGACTGTGGTAATTGTGTAGGTGTGTGCCCCGTAGAGGCAATATCTGCTGGCGACTAATTGTCGTCATTCACGGGACATCCATAACTGATGTCTCGTCTTATTATATGAGGCGGAACCCCCCCTAGGGTTCCGCCTTTTAATTTTAACAACTAGACTGCTTTGGTTGTTTTGATTGACACCATGCTTAGATTTTCGTAATACAGGTTTGAACCTAAAAATCAGAGGTGTAAAGGTGCATATACCAGACAATTATCTTAGTCCCTCTACTTGTGCTGTTATTGGCGCAGCTATGATTCCAGTGTGGGCAAAGTGTATTAAAAAGATAAACGAAGATCTTTCATTAAGAAAGATACCTTCTATTGCCCTGATGTCAGCATTTTCGTTCTTAATAATGATGTTCAATGTTCCTTTGCCTGGAGGGACTACAGGACATGCGGTTGGGGCTACACTAGTGACTTTGTTGGTAGGTCCATATGCGGCCTGTATATCCATTTCTGTTGCACTGTTTATACAAGCATTGTTTTTTGGCGACGGAGGCATAATATCATTTGGTGTTAATGCTTTTAATATGGCATTCGTTATGCCGATGGTCTCATATTCTTCTTACATTATTATTACATCATTATCGCCAAAGAAGACTGTATGGAAACGTATAGCAATATTTACATCTGCATATGTGTCAATAACCACTGGAGCTTTATTAACGGCAATTGAGTTTGGGCTACAACCACTGTTGTTCAAAGACCAAATGGGGCTTCCTCTTTATGCACCATTTCCACTGATCGTTTCAATACCCGCCATGATGATGCCGCACTTGCTTGTTGTTGGCTTTATAGAGGCTTTTGTGACATTAGGGGTATATTCCTATATTGAAAAGGTTTCTCCGTCATATCTTTATGCATTTGGATACAATAGATTAAAACCGATCTATTTAATGCTACTTGTAATGTGTATTGCCTGTCCATTAGGGCTTATTGCCTCAGGTACTGCTTGGGGAGAATGGGGGGTTTCTGAAATAAATGGCCTATTGGGTTTTATACCCCAAGGTATGCTGACAGGTTTTTCTTTTAATTCTTTGATGCCAGATTATACAATCAGTATGATAGCCAGCGAGACTGTTGGATATGTGATTTCTGCTATTGCTGGAGTGGTTTTTATATTGGCAATTTTTGGGGTGCTCGTACTATTTAAAAAGACCATAGCAAGAAAAGGTAGTTGATGTACGACTGGTTATTAAAAAAAGACGACTATGTACCTGTACGAGATAGTAATTCTTTTTTGAGCAAGAATATTCTTTCTGTTGTTGGGATATTATCAAGCCTTAGGAGAAGAAAGAACACGAATTGTTCGTGGATATATAAAGTAAGCATTATATTGAAGTTAGTTTTTACTATTGCCTTTGTTATCAGCCTTAGTTTTACAAGGAGTGTGTTCTATTCGGCGGTAGTTAACGTATATATGTTATCATTTCTGTTCTTTATTAATAGCTATGATAGAAAAAGAATACTCAAACTTTTTTCTTCTTCAATAGTCTTTTCTCTGCTGATAGTTTTGCCATCTCTGTTCTTTTACTCTAATTTATACAATGTCCTTTTGCTATTTCTAAGGGTCACAGGCAGCATAATTTGCATTAGCATACTTGTTTATACTTGCCTTCCACATCATATAACGGGATGTATGAACAGATTATATATACCTGGAGTGTTGATCTTGGTTTTTGATCTTGCACTGAAATATATAATACTACTTGGTGATTGTGCACTGGAGATGTTTCGAGCACTAAAATTACGTTCTGTTGGTGTTAACAAGAAAAACCACAATGCTACCTTTGCTATATTTGGTGTTATGTTCCTCAAATCAAGAGCGTATTCAGAGGAGCTATACAACGCTATGATTTGTAGGTGTTTTGACGGTAGTTATCCGGGCTATTATAAGCTTAAGTTCAGACTCAGGGCGCAGGACCTTTATTATGTGGTTTTATCACTAATAGTGTTGTACGTATTCGTACTATGAGGGAGCTTATAAATATAAACGAGGCCAGCTATTTTTATGATGATAAACTTGCAATAAAGAAGCTGTCCTTAAAAGTTCTTGAAGGTGATTCTGTTGCGATCCTTGGACCTAATGGAAGCGGGAAATCAACTCTTTTAAAAATAATCGCCGGTCTTGTGTCTCCTTCCAGCGGACAATATTCGTTCGAAGGTACCGTTGTTGACGGGAATACCGCAAAGGATATGATGTTTTTAAAGTCTATGCACAAGAAAATAGGCTTTTTATTCCAAAATGTTGAACATCAGCTTTTTTGCACCAGTGTTTATGATGAGATCGCTTTTGGTCCCAGACAGATAGGTCTTGATACCGATGAGCTTGAAAAGCGAATAAAAGACTGTTTGGCAATGTTTGGTATTGCCCATCTGGTTGATCGAATCCCGTATCACCTTAGCGAAGGTGAGAAAAAAAAGGTAGCCTTGGCCTCTGTTCTTGCTCTAAATCCCGACATTCTTGTTATGGACGAGCCTTTCAACGGTCTTGATAACAACACAAAGGCTTCCTTGTTGGCTTTTATCCATGATTTTTTAAGGTCAGGAAAAACAGTTATTTGTGCACTGCACGATATAAGGGATGTTTCTGATATATTTACAAGGGTTGTTGCCCTCTCATCCGCTAACAGTGTGGTTTTTGATGGTACCGGTAATGATTTTGATAAGATAAATTACTGATTTTATGTTTGTCAAATTGTTAAGTCCGTTGTAACACTAACCCTGGCAAAAAATACAATATTTAGGAGTTTTGGGTATGAATGGTGAATCCCTGATTTTACTGGCGATATTTGTCCCTGTTCTGGGCTCTTTTTTACTACCATTATTTGGAAGATTATCTGAGAACTTCAGAAATATAATGGCTGTTCTGATGATCCTTTGTTCCATGCTTTGCGCTTTTTCATTAGCGGGAAAAGTTATGGGTGGAGACAATATAATGGTTGGCTTTAGCCAAGTGCTCTCCATGAACTATTTTTATGCAGACAAGTTGGCAGTGTTTATGGCACTCGTTTCCACCATAGTTGGATCCATAATAGTTTTTTATTCGATCGGTTATATCAAGCACTATGAGAACAGGAATGAATATTATTTTATGGTAGTTCTTTTTCTGGGCTCAATGATGGGTATCGTTTTTTCAAGGAATCTTATAACACTATATTTGTTTTGGGAGATCACTGCGATCGCCTGCTGGAGATTAATAGGTTTCTTTAGGGAAAAGGATCATGTGATCAAAGCGGATAAGGCTTTCCTTATTACCGTATTTGGTGCTCTTATGATGCTTATAGGTTTCGTAGATGTTTATGGTACAGCCGGTTCTTTTGATCTAGGTGTATTGAGTCAAACACATATATCCAATACAGCAGTAATATTCATACTTTTTGGTATTCTTTCAAAATCAGCGACATTACCGCTACATACCTGGCTTCCTGATGCTGGTGTTGCTCCTTCACCTGTTACTGCGCTGCTCCATGCTGCTGTGCTGGTCAAGATAGGTGTTTATGTTTTTGCAAGATTATTCGTTGCTACTTTTCAGGTGGATGAAGTCTGGCACATAATTGTTCCGATCATTGCTGGTGTAAGCGCGTTGGTTTCAGCTGGCGCTGCAATGATAGAGAATAACATGAAGAGGATAATTGCTTATTCGACAATAAGCCAAATAGGTTTTATCTTCCTTGGTCTCTCCATAGGCAACGAAATAGGTTTAGCTGGAGGCCTTCTATACATATTGATGCACGGCATGTCAAAAGCTGGTCTGTTCCTTTGTGCAGGTATAATTGAACAACAGACACACACAAAGGATATAAGAGAAATGGGCGGGCTTATAAAAACATTGCCGATCACAGCAGTGTCTTTTATTGTTTGTGCTTTCTCTGTTATGGGTATTCCTCCTCTCGGTGGATTCTTTGCAAAATTTTTGGTCATTAATGGTGCTGTAACCAGTCCTCATACTTGGGTGGCTTTTATATTCTTGTTTGGTGGCATAATGACAATAGTATATCTTCTAAGGCTGTTCATAATGATATTCATGGGCACGCCAAGGTCACATCATAACGTAAAGGAGGGTTCCTTTTCTATGGTGTCCAGCGTTGTAATGCTTGGTGTTCTTTCTTTATTAGCTGGTATTTTTATAAATTATCCTGCTGATTTCGTTTATGCTACGGTACAACAATTAATGGGAGTCGTAAAATGAACCTATTGCTATTATTCTTATTAATTCCTGCGATCGCTTCTTTGATACTTTTTATTATTCCTAATAAAGGGATCCTAAAGGGTTTGTTCTCGGCATTAATCGCCACTATAAATCTTATTATAGCCATAAAACTTTACAGCACTGCTGCTAATGTTTCTATACCGTGGGCTGGTGGTTGGGGTTTTGCTTTTTCCCTCAGGCTGGATCATTTTAGTAATTTTATGATCACTTCGGCAGCTATCTTTGGTTTCCTTATATCTATTTATTCTTTGTCATTTATGAAAGGAAGAGAAAAAACGACTCAGTTCTATGTATATTTTCTTCTTACCCTAGCACAGGTTAATGGTGTGTTGATGGCGGATAATTTGATATTGATGCTGTTCTTTTGGGAAGGCCTGCTTTTCACTCTCTTTGGCTTTATTATTATAGGCGGGGCTGAGTCTTTTAAGACAGCTGTAAAAGCTTTTGTCATTAACGGTGTTGCGGATCTTTGCCTTATGGTCGGTATAGGTCTGACTGGATACTTGGCTGGGACATATAATATGTCAGCTATTTCTCTTTCTGCTGTTGATGGGATTGGATCGCTTGCTTTTATATTAATGATGATAGGAGCTATAGCAAAAGCTGGAGCGATGCCTTTTCATAGCTGGATCCCTAATGCTGCAAAAGATGCTCCTCTTCCATTTATGGCATTTATTCCAGGTTCCTTGGAGAAGATACTGGGGATCTATTTGTTATCTAGGATATGTCTTAATATCTTTAAGCTGGATCATACATCGTGGCTTAGCACCTTGCTTATGGTGATAGGAGCGGTAACCATACTGTTGGCCGTAATGATGGCACTTGTACAAAAGGATTTTAAGAAGCTTTTATCATATCATGCGATCAGCCAGGTTGGCTATATGATACTCGGTATCGGTACCGCAGTACCAGCCGGCATAATTGGCGGACTTTTTCATATGATCAATAATGCTATTTACAAGGACGCTTTGTTCCTTTCTGGCGGTTCGGTGGAAAAACAGACTGGTGTAACGGATCTAAAAAAACTCAGCGGTCTAGGCAAAAAAATGCCTATTACAGCTATATGTTTTATTATATTTGCACTATCCATATCTGGCGTTCCTCCTTTTAACGGTTTCTTTTCAAAAGAGCTTATTTATGATGGAGCCCTGGAGAGAAACTGGATCTTCTACGCTGCAGCCATATTGGGATCTTTTTTAACGGCGGCCTCTTTCTTAAAACTTGGTCATGCTGCTTTTTTTGGCAAGCTTTTACCAGAACACCAGAATGTTAAAGAGGCTCACTGGACCATGTTGTTCCCTATGCTTGTTCTTGCAGGGTTTTGTATTTTCTTCGGCGTATATAACGTCTACCCTGTAGATACATTGATAATACCTATACTTGGTGAGATCCCCGGAGAACACCATTTTTCCGGTATGCCTTCTAATGTATTCTTGATCGTGATGACTTTGATAGTCCTTACGGCAGCTATATTGAACCACAGATATGGGTATAAAAAAACAGGCTCTGGATTGGGTGCTGCAGATCATATACATTATGCACCAATACTTCACCCGATTTATGACAGGGCGGAAAAGGGAAGTTTTGATCCTTACAACTGGGGTGTAAGATTTATTGATTGGTTCTCACTTGGTGCTTTTAATTTGGATAAAGCTAATGACTGGATATACAATAAACTCTCTGTAAAATCGGCGAATTCAATATCACGTTCTATAAGAAAAGTTCATACGGGTAATTATTCGCTGTATATCGTTTGGTGTTTTGTCGGATTGTTCATTTTGATCCTATGGTTCTCAAAAAGTGCAGGATAAAGGAGGATAGACACAGATGTCTTTATTGCTAATTCTCATACCTATAGCAGCGGTCATATTGTTGAACGTTGGTTTTAGTGCTTTTATGAAAAAGATCGCTATTGGCCTTGGCCTGATCGTCTGTCTTGTACAGGCAACGTTGGTACTGCTCAGCTCGAGTATAAATTTTGAGATGACGAACTCCTTATTTAATTTCGACATTGATAGGCTAAGTCTCGTGATGATGCTTGCTGTAGCTATTGTCTCGGTAGCGACGCTTATGGTGGGATTCTCCACGATTGCTGAACCAAGGAAACGTTTTAACTTCATTAATATCACACTTTTATCCATAGCAGGCATGAACGGTGTTGTGATGGTTAGGGATATCTTTTCATTATATGTTTTTTTAGAAATAGTCGCAGTTTCTTCGTATGTACTTATAGCCTCTAATAAAGAACAAAATGCATTTGAGGGTTCATTTAAATATTTGGTTATGTCGGCCGTTGCAACAGTAATGATGTTATCATCCATAGCAATTCTACTTATGTATGCAGGAGATACCACATTTGCTTCTGTAAGGGATGCTGTTCAAGGAACAAACAGTCTTTATGTAATAGCAGCGACAGCTATATTCATGGCTGGTCTTTTCATAAAGGCAGGTCTTGTGCCTTTTCATGGTTGGTTGCCCGATGCATACTCCTCTGCTCCGGCTGGTGTTTCTGTCCTTTTAGCCGGTGTGGTTACTAAGACAGCGGGTATTTATACAACTATAAGGATCGTGAGTGAGATCTTTGGTTTTAACGAGACATTGAAAACAGTTCTCTTGGTAGTTGGCATAGTTTCAATATTTGTAGGGGCACTGGCTGCTCTTGGACAAAAAGATTTTAAAAGGATGTTGGCTTACTCAAGTATTAGCCAGATGGGATACATAATAATAGCTCTAGGTACAGGTACTGAGCTTGGTATAGCTGGTGCGATATTCCATATGTTTAACCATGCTATGTTCAAGTCACAGTTGTTCGTTAATTCAGCAGCGGTAGAAAAACAAACAGGAACAACAGATATGGATTCCCTCTCTGGCGTCTCGAATGTAATGCCAGTAACGGGATGGACCTCTGTTGTGGCTTTTCTTTCTACTTCAGGGATCCCTCCTTTGGCAGGGTTTTGGAGTAAGTTGATAATAATCGTTGCGCTATGGAAAGCAGGGCTTCACGGATATGCCTCTGCAGCTATATTGGGCAGCTTAATAACGTTGGCTTATTTCCTTTCTATGCAAAGAAGGGTCTTTTTTGGCAAAGTTAAAATGGAAGGTGTAAAAGAGGCTGGATTGTGGCTTGTTATACCGGCGGTCATACTCGCCTTGATAACAGTATGTGTAGGCGTGTTGTTTCCGGTTTTCGTTAATACAATAATAGTTCCGATAACTAGTTTATTTTAGGACATAGGGGGTAGCTGTGACTCTAATTTTGATACTTCTTGTTGCGATGATAGCATCTGCATTGTGGGCGGTGATGACACGTAGTTTATTAATCTCTGCCGTTGGACTTGCAGTAGTAAGTATAGTCATTACTGCGTTGATGTTCCTGCTTAATTCACCGTTAGCCGCTGTTTTTGAATTATCTGTTTGTGCCGGACTTATAACTGTTGTTTTTGTGAGTACGATAAGTCTTACAAAGCCAATAACAAGACCGGAGTTGAAACAGCAGACAAAGAACAGGATAAAAAGGTACTGGTATCTTCCGGTAATAGTCGTAGGTTTATTTATAGTGCTCGGATATTATATGGTTTCTCCTGAACCAAAGTTCTTCGATTCATATATGGAACTTGATGTAAGGAACGTTATTTGGAAATTAAGGCAGACAGACCTGTTGGGTCAGATAATACTTATATTAACAGGTGTATTTGGCGTTGTAGTTCTTTTTAAAGAGGGATTTAACCATGATAAATGATTCGATCAGTTTGTTTTGGCTTTTTAGTATTTTTATCGTTCTTCTTTTTGTTTGCGGTTTTTACTGTCTTTTGGTTACCAGGAATTTTATTAGGGCGTTGATAGGCTTAGAGATACTTACTAAGGCGGTGACTCTTTTAGTAATAATTGCGGGGTACACCAGCAATAGACTGGCGCTTGCTCAATCCATGGCCATAATGATAATAGTCATAGAGGCTGTGGTTGTGGCTGTTGCTGCAGGTATTGTTTTCGGTATATTCAAAAAGGTAGGTTCCTTGAACATAACCAAGCTTAGGAACCTAAAAGGATAAGGTGAAATATGAACAATTTTCTACTATTACCCCCAGTTGTATTTGTGATCATTCTAGGAGTGGTCTTTTTGTTTGGACATTTCGTCTCTAAGCTCTCTGTTAAAGGCAAAGAGGCCAATGGCAAAAGAAAAGCATATGCCTGCGGAGAGGATCTGGGTGAGCACAGACTACAACCCGATTATAGCCAATTCTTTTCCTTTGCCTTCTTCTTTACTATTATGCACGTAGTTGTATTGGTAATAGCTACCGCTCCGGTAGGGTTCTTTGTAAGTGTTATGGGATGTGTGTATATTGCAGCGGCTATAGTTGCTCTTTTGATATTATTCAGGAGGTAGTTTTTACAGTGAAAATGATTGATAAAATAGTGACTTGGGGAAGAACAAAATCGCCATGGATCATACATTTTAATACTGGTTCGTGCAATGCTTGCGATATAGAGATAGTTGCAGCCTTGACGCCGGTATTTGATATAGAGAGGTTTGGTATCCTTGCAAAGGGAACCCCAAGGCATGCAGATGTTTTGCTTTGCTCAGGAGCTGTGACTAGGCAAATAGAAAAAAGGATAATCAGGATATATGAACAAATGCCAGAACCTAAGTTCGTAGTAGCTGTTGGTACTTGTGCTTGTTCTGGTGGAGTTTTTTACCAATGTCATAACGTCCTTGGTGGTATTGACTCAGTAATCCCTGTGTCGGCATACATACCAGGGTGTCCTGCAAGACCAGAGGCTATAATAGACGGTGTTGTAAAATTACTTACTAGCTTTGAAGAAGCAGAAGCAAAAAAACTGAAAAAAAAGGAGGCTTAAATGACAGAAACAAATAGAGAGCAAAATATTCAATCCAAGCTTGAGTCAAAGTTTTCCTTTCTTAAAGATAAGGTTAAGGTAAGAAGGGAAAGAAGGCTCATTGCTGCTACAGAAAACCTTTCTGATTTTAGAAAGGTTTTTGAGTTCCTTTTTAAAGAATTAGATTTCAAAAGATTATGTATGATAACCGGTCTTGATGAGGGAGATAATTTCTCCTTTATTTATCATCTTGCAACTTTTGAAGGCATTGAATTGGACTTGAGAACATGTGCCCAAAAGAGCAACCCTCGCATAAATACCATAATGGACGTTTTTCCAGGTGCAGAACTTTACGAGAGAGAATTAGTAGATATGTTTGGTGTTAGTGTAGACGGTTTGCCAGAAGGTCCAAGATATCCTCTTCCAGATAACTGGCCTCAGGGTCAATATCCTATGAGGAAAGACTGGAACAAGGAAATGTTGAAAGGAAAGTAGTAGGAGGTAATTACAAATGGCAACAGTAAAGGTTCCAATAGGCCCACAACACCCAGCATTAAAAGAGCCAGAGGGTTTTGTAGTATGGCTGGAGGGAGAGAGAATAAAGGATTTTGGAATGCGTCTTGGCTATAACCACAGAGGTATAGAAAAAGCTGCTGAAATGAGGACGTATATTCAAAATATATATTTGTTAGAAAGAGTATGCGGTATTTGCTCAATGGCACATTCTACAGCTTTTATCCAAGCAGTAGAAGACATAGCTGGAGTTGAAATACCAAGAAGGGCAAAATATATAAGATCTATTATCGGAGAATTGGAAAGAGTACACAGTCATCTTTTATGGCTTGGTGTTGCTGGTCACGAAATTGGTTTTGACACTCTTTTGATGTATTCCTGGAGAGACAGGGAAGTTGTTATGGATCTTCTTGCAAAGATCAGCGGGAACAGGGTCCATTACGGCATGAATACTTTTGGAGGTGTTAGAAGAGATATTTCCAAAGATCTTGGTGAGGATGTTCTGAAGGCTGTTGATATCTTAGAAGAAAGGACAAAATATTATATAAAAATAGCGACAGAAGAAACTACAATAATAAAGAGATTGTCTGGAGTTGGCTCGATTTCCAAAGAAGATGTAATTAAACTTGGGACCGTAGGTCCTACAGGCAGGGCATCCGGTGTTGCTGTAGATATTAGAAAGGATGATCCTTATGCAGCATATGGCGAGTTAGATTTTAATGTTATTACAGCGACTAGTTGTGACGTTTATGGAAGGGCTGTGGTCAGGTTATTGGAATTAATGGAAACATATAAAATGTTGCGTCAGCTGGTTAAGAACATACCGGATGGTGAATTTGCTGTAAAATTCCCAAGAAAGGTTCCTGCTGGTGAAGCTACATCAAGATACGAAGCTCCTCGAGGAGAAGATGTTCATTTTGTAAAGGCTAATGGCACGGATATGCCTGAAAGGGTAAGACTAAGGGCTCCAACACTTGCAAACCTGATGTCGGTAAGGAAGATGATGGAGGGCGATAACTTAGCGGATGTTCCTATTGCTATTGCTGCTATAGACCCGTGTTTCTCTTGTACAGATAGATCGATAACTATAAACAGGAATACCGATTCCAATATTCTTACTTGGGGCGACATCAGGCAACAGGGGATCAATTGGTATAAGAACGAAATGGGTATAGATTTTACTGAACTTAACAAAAAATATCAGAATAGGGGGCTTTAAAACTAATGGGAATGGCTTTATTTAATATTTTGATCTTTCCGGGTTTCTTGTTCCTTTGCGTTATGGGACTTGTGCTTGAATATGTAGACAGGATAATATACGCAAGGCTGCAGAATAGACAAGGTCCTCCGTTCTATCAACCCTTTGCTGACTTTATAAAACTGGTAGCAAAAGAGGAGATAATTCCAGAATGTTCTGACGCAAAACTGTTCAGGTTTATGCCTTTTCTTGCTATGACGGCAGCTGTTACTGCGTTCTTTTATATCCCGCTTTGGAATTATAATTCTTTGTATCCGTTCTCCGGGGACATAATAGTCGTCTTATATATATTGACTATTCCAACTATAACGTTCTTTCTCGGTGGTTGGTCGTCAACTTCTTTGTTCTCTATGATCGGTGCAGTAAGGACATTAACGCAGTTGTTCTCCTATGAGGTACTGCTTTTCTTGTCAGTATTGTCCCCTGCATTGTTGGCAAATACTTGGTCCCTTAGTGAAATGACAGTTTATTATAGTGATAAACCGTACATGATGTTGTTTAATATTATTGCTTTCTTTATCGCTATAGTTGCATTACTAGGAAAACTTGAAAAAGTTCCTTTCGACATATCAGAAGCAGAAACAGAGATAGTAGGGGGTGCTTTTACTGAATACTCTGGGAGATTGCTTGCGTTCTTCAGACTAGCCATAGATATTGAGATGGTTGTAGGGGCTTCATTGATAGCAGCGGTGTTCCTTCCTTTTGGTTTAGGGCTAGGTCCTCTGCTTGGTTTTATAGTTTACATAGTTAAAGTGTTTTTTGTTACTTTATTGCTATCGGAAGGAAGGACAATCTTTGCAAGATTAAGGATAGATCAAATGGTCAGCGTTTGCTGGAAGTATTTTGCACCATTAGCATTCGCGCAAGTTTTGATAATACTGATAATTAAGGGAGTTTTATTATGATAAGACCAGGTAAGATGTTCAGAGAGGTATTTAAACACCTCTTTAAAAAACCAGCAACAATAAAATATCCTGCTGAAAGTGCTAACATGCCAGATAGATTTAGGGGTAAGTTAAAGTTTTATGCAGAAAAATGCATAGGCTGTAAACTGTGTATGAAAGACTGTCCGGCAGATGCTATTCATATAGAAAAAATTGGTGATACCTTTGAAGCAACGGTTGATCTTGATAAGTGTATATACTGTGCACAATGTGTGGACACTTGTCCAAAGAAAGCTCTTGAGGCTACGACAAAGTTTGAATTGGCTCAAATAGATAGGAAAAAATTAAGAGTTAAAATAAATGAAAAATGAGCTGCTTGATATTCTGAGATCATGCAGAGATCCTAAAGTTTGCATTTTGGGTATAGGTTCGGAATTCAAAGCTGACGATGCTGCGGGCGTAATCCTCGTCCAACAACTGCAAAAAAAATGTGAAGATATGAATTGCAGCTTTTCATCAAGTGTTTTATGTATTGATGGCTCTACTGCACCAGAGAATTTTACAGGCGATATAAAAAAATTTGCTCCAACCCATCTTGTTATAGTTGATGCAGCAGAGATGGGTGAAAAACCAGGCACTGTAAAACTGATACCAAGTGACAAGGTAGGAGGCGTTTCTTTTTCTACACACGTGCTTCCGATAGCTGTAATGATAAATTATCTTAAGCAATCTATAAGTTTTGAAGAGGTAATAATAGGTATAGAGCCAAAAGTTTTTGAATTTGGAAAAGAGATGTCAAAAGACGTGGCTAACAGTGTATATGAACTTTCGGAAACTATATTTAATTGTATAAGGACCTGTTTATGTTAGAAGGCATTATAGAGATATTAAAACTGTTCACTGTTGGTACAATAGGTAAGCTTGGTTATCCGGGGATCTCTCTCTTGATGGGCATAGAGTCAGCCTGTATACCTTTACCAAGCGAGATCATAATGCCGTTTGCTGGATATCTTGTGTCCATTGGTAAGATGAATCTATATATGGCTGCATTGGCAGGCGCCGTAGGTTGTAACCTTGGCTCTGAACTTGCTTATTGGATAGGTGCAACTGGAGGCAGAACACTTATATATCGATATGGTCGTTACGTTCTTATAGCACCGCACGAACTTGAAATAGCAGAAAAATGGTTCAATAAATATGGAGATATTGCCGTTCTGGTAGCGAGACTACTTCCAGTCATAAGGACCTTTATCGCTTTTCCAGCTGGTGTGGCTAAAATGAACAGGGCTAAGTTCCATCTTTATACCTTTGTTGGTAGCTATCCTTGGTGCTTTCTGCTTGCATGGGTAGGAATGAAGATGGGTCAAGCATGGGATGATAAGAATAGTGCTTTAAGAAAGGTACTACACGAGGCTGATCTTGTAGTAATTGTGGTCTGTCTTATAGGTTTAATATGGTTTGTAAAGACACGAATAAATGCAATGAAGGAAATGAATAGAAGATTAAAGGGTGAATAAGTATGCACGAAGCCTCTGTAGCACAGTATACCCTGGAGGCCCTAACGGAAATATTCAAATCCGATGACAGGCTCAAGGGTAAAAAAATAAACAAGATAACTTTTGCATTAGGAAAGCCTAATACAGTTATGCCCGAATCATTTGAGTTTTATTTTGTAGAGTTGATCAAAGGCACCTGCTTTGAAAACGTTATAGTTGATTATGAAAACAGCGACCATGAAGGTTTTTTTATATCTTCAATAGATGTTGAAGACTAGGAGGTTTTATTTGGAAATAAAAATACTTAAAAATGTAATGATAAAAAATAATCTTAAAGCAGAGGATAACAGGAATGCTTTTACAGAAAATGATGTTCTAGCAATTAACTTAGTTAGTTCTCCTGGAGCAGGTAAAACAACCCTTCTGGAAAGTACACTTTCATTATTGAATGATAGATATAGATCAGCGGTTATAGAGGGAGATCTTTACACGTCTAGAGATGCAGAGCGTTTAAAGGATTTTGGTTTACAAATTATACAGATCAATACAGAAGGCGGATGTCACCTTGATGCTAGAATGGTGGGGGGTGCACTTCAAGAACTAACACTAGGTAATATAGATATTGCTTTTATAGAAAATGTAGGCAACTTGGTTTGTCCCGCAGGTTTTGATCTAGGTGAGAAAGCAAGGGTATTGATATACGCAATAACAGAGGGTGAAGATAAACCTAAAAAATATGAGACCATGTTCAGGACCGCCGACGTTGTTTTGATTAATAAAATAGACCTTGCATCAGCCTGTGATGTAAATATAGAAAAAGTAGAAAAAGAGATAAAGAGCATAAACAACAAATGTATGATTTTTAAAATATCTGCTTTAAACAAGTCATCCCTGAAAGAATGGGTACTCTGGCTAGAAGGTGAACTTGAGCGAGTTAAAAAGGGTTAGAATAAAGGTAAAAGGTATTGTACAGGGTGTAGGTTTTAGACCTACCACCTATAGGTATGCTATAGACCTTGGGCTTGCTGGTTTTGTAATGAACACAGCAGAGGGTGTTACAATAGAGGCAGAGGGACCTTTAGATGTACTAAAGGTCTTTTTGAAAAAGATGCAAGAACAGCCTCCCCGACTTGCAAGGATAACAGGTTTTTTAATTGAATATATTGAACCAGTTTATGAGACTGGTTTTTCAATAGTTACGAGTCGGGAACATGGGATAAAAGAGGCTGACATAAGTCCTGATGTAGCTGTATGCAAAGATTGTCTAAGTGATATCTTAGATAAAAAAAATAGACGCTACCTTTACCCGTTCACTAATTGTACTAATTGCGGTCCCAGGTTCAGTATCATACAAGACAGGCCTTACGACAGGGCCAAGACCAGTATGTCTGTGTTTAAAATGTGCTCTGACTGTGAAGCTGAATATAATAATCCGAATAATAGAAGGTTCCACGCTCAACCTAATGCTTGTCACAAGTGTGGTCCTGAACTAGCTCTATTTGATCTTAATGGTGTTTTGCATAAAGGCTCTAAGGCTCTTAACTCTTTTATAGAGAAAATAAAAAAAGGCGATATATGTGCCATCAAAAGTATTGGTGGTTTTAATATAGTTTGTGATCCAACCAATATGGAAACGATGGCGCGTCTAAGAAAATTAAAGGACAGACCCTCCAAATCATTCGCAATGATGATGAGGGATATGAGCGTAATCAGGAATTTATGTATAGTTTCTGAAATTGAAGAAGGGTTTTTAAACTCAATTGAAGCCCCTATACTTATATTGAGGAAGAAAAACATGTCTTTGAACCATGTTTCTCCGGATAATAATTATTATGGCGTTATGCTACCGTATTCTCCTTTGCATCACATACTTCTTCAAAGTTTTGATTATCTTGTAATGACTTCTGCTAACAGGAGAGATGAGCCAATAGCTATTAGAGATGAAGACGTACATTGTATGTTAAAGGAAGGTCTTGTTGACTCAGTACTTACTAATAACAGACAGATAATCAATAGGTGTGATGACTCAATAATGATGGTTGTAGACAACGAAGCGATGATGTTGAGAAGGGCAAGAGGCTATGTCCCATCTACTATAAAGGTTTATAACACACTTAACAGCGATAATCTTTCTTTAGGAGCAGACCTAAAGAATACATTTGCTATTAAAATTAACAATAATGCTTATCTATCGCAGTACATTGGTGATCTGCAGGATGATAGGAATTATGAATATCAAAAAGAGCAAATAAATATATTTACAAAACTTTTTAATTTCATACCAGAAATTATAAATACAGACGCCCATCCTTTGTACCAAAACAATAGTGATAGTTATAAGAAGATATACCATCATCATGCTCATGCTGTCAGTGTTATGGCAGAACATAAGCTTTTGGGACAGGATATATTTGCTGTAGTGTGTGATGGAACTGGCTTTGGTACTGATGGTAAAATATGGGGTTTTGAATTTTTAGAGATAGAAAAGGATTATAGAAATTTCAAAAGACTAGCCCACCTTAAATATTTTTATCTTCCTGGAGGAGAAAAGGCCGTAATTGAGATAGAAAGAATAGCAAGAGCATTAAAGGGAGAGCCAATAGAGACAACTATTAACTGTCCGCTTACATCGTCACTAGGGCGTTTGTTCGATGGTGTTGCAAGTATTTGTGGGCTTCTTGATAAGGTTAATTACGAGGCTCAAGCGGCTATATTATTACAAAAACATGCTGAAAAATTTAATAATGGAGACTTTAAGAGCCCGGAATATAGGGTTGTATGGGAAAATAATGAACTTGATTATGTGGTCATTGTACAAGATATATTAAAAGATCTAGCTGATAGAGTGGGTGTAGAAGAAATATCATATAAGTTCCACGTTTGGGTGGTGGATGCTGTTTATAGTGGTATAAACAGCTTTGCTAATGGGAAAAAGGTCGTGTTCTCTGGAGGCTGTTTCCAGAATAATCTCTTGTGCGCTCTGTTAAGGAAAAAACTTAAAGACAATGGGTTGAATGATTTCTATTTCAATAATATTGTTCCTACGAATGATGGTGGTATATCTTTAGGTCAAGCGGTGTTTTAATAGAGGCTTTTATGTGTTTGGCTGTTCCCCTTAAAGTTTTAAAGATAGTGGATGATACAAGTCTTATTGTTGAGTCTAGTGGTCTACATTTGGTTGTGTCCAGTAATCTTATAAATAATGTTAATGTTGGTGATTATGTACTTGTACATGCTGGATTTGCAATACAAAAACTTACAAAAGAAGAAGCTGAAGAGACCTTATCTATAATATCTGGTGACATGAATGGTTGAGCTAAAGAAACAAATAGATACAATATTACGCGAAATAGAAAGAGTGGTTCCGGACAGCTTTGTGATGATGGAGGTGTGTGGAACACACACCATGAACATCGCAAAATTTGGTTTAAGGACATTGCTCCCAAAGAACATAAGGATAATAAGCGGACCAGGCTGCCCTGTTTGTGTAACCCCGTCTAAAGATATAAAGAGAGCTATAGAGATCTCCAAGCTCCCCAACACGATAATTGCTACCTTTGGTGACATGTTGAGGATACCTGTTAATGGGGATTCGCTACAAAACCACAGGAATGTAAAAGTGATCTATAGTCCAATGGAAGGTATTGCATTAGCCAAAGCTAATACAAATATGAACGTTGTACTTTTGGGTGTCGGTTTTGAGACTACTGCTCCTTTAACAGCGACAGTTATAAGGCAAGCAAAAAAAATGAATTTGAATAATTTCTCTGTTCTGTGTATGCATAAGACCGTTCCACCAGCGCTTGAAATTATAATGAAATCAAAGAGCGTAAAGATAAATGGTTTTCTTTTACCAGGACATGTTTGCACGATAACGGGAAGCGACTATTTTAATTTTATCTCTAAGTTTGGTTTTTGTGGAGTAGTAGCCGGCTTTGAAGCTCTTAATATAATAAGTTCTATAAATGAACTTATTAAACATTTTATAAAAGAGGAATACGGCGTTTTCAATAGTTATAATCCGGTTGTTACCGGTCCTGGCAACACCATAGCTCACGATGTAGTTAAAGATGTTTATGTACAAGCTGATTCATTTTGGAGAGGTATTGGTCTTATAAAAAGATCTGGTCTTAAAATAAGGGACCAATATTCAAAATATGATGCGGAAAAAAGGTTTGATCTGAAAATTGCTGACATTAATGATCCGATAAATTGCCGCTGTGGAGATATCTTGAAAGGAGAGTCTAGCCCTACAGATTGTATCTATTATGGGAAACAATGTACCCCTTCAAGTCCTATTGGCCCTTGTATGGTTTCTACAGAGGGTACTTGTGCTGCTTTTTATAAATATATGGAGGACTGATATGTTTACCAAGAACGTATCTTTGGCTGTTGGTTCTGGTGGCAAAGAGATGCACGATTTTATAAGCAAATATGTTGTTGATAAACTAGGCAACCAATACCTCAACAAAATGGATGATGCAAGTGTGCTCGCCTCAAATGGTAAAAGAATTGCTTTTACTACCGATAGTTACGTGGTTAATCCAATATTCTTCGAAGGTGGCGATATTGGTAGACTATGTGTTTGTGGTACGGTTAACGATCTTTCAACTACAGGCGCAAAACCAATAGCACTGTCTTTAGCTTTTATATTAGAGGACGGTGTTTGTTTCGACGATATCTGTAAGATTATAGATTCTATAGCGACCACTTGTAAGGAAGCGGATGTTAAGATCATTACAGGTGATACCAAAGTTGTAGAAAAGGGTAAGGGAGATAAGATATACATTAATACGTCAGGTATAGGTTTTATAGAAGATGGCATTAATATTTCGAGCCACAACGCAGCTATTGGTGATCATGTAATAATTACTGGACCAATAGGTAATCACGAGGTTGCTATGATGAAGGCTCGTGGTCTCATAAATTTTGATATTAAAATAAAAAGTGATGTTTCCCCTCTTAATTTAAAGATCTCAGAGTTGCTAGATAGGGTGAGAGATATTCATGTTATAAAGGATCCTACGCGGGGAGGCTTGGCCTCGGCTCTTTTTGAGATATCACACAACTCAAATTGTGAAATAAGGTTATTTGAGGAGAAACTACCAGTTGATCCAGGCGTAAAAGCGGTCTGTGATATTTTGGGGCTTGATCCATTGTATCTGGCTAATGAAGGCAAGTTCGTTGTTTTATGTCCGCAGCATAGCGTGGGACATGTTCTTGAAGTATTTGGCCCAAAATCAACTGTGATCGGTTCTGTAGTAAGTTCTGGTAAACAAAAACTGAATTTACAAACCTTGTCAGGTGGAATTAGACGTTTAAATATGCTAGACTCTGTCCAACTACCTAGAATATGTTGAGGTCCATAATGAGAAATAATATTTTGTTGATCATAGTCTGTTACATTATTTTGTACTCTACTAATATCTATTCTGAGATTCAAGATGATAATGATGCCTTTGCTATAGTTGAGGGTAAGAAGGTTGGATTTATAGATTACAAAGGAAGTACAGTCATAAGTGAAAAATACAATGACTGTCGTCCTTTTAAAGAAGGACTTGCAGGTGTGTACTATGATGGTAAATGGGGATTTATAAACACAGACGGTAAGTTTGTTATAGAACCAAAGTTCCAATATATTAACGATTTTAGGGAAGGTTTTGCTTCTGTTGAATATGATGGCAAATGGGGATTTATAGATAGAACGGGTAATTTTGTCATAGAACCAAAATTTGATGATGCAAGATATTTTGAGGACGGTATAGCCAGGATAAAAATTAATCGTAGGTGGGGTTTTATAGATACCAAAGGTAATTATATTGTTGAACCAAAATTTAATTCTGCAGATGATTTTAATGATGGAGTTTCAAGGGTAAAGGTAGGCAAGAGATATGGATTTATAAACAGCGAAGGTAGATATATTGTGGAACCTAAATATACTTCTGCAGGGCAGTTCTCCAGTGGCTTAGCAAGGGTAAAGGTAAGAAAAAAAAGATGGGGCTTTATAGATAAAAGAGGGAAGGTTGTAATATCTGCCAACTTTTCTTCTGCTTATGATTTTGATGGAGACCTAGCAAGAGTCAGGAGTGGTGGTAGGTTTGGTTTTATAAATAAAACCGGCTCATTTGTGATAAAACCACAATTTGCTGAAGTTCACGATTTTACCGAAGACCTTGCTATGGCAAGAAGCGGTGGTCGTTGGGGATTTATAGATCGCAAAGGTTATTTTGTAATAGAACCGGCTTTTACCTGGGTGTGGGGTTTTAGCGAGGGACTTGCGGCAGTACTTGTTAAAGGCAAGTGGGGGTTTATAGACAAAACCGGTAAGTTTATAATAGAGCCTAAGTTTGATGCTATAAATGATTTTAGCAGTGGTATGGCTGCCGTAGAGCAAAATGGGAAATGGGGATTTATTAATAAGAAAGGGGATTACGTTATTAAACCTAAATTTAGAAGGGTCTCTTCTTTTAGGAAGTGTTCAATAGATAATTAGGATGGTTATTTATGTTTTGGAGATCAATAATAATCCTATTCCTTTTTTATGGTGCTGTATTATGTGCTGAAGAAGAGAACACTGTAGATAATAATATTAGATTTAATGCAGAAAGTTGCGAAGACAAATTAAAACAATGTGAAGAAAAAGAAGCTGGTTCTGGACTGAGCAGGTATAAAGACCTTTACTTTATAATAGGAAGCCCTACAACTAAGGTTCAAATAAGTATAAAATATAAGCTTATTTATCTTATAGATCTTTATCTTGGTTATACACAAGATATGTTTTGGGACCTTGGTAAAAAGTCTTTTCCGTTCTCTGATATTAACTTCAACCCAGACCTGTTTTACAGGATAAATTTTCCTGATCATACGTTTATGAAAGCAATAGATATAGTGTTGTTCGAACACAAATCTAATGGAAAAGATGGTGATTCCTCTAGGGCTTGGAGCGGTAGCTCTATAAAGTTCTACACGATAGTTAAATTCGAGAGCTGGTCATTTAACTGGGATACTAAATTTTATTGGTTCTATAACACTGGTATGGATTCTACAAACTGGGATCTCAGAGAGTATACTGGTTTTTGGGATACAAGGATATCTTTCATAAACTATTATGACCCAAATAAGTTCATAGATAAAATCTCGTTGTACCTTGCATTTTTCCCTGGTGGTAAATATTCTCAACGTTGGAGTAAGGGTGGCCAGGAGATAGGGCTAAAGTTCAGGCTTGGATGGGGCAGGTTCTATCCTTCTATATTTGTGCAACTTTATCATGGCTATAACGAATCACTTTTGGATTACAACAAAGAGGTTTTTGCATATAGGATGGGGCTTGCATTTTAATGTCGGGGTGTAGCGCAGTTGGCTAGCGCGCTTCGTTCGGGACGAAGAGGTCGGCCGTTCGAGTCGGCTCACCCCGACCAAACAGAGGTTTTTATGTCTGATACGAGATGCGAATTGGCTACTTTTGCTGCAGGATGTTTTTGGGGTGTTCAGCATATATTTAGCAGCATCTATGGTATCAAAAAAGCAACTGTTGGATATATGGGCGGAGAATTGACTGATCCAACTTATATTGAAGTTAAGACCGGAAAGACCGGACACGCAGAAGTTGTTCAGGTCGAATATGATCCTGCAGTAATAAGTTATGAAGAGCTTTTGGATTATTTTTGGAGGCTGCACGATCCAACTACAATTAATAGTCAAGGCGTAGATTTTGGTACTCAATATAGGTCTGTGATTTTTTATCATAATGATGAGCAAAAAAAAGCGGCCATAATAAGTAAAGAAGAACTGGATAGGAAAGGCGTATTCAATAATAAGATCGTTACAGAAATAATGCCGGCCACAACGTTTTATAAGGCGGAAGAATATCATCAAGATTATTTTAAGAAGAATGGGGGACATGTTTGCCATGTCCTAAGACCAAAATTATGAAATTGAAAAAAGAAGACAAAATGCCTTTTTATGCTTATTTGTTTATCGGGTTGGCCATAGGTATCATATTGATCCCTGGAAGGAACTATGATTTTGTTGTCTATTACAACGCTGTCCATGATCTTTTTTACCATGGATGGAACAAGGTTTATGATCCTAGTGGACTAGTACCGTTCAAATATCATCCCTTCAGCCTGTTACTTTTCATGCCGTTCTCTTTTTTTGGTTTGCCCACTGGTAAGATACTTTGGGGGCTATTTAACGGAATGTTAGTTTTTCATGTGTTTTGGATGTTATATTTAAGATATGGAACAAGGATATCTACAATATTAATTACGATACTAATCTTAGGCCACCCACTAGTAGAGCAGTTAAAACTTGCCAATGTTACGTTCGTTATGTTGTGGCTTTTAACCGTTATTGTTTTTAGCAAGAACGACTTTATTAAGGCGCTATGCGTATCAATACTAGTAGTTTTAAAACCATTTTGGCTGTTGATACCTGTAGTTTATCTCTTATCAAAAAGATACAGGGTCGTTGTTTATTCTTTATCATTAATTGCCGCTTTTACACTTGTCCCACTTTTATTTGGATCTTCCATGTATGATCAGTGGCTGCTTACACTAACTCATCCAGTGCACTCACATAATTACCCTAAAATGGACAATCAATGCTTTTATGCCCTTTTATATAGGCATTATGATCTCTTAATGCCATATTTAAATTATTTGTGGATTGCTGCATCAGGAGTGTTTTTTGTTGTTTGGTACTATATAAGGTTTGGTATTTGTTTCCCCTTCATAAAATGCAAATTAAGATCAGAGGATATTCTCTCGTCCGTATTGGTTATCCTATGGGTGGGACCTTTAAGCTGGTTCCATAATTATTTGTTATTGTTTCCACTTGTCGCAATATTACTTGAAAAACAATATAAGTATAAAATATTATTGTGGACTACACTGTTCATAGTAATTACAGGGATATCACTGCTTCCCCGTGATCTTAAGCTGCCTTTGTACATGGCAGGAGTTCCGTTGTTGTTCTTAGTGCTGATGTTATATCCGTTAAAAAAGGCTATTTGATCACGACTCATGAGTTCTTGTTAGCTTGCTGGCTGGGAGACTAGGATTCGAACCTAGATTAGCGGAGTCAGAGTCCGCTGTCCTACCATTAGACGATCTCCCAATATGGACGTGAG
>CAYVOB010000009.1:0-2129 GCA_964452945.1 uncultured Bdellovibrionales bacterium
TTGCAACCCCAGTAATAATACCGAGACCCTTAAAAGCTTTGCTTGCAATATTAAATTGAGCTGAAGCTTTATATAGTTGACCAGCAGCCTTAGAATTCAACGAGTATCCAAATGTTTCTCCGTTTACAGTTTCTTTTAATACAAAAAATTCATTATATTTAATCTTGTTAAGATATTTAAGGTTTCTGTATGCTGGAGCTAAATCTGATAGTTTTTTAACATTACATTCCCATACAAAAGGTCTTTTACCCGTTGCATATGGTGCCCATCTGTCTGCAGAGTATTCACGTTGAAACTGCTCTTTAAGAGCATAAGTTATAGAATCCTTTAAAGTCACTGAAGTCTTTCCTAACTTTGACCCTACATAAAACAAAATGCCGGATGCTGCAACTGTGGCGGTAATGGTTCCGCCATTGGTGAAAAAACCTTGAAGGGTTTTTAAGTTCTTAACGCTGGCTACAATGTCTGCTTTAGTATCCTCCGGTATGTCTTGCCCCATGGCTGAGTTATTGAAAACAACAAAAGAACTAAAAAGGACGACCGTCGCAAGAACTTTTCTCATAGCTTTGCCCTCCATACTGTTTAATTACGAGAGATTATTTTAACACATTTAGGCTAGTAAAACAGCAGATTTTATAAAATTTATCTGCCATAAGTATAGATGTAACACATAATGAATAGCCCTTCAAAGATCTCTCCGGTTCTGGTCCTGCAGGATTACTCGCCAGCTAAAGCTGGCTCGTGAAGCCTAAGGAAGAAATTTTTTATATTCGCTCCGCAGATGCTCCGCTGAGGCTTTCGAACCTTGTTGCTACGCAAGCAGGTTCGAGGTACTTGTCAGGGGAAGAGCCAATAAAAAAATAGCGCCAAAGGCGCTGTTTTTTTATTGGTGCGTCCTGCAGGATTCGAACCTGCGACCCCTACCACGTCAAGATAGTGCTCTACCAACTGAGCTAAGGACGCTTATAAGGAATATTCCCCTTTAAGAACATATGTAACTGGACCAGTCAAGTAAATAGCTCCAGCTGTCGAGATCTCCACCTGGGCCGTGCCTCCAGGCATCTGTACATTCACTTTGTCCTTGCACCTTTTTTGCGAATAAAGGGCAGCAAAGACCGCACAGGCGCCACTCCCGCAGGCCTTGGTCTCTCCACTCCCCCTCTCCCATACCCTGAGCCTGATGTTGTTGGCATCTATCACTTTAAAGAACTCAACATTGGTCCTTCCCGGAAAATCTTTGTGATTTTCTATATATGGTCCTATGCTCTTTATCTCCAGAGCATCAAGATCATTACATTCTACGACGACGTGCGGATTGGTCATAGAAACACTTATGTAGTCTATGTTGTAGCCTTTATATTCCAGTGTTCCTTTGTCTAACACCTTTGCTTTGCCCATTTCTACACTCACAGCATCTTTACTAACTTTTGCATTAACTACATGCCCTGTTTTTTTAAGTGTAATTTGGAAAGTGTCAGCTGTATTCCACCCCAGGTCATGACAAAGACGCGCCACACACCTTAATCCGTTACCGCATATTTCAGCCTCGCTGGCATCAGCATTAAATATCCTGCACCAGATATTCCCGTTCTCCCTGCCAACCAGTATAAGTCCGTCAGAACCCAGACCCTTACTACGATCGGAGATCTTGGGAACCCCTTTTATCAACTCACCTAAATTAAGGTCAGGATTTTGCTCCGTGACCACGTAGATATAGTCATTGCCTAGGGCATCCATTTTAACAAAGCTAAAACTTTTCATAGAGCCTATTTAACAACAAAGAAAGTGATTTACCAGTCCATTTTTTAGGAGTACTTTAGCCTTCGGGTTTATGGTGGAGGGGTTTATGGATATTAAAGTAAGAACTCCAAACAAAATTGAAGTCTCTAAAATGGATTTTTCCAAATGGGGAACTTGGGAATGCGGTGTAAGCAAATTTCCCTGGTCTTACGACGCTACCGAGACATGCTACATCCTTGCAGGTCACGTAATAGTGGAGACCAATGATGGCAAAGTGGAATTCAAGGAGGGAGCCCTTGTGGTGTTCCCCAAGGGCCTTACATGTACATGGAACGTCCTTGAACCTGTACGTAAATACTACAAATTCGACTAGTAGAGGTTGATTTGGC
>CAYVOB010000009.1:2139-22269 GCA_964452945.1 uncultured Bdellovibrionales bacterium
AGAACTTAGAACAAGGACCGCCCATAAAAATGAACGCCTAAAGAACTGCCCTGCCTGCGGTCATAAACAGGCAGACGAAAAGCAGGAATGTGAATCCTGTGGCCTTATATTTTCCAAACACCTGGGTTTTACTCCGGTAAAGACCATAACTTCAAATTTTCTTAGCCCCAAGGAAATAAAAGAAATAAGAAAGACCCAAGAACGCTTGTCCAGGATACAGCACGACAACACATCAAAGATGGAGCTACTTGTACACTGCCATAAGGAAAAATTACTGGATATGGCGGCGCACCATATTGGGAAAGATGAAACCATAAAAAGCATGGCCCTTAGTAATCTAGAGACAGAAAAAAGCTACAACAAAGGAGCTCTTCTGTCCTTTCTTTCAAAGCCTATTGTAATAGTATCTTTGATGCTACTATTGACGCTGGTACTTATTACTTTGTTCTTAAGGTCTTACGGATAACCATTATTTTACTTTTTTGGGACAAACCTTAAATACATTTTCTTTGGAGACCTTAACGATTATTCCTGCTGGGATAAAGATAATATCGCCATCCTTAACGTTCGTACCAATATTGTTGTTACCCTTCTCTTTGTCCTTTAGCGATATGATCACCTTTTTCTGATTTTTGCCAATGATATAGTACAACTCATACTTTTTACTGTTGTTCGCATGGGTTATGGTGGAGATCATCTCGTCTATTGTGAAAAAATGATTGAAAAGCGTTCTCCCCTGCTCTTTTTTGAAATAATTCGCACAAGTCCCGTTGTTAGAGAATTGCACAGGGTTCTTGGCCGTTCTGTCTATATCCACTGTTTCTTCCACAGGGGTTTCGTTATTTTCTGAAGGCACTACAGGGGCTTCTTGTATATTTTGATTATCCTCTTCATTACCGTCGCCATAAAGGGTAACAGCCGCGATCCTTACTGCCTCATCATATTCCTCATCTGTAAGCGGTTCATAACCCTTTACTTCCAATTGATTATTGATCACATTCTTATCTTCAGGGGTATTATATTTTTCTACGAATATTTCAGGCTCCGTTTTTTTCTCTTCTTTTTCCTCTGGCTCTTCTTCATCAGCTTTCTCGTCCTTAGCATCACCTACGCTCTTCATGTAAGCATAGACCTCGGCTTTGCCAAGTATCTCAGCGGCGTAGTCTATTGCAGCCTGCCCTCCTCCGTGCCATTTTTTTATTCCGCTAGATTCACTCTTACGGTTATAGCCTTTTTCCTCTGTAAGGTATTTTATTGTAAGGGCTATCTGTTTTTCCACTGAATCCGAGAAGAAGACCACCTTTTCCTCAAAACTCTTTCCAACCTTAACTTTGGTTATATAAAAGAATTCATCGTAGCCGTCGTCTTCCAGCCTATCGAGCATATCCTTTGCAGAATTAAGTGTTAACTGCATCAATCCAAACGCCGGATTGTCTGGATTATACTTGTTCACTTTATATGGTCTAAAAGTACTTTCCTTAAAATGTATAGCGAGCAGTACTTCCAGTCTGGGAACTTTGTTCAAGGCAGTTGCGTTAGCGCCTTTGTTCTTGTAGGCTTTTTGTAACTGGGCCTGATATGATTTGGTGAATTCAAGAGGTACATAGCCCACCGCAACGCTTTTTCTTTTGTACTCTATTCCATATCCTTTGTTGAAGTTATCCTTTGCATAGTAGGTCATATTCGGTGTCACTTTGAACTCATTAAGCACGTTCTTGCCAGCGCTCTGAGTTGACTTTAACACCGCTTCTGCTTTGACCTGCTCTGTTGAACTCAGGTCATCCCAATTATGTATATCCTCTGATCCATTCCCAGCATAAAGGGAAAACATTAAAAGATTGCTTAATATAACGATAAGGATCCTTGCCATATGTGTAGACACTGCAATGTGTGTGCCATTATCTAACTATACGTTATTAATAGTATTTTAAGTAAAATATAAGGTACAATAGTGTATAAATTTTAAGCACCCATCTTATAAAGAGAACTCAATCCTGCCCTCGAATACATCCACGCTAGCCACATAGACCCTTATGCTATCACCAAGCCTATACCTTAACTTGCCCTGCTGGCTTAGTGCTGCCATACGAGTCTCGTTAAACGTCAGCATCTCATGCCCGGTATTGGAAAAACGCAAATATCCTTCTATGAAAACATCCTTTAGCTGGACGAAGATACCATAATCGTTGAAGCCACTGATCTCTCCTTCGAATTCCTGGCCTATCTTATTTTCTAGATACCTAGCCTGTTTAATTTTTACTATGTTCCTTTCCGCTTCCTGTGACTTTAATTCACCATCAGAACAATGATCCGCAGCAATTCTTGTCTTTTCATCATCATAATTGTGCAAAGTTTTGAGTAATCTATGGACAATAAGATCAGGATACCTTCTTATCGGCGACGTAAAATGGGTATAATCAGATAATGCCAAAGCAAAATGTCCCTCTGGCAGATTAGAATATTTCGCCTTCTTCAAGCTTCTTAAAAAGAGCCTGTTGAGCAGTGGTTTTGCAGGATTGTTCTTTAGACCTTCAAGGAATCTTGAAAAATCCCTGGCATGTTTCCACTTTACGTCAAAAGGGACCTTATAAAGTTTAGCTGTCTCTGCATAGCTCCTTAATTTTTCAGGATCTGGCTGTTCGTGTACCCTATATACACCGAGAGATCTTTGCTTCATCATTTTAGCAGCCTCAATGTTGGCCGCTATCATGAACTCTTCTATCAGGGAATGTGAATCCCAAACTGGACGTTCAATTATATTTTTAACACTTCCATCGTCATTTAAGAATATTTGAGCCTCAGGGATATTCATAAAAATGGTCCCACGTTCCTTACTTTTATTCCTTAATATCCTGTAAAGGCTGTTCATCCCCTTCAACATTTCCTTGATCTGGGGACCAATATTGGAAAGGTCAGGTTCCAAACCACTAGGTGCTGTAAACGAAGGTTCTAGGATCTTTTGCACAGAGGTGTAGGTAAGGCGCGCCTTGCTTTTTATTACCGCTGGATACAATTTACTACTCCGGACATTTCCCCCTTTGTCAAAATGTATCTCGAAGGTGAAGACATATCTATAACGGTCTGGAAGTAAACTGCAGATATTGCTGGAAAGCTGTTCGGGTAACATTGGCACAGCTCTGTCAGGAAAATAGATGCTGGTGGTCCTTTCATATGCTTCGTTGTCTATTGCCGTACCGGGAATAACGTAATGTGACACATCCGCTATTGCGACATAAAGTATCTGCTCGTTCTCATTTTTTTTGTAGCAAACGGCATCGTCAAAATCCTTTGCATCCTCACCATCTATTGTAACAAAATCCAATCTTGAATGATCCAGTCTTTTATTATTCCTGTCATCAAGGATATATTCAGCACCGTAAAAATCGTCTTTTTGCTGCGGCTCTTTTATGTTATTTGCTTCATTAATAAGGTTTTGTTCGAACTTATCCCTTATTCCCAGCTCCTTTATAACAAGATAATCATCATCCTTGATCACCCTTGCCACTTCTCCCAAGGCTGGCGCTCTGCCGGTCGAGTGTTTTTTTATCTCTACCTCTACCCAGTCATCCGTTCTTGCCCTGTTAAGTCTTCCATGTTGTATGGCAACAAGTTCCTTTGTGCCCCTTATACTGACAGCAAACCCTCCATGATGCTGGACCAAGCGACCAACGGCTGTGTTCTCCCTGCGCGATATGAATTCAACAAAAGTGCCTGCATATTTGCGTTGCCTTGGATTGAACGACACCTCTATCTTCACTATATCGCCATTCATCAGGCCATTCCATTCCACCTGTTGTTTATCCAGATACACATCATCATACTCTTCTGTAACAACAAAACCAAAACCGCCTGGATTCTTTATGAAACGCCCTGCCGTATTAGGGAGTTTTTTGCCTTTGCTACGATCTACCTCTTTGACCTTTACCTTTTTGTCCTTGTTGTAAGAATAACGTCCATCAACGGTCCTATACACGTCACCGGTGTTCATCAGTGACTGAATTAATGGCATAAGTTTTTTTCTTGGTTTGGTGGTTATACCAAAAGCTTTTACCAGTTCATCAAAGGAGAACTTTTTGTCCGGGTTTGAATAAAAAAAACCCAGTACATCTTGTTTTTTTACGCCCATTAAACGATCTCTAGCATGCGCTCCACTGCGCGTCTTGCTTTTATAATTAGTTCTTCATCAAGGACGATCTTGTATTGCATTTGTTCAAGGCTAGCGGCAAGTGATTCCAGATTCGTTTTTTTCATGTTAGGACAAACAGCTCTTTTGATAGTGTGGAATTTTTTGCCAGGGCATGCTTTTTTTAGAGGGTGTAATATGCCCGTTTCTGTTATCACTATTATTTCATTATCTTTTAGTTCTGCAGCCTTTTTGATCATCCCGCTGGTAGACAATATGTAGTCAGCATGTTCAAGCACATTGGTCTTGCACTCAGGATGGGCAAACACCACAGCCCCCAGGTGCTCCCTTTTTAAGCTCTGAACTTCTTCAGCAGTAATACTTGAATGAGTTGAACAATAACCTGGCCACAAGACTATGTTGTCCCTCTTTAGTTGTCCCTTTACATAGGTCCCCAAGTTAACATCCGGTATGAATATGATCCCCTTTTCCGATGGTATCGACGATACTACCTTAACAGCGTTTGATGAGGTACAGCAGATATCACTTTCTGCTTTTACTTCTGCGGTACTATTCACGTAGCAAACAACAGCATGTTCGGGATACTGGGTCTTTAGTTTTTTAAGTTCCTCTGCATTTATCATTTCTGCCATCGGGCAACCTGCAGCAGGCTCCGGAAGCAGAACCGTCTTTTGCGGAGAGATAAGTTTTGCAGTTTCTGCCATAAAGCGCACACCACAGAAAACGATGAGGTCTGCATCACTGTCCTTTACTTTTAAGGAAAGTTCAAGGCTGTCCCCTACAAAGTCTGCAAGATCCTGTACCTCTGGGCTTTGGTAAGTATGGGCCAATATCAGTGCTTTCTTTATTTTCTTTAAATCCTTAATTTTGTTGTTAATCTTAGTCATAATTACCAAGCCTACATTTTTAAAGAGGCTTTTTCAAGCAAATAGAACTACGTCTTATATTATTAATTATATAAAAATAAAATAGTTAAAACAACTATTATTTTCTTGACTAAAAAGCCAGTCTTTTGCTACAAAAACAAACAAGATGTTAATAAAACAATATTTATGTCCAATGCTTTTGTCCATAATTCTATTCAACCCACTAAACCTATTTGCACAGGTGGAAAAAGAAGATCTGTTTTATCCTTCTGGAAATCCTTATTCAGTCTTTCGTAATCTTTCATATGTAGAATACCTTAACCAGGGGCTGACCCCGCCTGTTCCTCCATTTGAGGCCACCGACATTAACAGAGAACCTTTCTTGTTTTTTCAAAGGGGTATAAAGCAAGAACTAGTTTTTTCTACGCTGAAAGGTACTGAATTACTAGAGATCACAACGGGCATAATGAAAAAAGGTTCGATCGACGCTTCTCTAACAGAAAAAGATAAGATCGTACAAACAGCTATAGTTATAAAATCATACGAACTTATGGACCCGAATGAAGACCCGGAGATAATAACTTTTCTTGGTACAGAGAATGTATACCTCTCTCTTATAGACGAACTACTCAATTTATCAGAAAAAAAGTATGATGATAACATCAACGATATAATCCTTGATAGGAGTGGATCCTTCATAGAGAAAGCCCTGAATAGGATGAACAAAGATCTTAGCTCCCATAAAAACATCGTTAGGCTCATAGAGATGTATAAGATCACAAAGAAAAGCTCAAAGTTACAAACACTACGACTGGCATCGATAAAACAAGCTGCATCTTTATTAAACCCACCAACAACTGTAGCAGAGTTTATTATCGCTGGACTAGCCGAAGACCGTATAGCTTTAGCACGTGATTACGTTTCAAAAGCAGCGAGCATAGCGACCAACATAGAGGATTCATCACTGTTATCTGTTGTGAATAAGGAACTCAAAGAGCGTCCATTAAGAGCGTTTAAAGAAAGGATATTAAACTATTGGGAAAAGGACAATATTGAATCAGCTCTAAAATATGCTGTAGATTTTCTAAAAGGTAGCATCGCTAAAAAAGAGGACCTTAGCATAATACTTGGCACTCCGGAGAATGAGTTTGAGGATAGTCTAAGTAAAGTCGCTAAAGATTTTTTGGAAGACGTCTATGACCAAAAACTAAGCATGAGCATAAAAAATTATCTAGGGCGTTTGGGGCTAATGGTCATCTGCAACAATGACCACATAGATGGCAACTTTAGTATTTCAGATTTTTTCATTAATACCGCTTATCTGGGATCCTTTACGGACCTTGGATTAACGGAAGGTTCTTTTTATCTCCAGTCGAATAACAAAGGGCTTGAACACAAAGCTATAACTAAAGGTCTTGAGCAATTTAAACTAATAAGCAAGTCCCTGACCATCAAATAAGTCATATTAATACAAGATAACTTGCAATATTAAACAATATATTATTTATTGACACTCTGCCACTGTTTTTGGTAAAACCTTTTGGAAATGAGGATAATAGTCATCACTATCATATCATTGTGTTTTTTGAGTACAGTAGTGTGTGGGCAAACTGATCCTACTTCTGCACTTAAAAAAGCGGTAGCTACAAAGAACTATGATGCTGCGATAGTTGCAGTGGGAGAAGATAAAGGTAGCCCCTGCACTCCAATAAATACTGCGACCATAATATACGAATATCTTTCATTGGTAGAGATCGGTGCGACGGAAACTTATGACAAAGGGATAGACTGGCTTTTTTCATTATTGCCAAAGGATGCCAGCGACGTACTTAATTCTTTCAGAGGTGACGTACAAGAGAACACGATATTGCACATGGCCTCAATGAAATTCTATAGCCACGCTATACAAAAAGCCTTTGAACATGGCGCTTCACCCTTTGTAAGAGAAAGTTCAGGACAAACACCCTACGACATGGTCTATAACGGCCTTGCCGCGTCCATGAACCCAAACCTTTTTGCATCCAGTCCGGCCATGGTCAAAGAACTTGCAGCGCACCAAAAGAACGTCGAGAGGGCACAAAACATCTTGCTTGAAGAAATGACAAGGATAGAACAAGAAGCTCTTAAAGACCCTAACTCCGCACTATTCTTTTATACCGAAAGATTGGATCTGGAAGGCATCAAAAAAGCTCTTGCCGACGGAGCAGATATTAATGCAATGCTAGGATCTATTAATAAAAACCCCTTATATAAACACCTTTTGCTATCAAATCATCAGGAAGAAGACAATCCTATCACGATAGCGGTTCGTAATACTTTTATACAAAAACAACCCTATCAACAAACAGCCAAAGAGCAGAGAGAGAATGGACTAAACATAATAGAACTATTCTTAGAAAATGGAGCCTTCAACGAGGCCGCCACCTACTATGTAATAAAACAAATAGAAGATGATTATGACAGGGCTAACATTAAACGCATCATAGGAACAGCGGCAGACATAAGACTTGCAAAAAAGATGCTGTTATCTAACGACGACACCAGTATTTGGGACGCAGTTGATGATCTACTTGAACTCCTTAACACCGCCAGAGAGAATAATGACCAAAAACTGGCACGTACAATAACAGAGACTCTCTCCGGTCACACTGAACTTATGGAGCCAGAACAGCTTGAGGCTTATAATGAATTAAGTTCTTTTACCAAAACAGCTTATGCAAACAGAGCACACTTTGAATTCAACGAGACCAAGTTTAGGGACATAGCTATAGAATTTTTAACCAAGGCGGACCCGTTCTATGCAAAAACTATCTCTACGCTGAGTATACCTTACATAGCAAGGATCTCTATAGAATCGATCACAAGGGTCATTACAAAGACCGGTTATAAATCCTTATTGTCAAAACTTATAAGTAGCGACGATGGGATCATGGAATATCTATACCAGAGATCAAAAGACTTACCCGAGGATAGCAACGTAAGGGCTTCATATATAAATTCTCTCGCTATCTTTAACTCACTCTCATCAGCATTCTTAAAAAATGAAGCTATAAAGTTAGGGTTCACCACACAAGAAAGGTTCCAGGAACGTACGGACAGGATCAACACATATACAAAAGATGAGATAGCTAAAAATCCTGAGTTAAAAAGGCTGTTGGAAGAAAAATATCGGGACCTAAAAGAAGCTTTCGAGAACATTAAACCATTCATGATGGCAAAGGGGTATTAATTATGAAAAAACTTTTATTCGTTACAGTATTAATGTTTTCACTAACATATAATAATTTAGGTGCTGATGGAGACCCCACTGCCGAAGAAATAAGTACGGCTAAACAAATTCTAAGCTCCGGAATAAACAAAAATGACCCTGAAAAAGGGACAAAAATAGCTCTAATACTTGACTATCTGATCTATGCCTCAAAGATAGGTGATCAGAAAATACTAAAAACCGGTACAAAGTTCCTAGAGGAATACAAGGAATCTATGAATTATTCACAAAGCCTCGACTTCAAAAGAGCACTGGCTTCTACTGTAGTTTCATATATTAGCAATAAAAGTGTTGCATATAACGAACAGGCCTTTAAGGAAAAGACGACATCACTGTTCAAGGAGACAGATATCTATAAAAGAGTTCTTGCACAGAACACAGAGCTTTCTGCCGATCAGCTTGCAGGCATATGTATAAAGTACATAATCCTTGATTTTAACTACTTAGACTTTGCATACAAGTACGAGCCTGGAATTCAAAGAGTTATAGCGGAATATATGGTCGCTGAGAATGGGTTGTTCTTTTATATGTTAAATAAGATTAATAACCTGCCACCTGAATACAAGGAACTAAAAGAGGCATACTATATATCTCTTTTAACACTTAACGATATCGTTCTAAGCGATGCAAAAACACAGGGTGCTGCAAAATATAAAGGCTTTGTGGTGCCGGAACTATGCCGTGAACTAAGGATGCTAACGGAATACGAGGAAACAAAGGATATAGAGATAAGGTATTCCTTGCTTAAAGAAAGAGCAGAAAAAGTAATATTTAAAACAATAAAAGGACTTTGATATGGAGGGAAAAGTGAAATATCTATTTATGATCATAGCTTTGTTTAGTATCGTTGTTTGTTCTAACCTAACAGCACAGGTAGCAAACACACAGACAATAGGCACTTACTATGTATCCGAAGTACAGAACATCAACGTTTCTTATAATGAAGCCGAGTTCATTACCCTAGCACAGTACGTGCTTTATACAAGGTATGGCCAAAGATCCCATGATCTAAGCACAGAAGTCCTGGCAAGTGAGTGGCTGGACCTAATTGTAGACTATATGGGTAAAACATCTAATCCGAACTTTCTAACATTCTCCGAAGATATCGATCCGTATATAGATGCTACTGATGTTAAGTATATAGTTGGCCCTAATGGGCTGTTCTCTTATCTTGTCCACGAGATAAACACTCTACCCGTCAATGACCAAACAAGGATCGCAGATTATATACTACTGCTCAGTATCAACGAAAGGATCTTTGCTGATATGGATAAGTTCAATTATAAAGATCTGGAGATCCCAAAGCCGTACATACAGTTGCACGAACTTGCGGAAAAAGAATTGATCTTAATACAGGAACAAACCGGAGCATTATCCAGCACCACTCTAGATCTTTATAACAAGGGAAAAGCTGCGGAAAGCCTTAGCACAAAGAGTTTTCTATCATCAGTCAAAAAATTCATTGTCAAAGATGTAAGTAGCACTACCCAAGAAAACCTTATCACCTTGATTAAAACAACACCCTCGTTCTATACAGAGGAGAGCGTAGAATTCCTTATAAGCACTGCTTTAAAGGAAAAATATCTGGATAAGGCCAGGAACTACCTGACACAGGCGAACAAGATAATGTTCGAAATACCAGGAACTAACAAAGCACTGGAGAGCAAACTTGAAGCAGCAGAGAGCTTGCTAATGGAACGTCCTTCAAACGCTCTTTTAGCCAGAATAAAAGAGAACTATCCCTCTTACGGTAATCACGTAAACGATAAGGAAGTCGTAACCAAGATGATAAGGACACTCGCCTTTGCATACCATGGAGAACTAAAGAACTTGGCACTCACACAGATCGCCCTCGGGACCCCAGAGAATAATTTTGAGGACAATATCTTTGAGGCATACAGCAAGGTAGTTGGTTCCTCATTCCTTATTACAGAGCTGGACCATCTTGTGGATGCTTTAAGGGTCATGATATTCTGCAAGAACGATGCAATCCAGATCAGTGCTCAAGAGAAGATAGCTACTGTAGAACTTTTCACCAGTAGTATAGGAGGCTCTCTAACTAAATATTTCTTTGGGTGCATAGAAGGGACCCTCTTCCCTATAGAGGAAGAAATGTTCGAGACGATAGAAACGGGAACATTCCTGTCTTCCCAGGAAAAGATGAACGGTCTAAAAAGATTTAATGAAATAAAAGCTGTGATCAAAAAATAAAGTGGAGGCTTAATAAAATGCCAAGAATTTTACTGATGATCAACCTCATAATCTTCATTGCACCAGTTAATCTGATCGCTGCACAGACCGAATCCCCTATTGTAAATATAATAAGCAACCCCAGTTTGAGCGATACAGAAGTCGCTAAGATCGTTGAAATATATAAAAACGGCAAAACCAGCGGTGAGGACTGGCATGTAACTTTGATCAAGATGGTTGCTGCTATAGACGAAACGGATGTAAGTAAGGATAAGAAGTTAGAATTGTATTTTATAGTCATGTACTCAAAATTCTATTTAGCAGACAGCGTAGATGAAACGGCACTTGTACTAGAAGGGCTTTTAAAGGAGCCTCCAAGTACCCAGGAATTAGCATCCAGATTCCCTGATGATTTCAAGAATCTTAGGAATAAGGCATTTGCTGGCGTGCTTGAATACTACGATGTATTGTATGATGCCGTGATCAATAAACTTAATTACGTCTATACAGCTCTTGTCTTTAGAAGTAATAACCCCACCAGCGTTTATCAGAAAAACCTTGGTGGTGATGAAAGCCTAAGTTCACAAGTAGATATTGCCATCTTTTTGATCAAAGAGGGCAAAAGGGCCGGAATAATAAAAGAGAACACCTGTAAACTTTGGATCGAAGAATTACAAAAACCAATAGAAGAGATAAGTGCAAAGACCGTCATCGATATGACCATTACTCTCAAGGCACAAGTTAAAAACTCTTTTATACCGCTCAAAAACCCTTTCTATGGTTGGTTGAATGGACGTTTTGCTACAGAAGAAGATGTTATTAAATTGTGGAACAACAGCATCACTGATGCTGAGAATGCTCCCATAAGCACTTTAAAAGCCCCAAAGTTCAATGAAGACGAATTTAAAAAGATCGCTGTTATGCTGCTCTATCATGAGTACGGCGATGCGCTGAGCGAGTTCAACACAGATCAATTGGCTAGTGCATGGATAGACATGATATTGGGTTTTATGAACAAAGAGGAGAGCACAGCCATATTTTCTGCAGAAACAGACCCATACATTGATATAGAGGATGCAAGATCTATCCTGGAACCAAATGGTCTCTTTGCATATTTAACCAACAAGATCAATTCCTTGCCGCAGAACAGTGACGTAAGAACTGCCTTGCAGGCAGTATTCTATGCAATAAATGGGAGGATCCTGGCTGATCTAAATAAGGCTGCATACAAAGATCTCGTTATCCCTGAAGTATATAAATATGTTCCTACTGCACTAACTAACTATTACAGTAATCTTGATCTTGTAGAGACGGTATTGGCCACGCTGCTGCTTAAAGACCTTGAACAAGGCGCCCAAGATGGAGTAACAACGAAGGACTTGAGAAATAAAAAGCCCATACTTTATACGCAGGCAAGCATCTATTCGCTTATAGAAATGGCTTATCAGGAAAAACAGCTCGATAAGGCCAGAGACCTCGCAACAAAGGTAAATCAATTAATAGAGGAGCTGCCCAAAAACAACTCTTTACTGTCCAATAAGGTAACGAATTTGAGTCTTGAACTTTCGAAAAGACCTAAAAGGATCCTAGTGAAAGAACTAAGAAAGATGTTCGATTTCGATTTTATGAACAGCGACGATATCATATTAGTCGGATTGGAGTATCTGGTTAAGGATATAAGAGGGATAATGATAGATGGTGAAACTACCAGACTCACCTTCGGTACCGCAATGAATAATTTTGAGGATGGACTGCTATACCAGGCTTTTGTAATGTCCAACACGAACGTTAATGCAAGGGACCGTGCTGACGAATATCTAAAGACCCTCAGGCTCTTAATACTCTGCAATAATAACTCTATCAAGCTTGAAACAGGCGAGGAGATGAACGTTGTGAACTTCTTCCTTCAGGATAGCATGTTAAACTTTACCCTTTACTATTTGGGTATAGAAACGCCTACGAATTCATACAAAACGATAGATGCTATTACAGAAGCTGATTTTAAATCTAATTCCGTCCATATTGCCAACGTCCTAAGGCTACGAGGGATAGAAAGATTTAAGCAGATCAATGACGGCTTGATGTTGAAGAAATAGTAAGATACCCTGAAGCTGTATGGACAGGATCCAGAAGGTATATAAAAAATTAGCAGCATTGGTCGTATTCGAACCTATTATAAACAAGCTGGCAAAAAGGAATGCTTCCGCTTTCGAGATACTGATCGCAACTATGATGAGTTCCCGCACTAAGGATGAGACTACAGAAAAAGCGGCACAAAGGCTTTTCAACAAATTCGATACTCCGCAAAAGCTTCTTAAGGCAAAGGTCAAAGAGATAGAAACTCTGATCTACCCAGTAGGCTTTTACAAGACCAAGGCCAAGAACATAATAGAGATAAGTAGTATCATCCTGAATAAATATAAAGGCACCGTGCCTCATTCACAAGCCGAGTTAACAGGTCTTCCTGGAGTTGGTCTTAAGACCGCTGCATTGGTCCTGTCTGAAGGATTCGGCATAGACGAGATATGTGTAGATACACATGTTCATAGGATCAGCAATAGACTAGGTCTCGTTAAAACAAGAGCACCGGAAGAAACCTATCATGAATTAAAAAAACTCCTTCCCAAAAAATATTGGATAAAGACTAATTTTTTATTTGTTAGCTACGGCAAGACCATATGCACACCATTAAGGCCAAAATGTAAGGTTTGCGGTATAAGTGAGCTTTGTCCAAAGATAGGAGTGTGATGGGCAGGTGTGCTTAATCCGTTGCGGGGGTTATGGGGTATCGGAAATGCAACCGAAAAAACCTTATAACCTGCCCCTCTTCTCCACTTATAACATATTCAAGAAGCGTGCCAAAACAATTTCGTTAAATATATGGACTTACAGGGCTTTTAATAGAGAAAAAAGATGACAAAAAACGTCAAAAATGACACAATTTGTGGCAGTATGAAGATAGAAAGCGTGGCACCTGAAGATGTAAAACGTGTACTTGAAATAGAAAAACTATCATTCAAGGATCCTTGGAGTCGTTTTGCTTTTGAATCAGAATTACTGAACAAGGACTCAATATTCCTTAAAGCCTTAACAGATAACAACATAGCGGGATACATCATCGTAAGAAAGCTCCTCGATGAATTCCATATTATGAACATTGCCGTAAGTCCCGAGTACAGAAAAAAAGGGATAGCCCAAGCTCTGCTTGACCAAGCAACAAAAAATTTAAGCAGTGGAAAACTTTTGCTTTTAGAGGTAAGAAAATCGAACATAGCTGCGATATCCTTGTATCAAAAGAACGGTTTTTGCACCCTGCACACAAGGAAAGCCTACTACAGCGATGGTGAAGATGCTGTAGTAATGACCAAAGAGATATCGGAGGGATAAATATCCAAATGTTCTCTAAAATAAAGGACCTTGCGGGTACGATCAAGAACTCCGAGCTCATCGGCAAGGACCTGGTCTCTTTGTGGGTAAAGGTGCCTGAAATAAAATTCGACGCCGGACAATTCGCTATGTTGGAGTGCCCCGGGTTTCCTCTTAGAAGACCATTTGTGATCGCTGACAGCGACAAGGGATCGTTAAGGTTCATCTTTAAGATCAAAGGTTCAGGAACAGCTTTTTTGTCCAACCTTGGCGCAGGTACCAGTATAAAGATACTGGCCCCCTTAGGGAATAGCTTTCCGGAACACAATAAGAAAATGCTCCCTCTTCTAGTAGCAGGAGGCGTTGGAATAGTAACCATGCTCCCTCTTGCTAAAAAATTACATTCTCTTGGCGCTGAACCCAGGATAATGCTGGGGGCTGATACAAAAGATTCACTTACCCTTGCTGAAGAATTAAAACAATATGGAGAAGTAGCTTTATCCACAGATGACGGAACTTGTGGATTAAAGTGCAATGCGGTTGAACTGGCAAAAAAATATATGGAAAAACGACCGGGCACCTATGTAGCTTACGCCTGTGGCCCTACACCAATGTTAAAGAGCCTCGCTTCATTAAGCAAAAAAGAAGGTTTTAAATGTTATGTCAGCGTTGAAGAAAAAATGGCCTGTGGGGTTGGTGCATGTGTCTGTTGTGCAGTAAAAACGCAGGAAGGAATGAAGAGGGTCTGCAAAGAAGGGCCTATCTTTGAGGCTGAATATATAAGCTGGTAGAATGGGAGGAACCTTGTCAGATATAAAAGTCAAATTATTCGGAGAAACACTTTCCTCTCCTCTGATACCGGCGAGCGGTGTTTTTGGTTATGGTGATGAATATGACTTCATACATCGCGATACTATAGGAGCCTTTGTAACAAAGGGGCTGAGCTTAGAACCAAAAGAAGGCAATCCTTCTCCACGCATAACGGAAACCGCCTGTGGGATCATGAACTCCGTTGGTCTGCAAAATATAGGAATAAAAAACTTTATAAATGACAAACTCCCCGTGATCAAAAAACTCAAAATGAGGATAATCGTTAATTTTTTTGGCAACACACAAGAAAATTATGTCGAGGTAGCTAAACTCCTTGATAAACACAAAGAGATCTTCGCTCTGGAGATGAATGTATCCTGCCCAAATGTAAAAGTTGGAGGGATCGCTTTTGGTCAAGACCCTGATCTGATAGAAGAATTGACCAAGGCTGTTAAGAAAGCCTGCAAAAAACCTTTAATAGTAAAACTAACACCTAATGTAACAAGCATACCGGAAATAGCCAAGGCAGCGGAAGCCGGAGGTGCCGACGGCATCAGCCTGATAAATACAGTTACAGCATTAAAAATAGATATAAATACCAGGAGGCCTGCTCTTGGAGCTGGTACGGGGGGCTTAAGTGGCAGAGCCATTAAACCAATAGCTGTACGTGCTGTGTACGAGGCTGTTAAATCGGTCAAAATACCTGTCATAGGAATGGGTGGCATTTATACAGCAGAAGATGCATTGGAGTTCATCATGGCTGGGGCAACGGCGCTCGAAGTGGGTAGTGCAATATTCTATGAACCAGACATCTGCTCGATCATATGCAAGGACCTTAAGGACTTCATGTATAAGAACAACATTAAAAGCCTTGACCATATAAGAGGCTGTGCTCTCTAATCTCTACCCTGTCTTGTTTTTAGTATGATCACGAATACGAACAGCAACAACATTATGATTATGATGAATTTTCCTATCTTCCAATTCCTTGCCTCAAGTTCTTTCTGCTTTTCTGTGGTCAACCCTTCTTCCTTTGCTCTTCTAAGCAGGCGGGCTCTGTCTTCCTCACTTGCAAGTGCCAGCTGCCTTTCTGATATGGCTTCCCTCTCTTTTTCCTGCTCTATATCCTCTTCTGTCTGTTGTTGCTCTCTGTATTCTTGAGCAGCCCTATTAGTTCTTGCTATATCTTCCTTTTCCTGTTCCTGCCTTTTTTCTCTATATTCAGGAGTATTCTCCGGTTTTTGTTCCTCAGTAGTGTCGCCCCCTCCTCTGGTTCCGGCAAGACCAGTACCAGCTTCTTCTCCAGTGGTCCCCTTTTTAGCACCAGCAGCCCCAGCTTGACCGCCCCCAGCACCACCAGCTCCCCCTCCCTGCTGTCCTTTACCCTTGCCTCCGGCACCTTCGTTAACAGTTATTTTACCGCTAAAGAAGTCCTTTCTGGTTAGTTCACTCTGCCCTGCTAGTTTATCCCTAAGACCAAGTTTGGCATCCTTGAACTTTTGTTCTATTGTTTTATTAAAGCTTGTGAGACCTACAACAAGACTGGAGATGACCACTATAAGCAATATATATTCAACAGAGGCCTGCCCTCTTTTATTTCTTTTAAGCACTTGAAAATCCATCCAATCTCCTCAATAATACTTAAAGTAATGAAAAAGTACTATAACATCTTATTGCCCGCTATTGTTAACATGGTGATAGGGGCACTTCTAATATATATTATAACACATTATATTTCTGGTATTGAATACAAATCTTTATCTTTAAAAATATCGTCGCTGGTATTGGTTTCCATAATATCACTTGTGGTGGTAACTTCTTCGAGAGGTTTTTTTGATCTTATATTTTTCATTCCTATCTATGGGATACTAGTGACCGCATTACTAACCTACACCGCTTACAGCGATATAACCGAGATACAACCAACCTTCATTAGTTTAATGATCCCTGTATCGCTATTACTGCTTTTTACTTCTATACTGCCTGAACTCTACAGACGCAGAAAAATAAAGATCCTGGCAAGCTCCTGCATAAAAGGTGAAAAACTTGAGCGTTTCTGCAAAGCACCATGGAAACTCTTTGATGATAAACCCAAAGAACATCTATCCATATTATATTTTGATATACCGGGTTTCCATTCCAGCCAAGCAGACCTTAGTAATGGAGAACTAAAAGACTTTATAGAAGAGATCTTCGCAAGGAACTTTAGTACCATAGAGAAATACTCCGGCACCCTCATTAGGAACACCGAGGATTCTTTGCTGATAGCGTTCGAACCCATCGGTCAAAAGAATATAAAAGTGCCAATGGAGCCAATAACATATTGTGCCTACTGCACCCTCTTGTGTGCGATGGAACTTAAACAGAATATTGAGGAAATAAAAGCCTCAATGAACAGGTCCTCACCCTTGATAAAAAGACTTAAAGGAAGATGCGGAATAGGCACTGACAAAGGCTTAATACTAAAACATATACGAAACGGCAGGATGGACCTTTCACTGTTCACTAATTCAATGAGCAAGATCTCTGATATGTTGAAAAAAAGTTCTGGAGAGGACATCCTATGTGATCTAAGGACTTATGATCTTTGTTCAGAATATTTTTCTGCAAAAAAGCTTGATAGCAACACATATTCAATTGTCGGACTATCTAATTAAAAGCGCTTGCTCTAACTGCTGTAGTACCAGTCACTCTTACCTGTTGGGGAATCCATGATCACTATGCCTTTGGCCAAAAGATCCTTTCTTATCTGGTCCGCCCTTGAAAAATCCTTGCTCTTTCTGGCTTCATTCCTTTGATCAATGGCCTTGTCTATTTCAAACTTTGACAAACCTACCCTTAAAGCTATTCTGTCCTTATAGGCACCTATAAATGTCTCTGGAGCTTCATCAAGCATTCCATAAACAGTTTGGGTTGGCTTAATCGCCTCTTCAAAACTGGTCTTAGCTTCTCGTCCTATGCTCTTTTTCTTATCCAGGTACAGGTTAACATATGTAAAATAATCATTAAGGTCTGCAAGCACCTGAGCCGAATTAAAATTGTCATCCATATTAACGGACAGGCTCTTTTTGAATTCTTCTGATCGCTTGCTAAATTCAGTATCGGTATTTGCCTCTAGAGAGAACAACTCCGCTACTTTTTTTATGGTTGAATAGTAGTAATATACCCTCTTTTCGGCATTCAAAAAGTTATTCTCTTCAAAATTAAAATTAGAATTGTATGCAAAAGAAAAGATCATATACCTTAGTACATCAGCGCCGTATTTATCCAGCGCATCACCTATGGTATAAAAATTCCCCAGTGATTTGCTCATCTTCTGTTTACCGACCATCACCAGACCATTGTGCAGCCAGTATTTTGCAAAGGGCTTATTGGTCAATGCTTCTGACTGTGCTATCTCATTCTCGTGGTGAGGGAATATTATGTCCACCCCTCCTCCATGAATATCGATCGATTCACCCAAATACGTCCTCGCAAGGGCAGAACATTCTATATGCCATCCCGGACGGCCTTTACCCCAAGGTGAATCCCAAAAAGGTTCTCCTGGTTTGGATGCTTTCCATAAGGCAAAGTCTGCAGGGGATCTTTTATCCAGCCCTTCCTCTTCCTGGTGCATCATATCCTCAAGGCTTCTTCTGCTGAGTTTGCCATATCCTTTGAATGATTGTACGTCAAAATAGACGCTGCCTTTGTTCTCGTAGGCGTGACTGTTATCAATAAGCCCCTGAACAAAGGAAATAATTTCTTTTATATGCTCGCTGACCAATGGCTCAAAATCGGCTGGTCTTACCTTTAATCTTTTAAGGTCCTTTTTTGATTCCTCTATATATCTTGAAGAGATCTCCTGGGAAGAAAGCCCCTCTTGGTTTGCCCTATTTATTATTTTATCATCTACATCGGTAAAATTCCTGACGTAAGTTACCTTGTAACCAGAGAACTCCAGGTACCTTCTGATAGTGTCAAATACTACAGCCTGCATAGCGTGCCCTATATGGGCCTTATCGTATGGAGTGATCCCGCAGGCATACATTTTTACTTCATGCTCTTTTACGGGGACCAGTTCCTCTTTCTTGCGGCTCAGAGTGTTATATATTCTTATCAATTTCTTATGCCTCCGCTAGAAGAATATCTTAATCTCGATCTTATAAAAAGCAAAAATATAATAGGGGCTAAGAGAATATATATGGAACCGTTCCCGCGACCATTGACATTACCGTCTTGTATGGTTCCACAGCCTCCAGCCGGCAAGGACGGCAGGTCTTCCGGAGAAATATCGTACACCAAAGAATCCCTTCCTGTTAGTGTGCTTATCTTATAGACCCTGCTAACTGCTGTGGAGCTATCTGCTTCAGACACACCATTAGAGGTAGAAAGCATCCTTATGTAGTAGTTTTTACCATAATCGATATTTAGACGGAACTCATGGTCCGTAAGATACTCGCTATTAACACTTTCCAGACCAAGTCCACCATCTTCTCCATATTGTATAAGTTCCCTGGCCGGCACATTTGTTTTCCACTTTGCTATCAATTGTTTGCTGACCACATCACGATATACGGAGATACTGGATATCTCTGTAGGAATAGTCGGCCTTGCCCTTTCGGAAGCCAGCACAAAGGCACTGCTACCGCTGCCACTTATCCACTTAGAAACAAGATAATAGTATCCGTCGCTGGAAGGAATAAAATCCATGATCCTTTCTACTGTGTTATTTTTTATTGCAGAGCTCGCTAAAAGTACAGGTTCTCCGTTCTCATCAGGAAGACCATCAAAAAGATAGAGGTCAAAATCCGTGCCTGCCGGAACAGCCATGGTATAATTATATTCTTTAGAGGCTGATAGATAGACCTTTCTGATAAAGCTTTTTTGGCCTCCAAGACCTTCATCAAAAGTAAAAGACATGCCCGTACTGTCAAAAGCACTCATGGCTCCTTGGGTACAGACCCTGCCATATCCCTCGACCCTGTCCTTTAAACCGCCGGCCCTTTCTGGAAGTCCTGGAGAAACAGCGGTCCTTGTATTCCCTGTACTGATTTTTCCACTTTCTCCTGCACCAACTTCGTAAGCACTCATACATAAGAGCATCTTAAAAAGCTTTGGCAACTCTGCAGAATTGAATATCCATTCTCCACTACGTTTACTTGCCATTAGACCTATTAGCCCCGTTACAAAAGGAGCTGATTGTGAAGTACCTACCTTCAAAATATAAGGATCTTTCAATGACGGATCGGATAAATGATTCCATATACTGTCTTCCAGCGTCTTAGTAGAGGCAATATAATTCTTTGTTATCCTGCTCCCTCCAGGGGCAAGGACATCCGGTTTTATTGGGTTTTGATAGGGTGAACCTAAGGAGGAGTATTCAGTCACCTGGTCCAGATCGTTTACAGCTCCTACAGTAATAGCCAGCGGTTCAGTACCAGGACTGCTTATTGAATATCCGTTCTCCTGGTCGTTGCCTGCACGAACTGATACTGCAACTCCCT
>CAYVOB010000010.1:0-21112 GCA_964452945.1 uncultured Bdellovibrionales bacterium
ATTAGAGACGTGGTGGCTCACAGTAGCTATGGCCCCTTATCTTTTACTTGGATTTACTATAGCAGGGGTCTTGAAGGCAGTTATCAGTGAGGACTTACTTGTTAAGCACTTGTCGGGTAAAAAGATATCCTCTGTGTTAAAAGCTGCATTGATAGGTGTGCCTTTGCCCGTATGTTCATGCGGGGTCATACCAATAGCGGCACACTTAAAGAAGGCAGGTGCCGGGCGAGGAGCCTTGCTCTCCTTTCTTACATCCACCCCTACTACCGGAGTAGATTCAATACTCGCTACGGTGTCACTTTTGGGTTGGCCTTTTGCGTTGCTTAGGATAGGTGCCAGCTTTTTTATAGGGATCCTGTCAGGCATTACTGCTAATTTTTTTACGATCAATGATGAACCGGTGAATAAAGTAATACATGTTCACGACGGTACAAAGCCATGTTGCATGTCTCCAATGAACAAGGTACTGACTGCTTTTAGATATGCGTACATGGACCTTATCGACGACATAGGTAGGTGGTTGATATTAGGTATCGTCATAGGCGGGTTGATATCTTACTTTATACCGACATCGGTGGTGGAGAATTATTTTGCAAACCCTCTAATATCTTATTCTCTGATGTTGCTGATCGGTATCCCGATGTATGTTTGTGCCACAGGATCTATCCCGATCGCAGCTGCTCTTATAATGAAAGGTATGAGCCCTGGAGCAGGACTTGTTTTTTTGATCGCGGGACCAGCCGCAAATACAGCTACAATATCGTTTGTAGGTGGAAAACTTGGTTATAGAACGCTGTTCATATATCTTGCTTCAATAATAATTGGCTCCATATTATTTGGAGGTATTGTTGACATTGGTTTCCCTCAACTTGGCAAGGAAATCGCGAGCATGGGAGCTATGCACATGCTGCCATATTGGCTCCAAGTTAGCTGTGCGTGGATGCTTCTTTTACTTGTACTAAGAAGTTCGCTTGTAAGACTTATTAGGAGTAGCTTTAATAAATGAAAATAAACTCTTTCTTAAGGAATACTTTTTTATTCTCAGAATTGACGGAAGCTGAATTAAATAATGTGGCAAGGGTGTCAGTTCTTAAAAGGTTCCATAAGGGTCAGCCGATCTTTGAGGAAGGAGAAACAGGCTCGAATTTTTATGCAGTTGCACATGGCGCAGTAAAGGTCTTTAAGATAGGCGAGGATGGTACCGAAAATATCCTGCATGTACAGAACGACGGCGATCTCGTAGCAGAGGCCGTATTGTTCGGTATTAAAAAATATCCTGCCAGCTGCTCTGCTATAAAGGAAAGTACGGTAATAATCATCCCCAGAGAAGGTTTTGTGGACCTTATATTGAAGAACCCGAGGCTTTCCATCAAGTTCATGTCGGCATATTCTAAACGTTTAAAAGGCTTTGTAGATAAGATAGAAGGTTTGTCTAGCAGCGTAGAGCAAAGGCTTATCGCATATCTGGTAGAGAATTCGGTTAGCTCAAAAGGAGTGAGGTCCTGTGAGCTTAATATAAGTAAGAAGGACCTTGCCGGTCTATTGGGTACAAGCCCCGAGACTATCTCCAGAACGCTCACCCGTCTGCAAAAGAAGGGCTGTATAAGCTTGGAGTCCGCCAAAAAGATCATCGTAAAGGGATAAGTTCTGATTTCCTTGACCTAGGTCAAGGTCATATCCTTCATTAGCTGTTAGTATACTTCTTGAAAGGGAGGGAACAGCGATGAAGAAGAAAGTAATAAAGATCAATGAGGACCTGTGCATAGGTTGTGGTAATTGTGTAAGTTCATGTCATCAAAGTGCTTTACAGATAATAGATGGCAAGGCCCGTCTTGTTAAAGAGGATTTTTGTGATGGACTTGGCAAGTGTATAGGAAAGTGTCCGACTGATGCGTTGGAAATAATTGAAAAAGAAATAGAAACAAAGCATGAAGCAAAATGCTCTTGCCCAGGCTCGATGATAATAGACAGAAAGAAGGATGCAAGTTCTGTACATGTAAAAGCAGTTTCTTTGGGACAAGTGTCCGAGCTAAGACAATGGCCGGTACAGCTGCATCTTGTTAATCCTGCAGCATCTTATTTTAAGGATTCTGAACTTGTTATGCTAAGTACCTGTGCTCCTGTTGCATCTGCAGAGATACATACAAGGTTCATGAGGGATAGGGCCGTTGTAGTTGCTTGTCCAAAACTGGATAGGACGGACGGTTATGTTGAAAAGTTAAAGGATATCTTTATTGAGTCAGCTACACCAAGGGTTAGCATCGTTATTATGAATGTTCCTTGCTGTAAGGGGCTGACTTCACTTGTTACAGAGGCTGTTAAGCTTTCGGGCAGGAAAGATATGGAACTTGAGGAATTCATTATAGATTTAGACGGTAAGTTTTTAGAGGCCAAAAGACTTTTTGTGTAATATAAACGAACTAAATGGAGGTAATCTATGTATTGTTATCAATGTGAACAGACCGCCAAGGGAACAGGTTGTACTGTAGCCGGTGTTTGTGGGAAAGATGGACGTACAGCAGTCTTACAGGACGTGCTGCTAAATGTTACTACCGGACTTTCTATGTATGCAACACGGTTAAGGAAGCAGGGTGTAATCAATCATAATTTCGATATTTTTGTGATGGAAGCTCTTTTTACTACGGTAACTAATGTTAATTTTGATCCAGCTACCATAGTAAAACTGATCAACAAAGGTATTAAGCTAAGGGATGAAGCTAAACTGCTCTATAAGGGCCCGGAACTCTACGACCTGCTGTCCAAAATTATCCCTCTTCTACGGAAGAGCTTGTGGCTTATGGAGAAAAAATCTCAGCTGAACTTGGCAGAAAAAAAGCTAACACTGCCGATGATAAGACCGGCTTACAGGAACTTATAACGTATGGTTTAAAAGGTATGGCTGCATACGCTGACCATGCGTATATCCTCGGAGTTGAGGATGAGGATGTTTTTGGTTTCTTCCACGAAGCTATGGATTTTATATCAAAGGAAAGAGAACTTAATGAGTATCTAGGTATGGTGGCTAAAGTTGGAGAGATCAACCTTAAGGTCATGGGAATGCTGGATACAGCCAATACACAAAAGTATGGGAATCCAGTTCCTACAAAAGTTAGGGTTACTCCTGTGAAAGGAAAAGCAATACTTATATCCGGTCATGATCTAAAAGATCTAGAAGCTTTGCTAAAACAGACGGAAGGGAAAGGAATAAATATCTATACTCACGGTGAGATGTTGCCATGTAACGGCTATCCTGAGTTAAACAAGTATAAACATCTAGTAGGTAACTATGGTAGTGCGTGGCAGAACCAACAGAAGGAATTCAGTGAATTTCCTGGCGCAATACTCATGACCACCAATTGTATACAGAGACCTAACAGCAATTACATCGGCAGGATCTTTACTACCGGTCTGGTGCAGTTCCCGGAAGTAAAACACATCAGCGATGGTAATTTTGCTCCGGTAATAGAATCGGCATTAAAAGAAAAGGGCTTTGAAAAAGATGAACCTGAAAAGACTATAATGGTTGGTTTTGGCCACAATGCAGTAATGGGTGTTGCTGATAAGGTAATAGACGCTGTGAAGCAGGGCAAGATCAAAAGGTTTTTCTTGATAGGTGGTTGCGATGGTGCAAAACCTGGACGTAATTATTATACTGAATTTGCTCAAAGCGTTCCAAAAGACTGTGTAATACTTACCCTCGCCTGTGGTAAATATAGATTTAACAAGTTGGAGTTTGGTGACATAGATGGTATCCCAAGACTATTGGACATAGGTCAGTGTAATGATTCTTATTCTGCTATACAAATAGCTGTTGCTCTTGCCGGAGCTTTTAAAACTGACGTTAACAGCCTTCCTCTTTCGTTCATTCTCTCTTGGTATGAACAAAAAGCAGTTTGTATACTTCTCACACTATTATACCTCGGTATAAAAGATATGAGGCTTGGACCAAGTCTTCCTGCTTTTGTAACCCCTAACGTGTTGAACGTGCTTGTAGAAAAATATAACATAAAACCGATCACGACACCGGCAGAAGACCTTAAAGCGATACTTGGCTGAAATATGCTCTTGTAAAAAAAGGGGCCTGCGGATACCCGCAGGCCCCTTTTTTATGTTCGTAAAAGAGACGTTATTTGTCTATTATCTCTGTAAGTTTCTTTTTCCAGAAGTAATCGGCTACAAAAATAGCGATAAGGAATAGCACCAATAATATAGCCCCTAGCTTGAAGTTCTTTATCATTTTTTCTAGCAGAGGGAGGTTGTCACCGAATATCTTTCCTACATAGATCCATATCGGAACGGATATAGTTGCTGCAAAAAAATCCACTAATACAAAAAATAGATATGATTTCTTCATACTGCCTGCAAAAAAGTAGATAGGAGCCCTAAGACCAGGCAAGAAGCGTGCAAAAAATATTATCTTATTACCGAAGTGATTAAAGGCTTTCTTACCATGAGCCTGGAAGGTAGGGTTGATTATCTTTGAGATGATAGGAGCCTTAAAAAGTTTTTTACCAAGTAGTCTTCCGGCCCAATATATGGTGCTGTCACCTATCAGAATACCTGCGATGCAGACAAGGAATGCATTAAAAAAGTTCGTTGCCTTTGCTGAGATCAAAATGCCACTTGTTACTATCGCGATGTCCTCAGGTATTGGTAACCCTAAGCCGCAGGCGAGCAGCAACAAGAAGATGATCAATAAGCCAAGTCTTTCTGACCCGGTAACAAGAGAGATTATACTTTCTAGCATCAAACGCTCCTTTAAGTTGTGTTACTAATTGTGTTGTATTAGCAAAAGAGAAAAAGTTCAAGGAATAAACACTAGGCCACATTCAGGACATTCTTTTAGCTCTGTGGAAAAGCTTGTTCCACAAGCTGGACAAACAGCAGTCTTTGCTTCTTCATCAAATACGTTGTCGAGCAAGCTCTTGTCAATATTCAGGCCTTCGTTATCCAAGACCTTAAGTTTTTCGTCCCTGACAGTTTCCGCTATTGCAGCGATGTCATCCTTGTTTGCCCAGATCTCTACTTTAACTGTGCAGCCTTTTTTGCAAGTCTGTTCGTTATGTCTTATGTCGATATAGATCTCTTTTTCCGCGAGTTTTTCTGCAAGTTCCTTTGCTTCACTAAGATCTATTATCCCGATGAGTTCTTTGTCCACGTTGTTTTTTCCTCCGATATTTTGAACTGTACTAGTTTATAATGCATGCCAGTTTTTATGTCAGCTGTAAAAGTTTTTTACAGTGTTTTTGTGTGGTTTGAACGGTGACAAAAAACTGGCGTAAAGAGTTAATAAAAACAATATGTTACATCTTGGCTTATGGCATGTTAATTGCAGAGTACTGTTAGTATGAAGCGTTTTAGTTTTATTTTTATCTTGGTGGCGGTTCTAGTTTCTCCGTTGATGTCGTGTGCTGACAATACTGATCATATACAAAAAACGCTTGCAAGTGAAAAACCATACGATCAATTCATTGATGTTGTAAGACCTTATGATAATCAACAGATCACGGCTACAAGTAACTGGGGACTTAAGACAATAAAATTAGAACAAGCTTTAAGAATATCAAAGGGAACTAAAAAAGTCATCGTTGCTGTGATAGATACCGGATTAGATACAGAGCATCAGAGTGTGAAGCAGAACCTTTGGTCAGATCCTGATAGCGAAAGTTTTGGTGACTCAGTGGACAACGTTGGACATGGCACCCATGTTTCTGGGATAATAAGTTCAATTTATAGTAATGTATCTATAATGGCTCTTAAATACAGCGACTTTTCAGATACATTAAGGGCTATACGCTATGCAATAGATCATGGGGCTGACATTATAAATTATAGCGGCGGAGGAAAAGGATATTCTGCAGAGGAATTCTCGCTTTTTAAAGAAGCTGAGAGCAAGGGGATAATACTTGTGGCAGCAGCAGGTAACGACGGTGACGACATAGACAAGGATCCATATTACCCAGCGGCATATGGACTTAACAATATAATCTCTGTGGCAGCAGCAGCTCATGATGGTTCCCTGATACGGGAATCCAATTATGGTACCAGTGTTGATATAGCGGCACCGGGACTTGATATATTCTCCAGCATGCCAGGCAACAAATATGGTCTTTTAAGCGGTACCTCCCAGGCTGCAGCATTTGTAAGCGGAGCGGTCGCCCTTATAAAGGCTAATTCACCTGCTTTAAGTGCAGATGATATAAAGTCCGTAATAATCAATTCAGCAAGTCATAATGAAAAACTCCAAGACAAGGTTAGATCATCAGGTGTTCTCAACGTAGCCAGCGCACTTTCATCCATTCAATAAATTCCCTGGCCTACAGGTATATAAGGATTGATGACAGGTAAGGTTAGGTAGTGTATGTTTACAACATGTCTGAATTCGTTTTCATAGACCTTGAGACCACCGGCCTTGATAACAAGAAGGAAAAGATCATAGAGATAGGTGCGATCAAGGTAGATATGCAGCTTAACAAGCTCGGTGAGTACCAGACGCTTGTTAATCCGCTCAAACACATCCCTTACGATGTGACCATACTTACGCATGGTCTAGACGATGGGATGGTAAAGAATGCTCCGACCATAGATGAGGTGGAAGCAGCTCTTTTGGAGTTCATAGGCGATAGACCTTTGATCGCACATAATGCAGCATTTGAAAAAGCATTCCTTACTTCAGAGCTTAAATCAAAAATAAATAACCAATTCATGGACAGTATGGAAATGATGGCGCTGTTCTTTCCTACGGCAGAGAGCCTAAAACTTGATACCATCATAAGGCAGCTAAATATAAGGGACGCAGAGAACCATAGAGCGCTTGATGATACGGAGGACCTGTATAAGGTGTTCCTGTATATTAAGGAACAATTAATTAACGATGCTGCATGGAATCTTGTGGCTAAAAGACTACTAAGCTATTTTAGTGTAAATGAGTGGTCATGGGCAGATCTTATTTCGGGGATCATGCCGTCGCAGACCCCAAAGTATATCCCCTCAGCCAAGAATAGTAATGGTGCAAAGGAATACAGCAAAGCAGGGGAATTAAGGCTTACACAGTTCAAAGTCGATGCAGAACACCTTTATTCTTTAGTGCGAGCTCCCCTTGAACAAAGGGCCGGGCAGAAGATATATATGGAGGAGATCTGTGACAGTCTCAATAATAACTCTTCTGCAATGATAGAGGCTGGAACTGGCATAGGTAAGACCCTTGCCTATTTGTTGCCTTCGGTGAATTGGGCTATTTCCAATTCAGCGCAGGTCCTGATCTCAACAAAAACAAAAATGCTCCAGAACCAGATAATGGAGAAGGATGTGCCCTTGGCCAAGCAGTTGCTTGGATTAAAGAACCTAAATGCAGTAAAAGTGCAGGGACGTAATAATTATTTGTGCGTTCGTAAGATGGATAGGTTTTTTTCTGATATAGATCTTAGCGACGATATAGAGGGCAAGTTCTCAAAGCTTTTCTTTTTTGCATTGGATAAGCTCTCGGACCTTGCAGATTTTACTAAAATACATCCATGGACCTTGAAGAACTATCCGACCATAAAGAGGAGCCTCGGTGTGCTTTGTGCAGAATCATCAAATTGCATGCAAAGCAGATGTGAGTATTACGAGGATTGCCACTACTTTAGGATGGTCCGTTCAGCTAGGAGTGCAGATCTTTTAGTAGTTAACCATTCCTTGATATTGAACTGGCCTGCACATCTTCCTAAAGGTGAAAAAATAATCTTTGATGAAGCTCATAATCTAAATAGCGAGGCCACAGCTGCCACATCGGTCTTGTTGGATTCTTCGGTGTTAAGTTCGCTTTCTTTTATAATACATGACGACGAAAAGAATCGCGGTATAACGACAGAACTTAAAAAGATGGATATCGACGGAGATGCGATAGAAAAAGTGGAGTCTGTCTCTAGAAGACTTAAATTGTTCGAAGCTCAGATAACGGAACTTTATAGAAAGCTTTTTTATACTGTGTGTTCCTTGGCAAAAAAACGCATCAGTCCTGATTATCCAGAAAGGTTCATTCTGTATTCTCCGACTATGATATATGGGCAGTATGGTCTTGCCAAGACCAGGGAATGGCACGATTGTGCTCTTTGCTTTGCTGAGTTACTTGGTGTTATGGATGAAACGGAACTCCTGTTAAAGGACTTGATATCAAGGATAGAGGACAAGGAATATGCAATGATAGTTGAGTCTGTGGTTGAACGAGTAGCTGAGCACAAAACCTTGTTGCAAAAGACAGTAGCTATTGCCTCTTCAGAAATGATGGACGATGATAATGTGCTTTGGGTGTCGTGGAGTGAAAAGAATCTGTACTGGGAGTTGGGTAAAGCCTTTGTGGATGTTGGAGGTATACTCGCAGAAAAGGTATACCCTAATTATAGTTCCTGCATATTTACGTCGGCAACTCTGAGGGCAGGAAAGAATTCTTTGGCGAACGAGATCGGCTTTGACAGGCTTAACGGAAAGTTATTGAGTGATGAAGTCGTAGTAATACCGTCGCCATTTGATTATAAACAACATTCCAGAGCCTTTTTTCTTAGTGATGCTTTTCATCCTAACCAGGAAGAATCAAGGTTCATATCACAGTTGGTGGGCATAGTTACCAGTGTTGCAGAAATGCTTGGAGGTCGAACATTGGTCCTATTCTCCAGTATAAAGAGGATGAACCAGTGTCACGAACTGCTTGTTAAGCAATTAGTGCCAAATGGTTTTAAAGTATTAAAGAACAATATGGGTGGTGACGTTGTTTCATATTTTATGAACGAGGAAAAGGCGGTGCTTCTTGGTTCAGAGACTTTTGGTGAAGGCTTGGATATAAAAGGGGATAAGGTAAGTTGCGTTATACTGGAAAGACTGCCTGTGATACAACCGTCGCCTATACACAATGCAAGAAGTGATATTTACAAGAACAGCACAGGAAAAAACCCGATGGAGGGTTTTGATCTTCCGTATAGGCTCCTAAAATTAAGACAGTGGGCTGGTAGGTTAATAAGAGGGACAGAGGATAAGGGTACGGTCATAGTTTGCGACAAGTGGTATGCCAACCAGAAGAAGGAGCTCCAGAACTGCGTAAAAGAAGCACTTGACCCTATGCCGATCGAACTTCTTACTTCTTATGAACTGCCCATACGGGTCCGTAACTGCTATAAGGACTGGGGCTATAGGGTATAAACCCCTCCAACTACTTGTTACCACTAAGATACTTGCACTGAAAAAAGCTTAATGAAATTAGCGTTTTTGTATTGACAATAATTCTATTATTTGATGTACTAATATAAATAATTTAGCTAGATGTTTGATGGAGGTACGTATGTGGAACAAATATCTATTAAGCACCATATTAGTATCTGGGCTTATCCTATCGTTTTCTTCCTGTACCTTGATAACTAATCGCTCGCAACTTCAAGATCCTGAAGACGTCGAAGACATTATCGAGTCGGCTGATCCTTTGGTACCGGTCACAGGTAGTGTTTACTTGAGTCAAACCGACAATGCTACCGCCGTGGTAAGTTGGGACGCAGCTACGGACGATATTACCCCTCAAGAAAAGTTACAGTATAAGCTCGTAGGAGCATTATCCGAATCTAAAATAGACAGTATTGAGGAAGCTGATGCAATAACGGGTCCTGGCCTCTTGATGGATTGGACAGAAGCCAGTACTGAATTCACGGTAGAAGGTGTTATGCCGGATACCAAATATTACCTTGCTGTTCTTGTTAAGGATGAAGACGGTAATAGGTCCTTCTATTTTAATCCTTCTTGGGATTCTGTTGGAGAGCCTATATCTGAAGCGAACCAGATATCTATAGCTCTAGACGAAGATAAAAAACTTTATGAAGCGCATGTAATAGCCGGGACTCCTGCTAATGGAGGTACAAACGCTTATTTAAAACAAAGAGGGTTTAATGGTTGGTCATCAATGAGTGACGCTATCCCCGGTGTATATAGAACGACCATAGCCTTAGATACAGAAAGGGCTCTCTACATGGCGCAGCTGGCTCCTGATGCCGCTGGTGAGGTTGCCGGGTACATCAAGAGGAAAACTACCGCTGGCTGGGAAAACATAGGCAAAACTATTTCTGGCCACGGTATCACTGGAGTATCAGTTGCAGTTGATTCAAACAAGAACGTCCACGTTGTACAAGTTGAACATAATGAGTTAGGAGATTCTGCTTATGTTAAAAAACTATATGCCGGTGAGTGGAAACAGCTGGGTCAAAAAATACCGGTCCTTGGTAAGTTTGCATCATTAGCGTTTGACAGTACTGATAATCTTTACGTCGCTTACCTTGCAGCTGACGATGAGGGTATAGTGACCGGCTATGTTAGTAAATTGGTACTTGGCAAGTGGAAGATCATCGGCGAGATCCCCGAGGCAAAAGAACTCAATATCGCTGTTGATAAGGAAGATAATCTATACGCAGCCTACGGTATATCGAAGTTCTTAAAAAGCGGAGAAGCTTATGTGAAAAAATTTACAGCCTCCGGCTGGTTAAGCGTTGGCGAGGCCATCCCAGGAGCAAAAGAGTTGTCTCTTGCAGTCGATAGCGATAAAGTCGTTTATTTGTCTTATGTAGCTTCTGATGTCATAGCCTCTAAAGATAAGGCAGGGATGGAAGTTAGAAATGCTCATATAAAGAAGAATAGTAAAAGAGTTGTTCCAAACTTCACCATGCGCAACATGATGGTCGCCAGACCTTCCTTTGATGCTTCAGATGGTGACTATGAGCAAGGTAAGATCATCAAGTTAAGTACTACAACTCCTGGAGCAGAAGTTCATTGCACTATAGACGGTACGGTGCCAACAGAATCTTCTCCAATATGTGCTTCTGTTACCTTGGGTATGATGGAAACGATAATCCGCGCCATAGCTATAAAAGAAAATTTTACCAACAGTGCAGAAGCCATAGGACGCTTTACGGGACTTGGTTCTGCTGGCGGTTCGGTGTTCTACGATAAGGGTTATTTTTCAGATGGCTGGAGGTATTTGGAAGCAGCTCCGTTTGGACTTACTAATGCTGAAAATGGAGCAACTTTTGCATGGAGTTATGATGTTGTTGGGTTAGTTGGTACCTCTATGGCACTTGGTTCAGGCAAGGCCAATACGGCTGCCATAGTTGCACAATCCAGGAACAGTGCTGCAGGACTCTGTGATGACCTTGTTGTGTCTAAGGATGGCAAAACCTATAGTGACTGGTTCCTTCCATCATCAGGTGAGTTGGATGAAATATATAATTTCACTACGGCCAGAGGCAAAAATATAGCAGGAGCAATAAATGTTCAGCATTGGAGCTCTTCTGAAACTGATGCAGAGAACGCCCTTACTCAGTACCTATTCGCCAATAGTGGAAAGCTCGCCTACCCTAAAAGCTGGAAATCTTTTGCGATAAGATGTATTAGGGCTTTTTAAGGACTGTAACTTAGTTTTTTAGTTCTTTTTCAAGATCTTTTTCTATCCTTAAGGCTGATTCCTGCATCAGTTGTATACCGACCACTTGCTCAAGGTATGTGTGTATAAAGATAACGACGTCCTTTGTATTTAGGGATAGTTCCTTTTTTATTGAATCAAAGAACTTGACCACTTCATCGGCGCTGATCTCCTTATCAGTGTTCTGGAAGTGAGCGTTGAATTTTTCTGCGAGGGTTTTGTTGGCAAGCATCCAGTTCTGGCAGACCTTTTTGTAAAGGTTCCCTCTCCTCATGAACTTGTCCATTATCTCTGCCTCTTTTTGAGGCCTGTTATCTGTAAGGTCTTTCCACTCTTTTTGTTTTGGGAATACATCCTTTAGTTCCCTTATGATGTTAAGCAGCTTTTTTTCTGGAGTTGCCTTAAAGACCAGATATTTTGCTACAGCATCGTTAAAATTTATCCTTTTGTATGACTGTTTTTGCATGTTATTTATTTCTCCATTTTTGTGTGAATTCCTTTATCTTGCTATAAGAATCCCTTAAAGTATCTTCATCCGGCAGGAATACTACCCTAAAATGTTGTGTCCCCGGTTTTTGGCCAAAACCACTGCCCGCAACAACGACAACACCGGTCTCCATTATCAGGTGCTTAACAAAGTCGGAATCATCCTTAACGTCGATCTTTGGGAAAGCATAAAAAGCACCTTCTGGTTTTACACAAGTTATGCCTTCTATTTCGTTCAACATCTTCCATGTCATATCCCTTCGTGGGGTCATTTTTTCCATTAATGCTGTTATGTGATCCTGTGGGCCGTCCAATGCTGCTTTTACCGAGGCCATTATTGGGGTACAGGCACAAAGACGTGCGCGCAATAATTTATTCAACGCCTCAAGAAAAGATGCCATTTTCTCTTTATTTCCACTTGCGATTCCCCAGCCTATCCTAAATCCAGGTGCTACGTATGATTTAGATACACCATTAAATGTTATGACCGGAAGCTCAGGGTTCAATGACGCCAAAGACGTGTGCTTTTTGCCGTCATATAATATTTTGTCGTATATCTCATCACAAAGTACCAAAAGGTTATTTTCCTCAGCGATCTTTGCTATCTCCATTAATACTTCTTTGGATGCAAGACTCCCTGTAGGATTATTCGGGTTGATTATGACTATAGCTTTTGTCCTAGAGTTTATTTTTTTTCTTATATCATCGGGATCAGGCATCCACGAGTTCTCTTCATCAAGAAAGTAAGCGTTCTCTTTTACATCAAGCTTTGCTTGTACCGCTGTATATAAAGGGTAGCCTGGGAATGGGGTAAGGATGTTATCCCCGGGGTCGAGCAGAGCCGTCAATACAAGCTCTATGCCTTCGCTCGCTCCTGAAGTAATAAATATATCCTGTATATTCTTTATCCCTTTTCTGTCAGCCTCTCTTTTTACAGCTTCTATGGCCTCATCCGTTCCGCTGCTTGCACTGTATCCGTTCTCGCCACGCAGCATCGCTTCATATATTGCCTGTATCATGTGCGGTGGTGTTTGGTGGTCGAACTTCAAGGGGTCCCCTATGTTCAGGAACCTAAGTGGCAACCCTTTCTTTTTAGCCTCATTAGCGACTAAAAGGATATCTCTGACCGCATACTTAACGTTGTCACATTTTTGTGCATGTTTGATCATGTATAAGGACTCCTTTACTGTGTGTGAATCAAAGTTTTTTTAACAATTTCACGATGTTTGTCAATTGAAAAAGGGGCACCCGTTGAGATTAACACAGTCATTGAATATAATAATTTGAAGGTCCTACTTGTGAATTGGCAAAGGATGCTTTAGTCACCAAGAATAAGAAAGTTACTGAATTCACAGAATGTAGGGATACTAACGGTAACAAGATATTAGTGGCATCCTTAATAATATAGTTTTTTATAAGAACGACGGATCTTGCAAATAACTCAACTATTACCCATCTGTATAACTATAAGAAATAATTTGCTTATATCAAGATAAATGGTCATTTCTAAAAATCCTTTACAATTACTCGGCATTTTGCTAGAACTCCCATTCTGTAATAATACTAAAGGGGATTTTTATGCCAAAGGTAAAAAGCAAAAGAGGGGCCTCAAAACGATTTAAGGTGACCGCAAGTGGTAAGGTTAAGTATAAGAAGGCGAACCTTAGACACATTATGAGCGCAAAGACAGAGAAGCAAAAAAGGAATCTAAAGCAGAGAGGAGTTCTTTGTAAGGACGATGAACAGAGAATAAAGCCGATGCTTCCTTATTCATTTTAATTAAAATTAGGAGAAAAACATATGTCTAGAGCAAAAGGTGGAGTAAAAACAAAGAACGGTCACAAGAAATGGCTTAAACTTGCCAAGGGTTTTTGTGGCAGACGTTCTACTATCATAACAACAGGTAAGCTTGCTGTAGTTCATGCACTTGCTTACGCCTATGTTGGTAGGAAGAAACTAAAAAGGAATATGCGCGCATTCTGGAATATAAGGATAGGCGCTGCAGCAAAACTAAACGGTACATCATATTCAAAATTCATTGGTGGCCTCAAAAAAGCTAATGTGGAGCTGGACAGAAAGGTTCTGGCTGCAATTGCTGCAGAGGACGCTAAAGGTTTTTCTTCTCTTGTAAAAATAGCCCAAGGCTAGTATTTTACTAAAGTGGATCTAAAAACACGCATATCTGAACTTGGAACATCTCTTAAACAAAGCCTCTCTTCTATCAATAATCTTAAGGACCTTGATGAGTTCAAGATAAGGGCCATGGGTAAGAAGAGTGAACTTAGTACGCTCCTCAGAGGCTTGGGTGACCTAAGTCCTGAAGAAAGAAAAGAGGTTGGTGCTGTCGTTAATGAACTTAAGAAGTTCCTTGAGAACACTATTTCCGAGACTGAGCAAAAACTTAAAACAATAGATAACAGGGATAGACTGAGATCAGAGTCCATAGATATAACTTTACCGGGCAAAATAGTAAGAAAGGGGACTCTTCATCCTGTTTCGCAAGTGATAGAGGAGATGATAGAGATCTTTAAACCACTTGGATATTCCGTTGCTGAAGGACCGGAGATCGAGCATGAATTCTATAATTTTGATGCATTGAACATATTAGCTGATCATCCTGCAAGAGATATGCAGGACACTTTCTATGTCCTTGATTCTTTAGTTTTAAGAACACATACCTCGCCTGTACAGGCAAGGACCATGATGCAGAATGAAGTACCGGTAAGGATAATCTCTCCCGGCAGAGTGTATCGTTCTGATTATGATGTCACCCATACTCCGATGTTCCATCAGGTGGAAGGTCTTTACGTTGATAAGGGAGTTAAATTCTCTCATCTAAAGGGAACCCTCCTATATTTTGCAAAGAGGATGTTCGGAGACAATACCGCAATAAGATTAAGGCCAAGTTATTTTCCGTTCACGGAGCCTTCAGCGGAGGTGGATGTAACCTGTGTCGCATGCAAGGGGAAGGGTTGTCGTATCTGCAAGAATACAGGCTGGCTGGAGATACTAGGATGTGGAATGGTAAATCCTAACGTCTTTAAACACGTCGGTTATCCGGAAGGAGTTACAGGTTTTGCCTTCGGTATGGGAATAGAAAGGATAGCTATGTTGAAATATAAGATAAATGATCTGCGATCGCTTTTCGAGAGTGACGTAAGATTCCTGAGGCAGTTCTAATGAAGCTCAGTCTTAAGTGGTTAAGGGACTTTGTCGATATAGATCTTGATAATGCAAGGGCTGTTGCTGATGGTCTTACCGGTCGAGGATTGGAAGTTGAGTCAGTTTCTTTCCAGAACAAAGGGCTGGAAAACGTTGTCGTTGGCAAGATACAGGAAAAGCAAAAACATCCGGACGCTGATAAACTATCACTTTTGAAGGTCAATATCGGCAGCGATGTATTGCAGATAGTCTGTGGCGCAAGCAACATGAAAGAAGGCGACAAGGTGGCGGTGGCCCTGATAGGTGCGAAGCTACCTAACGATATGGAGATAAAAAGATCAAAAATAAGGGGTGTTGAATCCTGCGGGATGTGCTGTTCAATGAGCGAGCTAAAACTCGCAGAAGAGAGCAGTGGCATAATCATATTGGATGAAAAAGCAGCGGTTGGTACTCCGATAACTGAAGCCTTGCAGTTGGATGATGTTATATTCGATATCGCTACAGCACCGAATAGAGGCGATATACTCGGCATGATGGGAATGGCAAGGGAGATATCCGCCCTAGTGGAGAGACCGATAAAACAAGGAACGGTCCCAGCTGTTCACTCTAATGGAAAGGGCAATGGCGGGCTTGCAATCGAGATAAAAGACAAGAGATGCGGACGCTATATAGGCAGGTTCATACGTGGTGTGAAAGTAGCCCCAAGCCCTGATTGGCTGTCTAAAAGACTTGAAGCGGTTGGGCTCAGGCCTATAAATAACCTCGTGGACATAACTAATTATGTAATGATGGAGCTCGGTCACCCTCTCCATGTTTTTGATGCGGCCCAGGTGACGGATAAAAAAATAATCGTACGTTCAGCCTCGGACCAAGAAGCGATCGTTCTCTTGGACGGAAGCAAGAAAACACTTTCAAAAAGAGATATGTTGATCTGTGACTCAAAAAGGGCCTTAGCCGTCGCTGGTGTTATGGGTGGACTGGATTCAGGCATTACAGAAGAGACAAAGGATATAATAGTAGAATGTGCATATTTTGAACCAACAGCCATCAGATCAACTGCAAAGACTTTGGGGGTAGCGTCCGATTCGTCCTATAGGTTCGAAAGAGGCGCGGACATCGATTTTATGCAGTCAGTTATGGAAAGGACCACCGCTCTTATAAAGGAGCTTGCTTCCGCAGCAGAGATATATGAGCCTGTTGATATGTATCCTAATAAAAGATCGTTCCCTACAATAACCATAAGCGAGCAGGCTGTTTCGGACTTTTTGGGTGTCCATATAAAGGAAGAAGTAATAATACAAAAGCTTGAGGCAATAGGTTTTACGGTTAAGGAAGAGAAGGGTAAGCTGATAGTGCAGGTGCCTTCTTTCAGGGGTGATGTCACGATGCCGGCTGATCTGTACGAAGAGATCTCCAGGCTTGTCGGATATAACGTTATACCGGCAGAGTTGCCGCTTATTGCAGTAAGTAATGAGTTCAGGGTAATGGATGAAGGCTGCGAGTTAAAACAAAAACTGCGCCATGCGATGAAAGGTTTTGGCTATAACGAGGCTATAACATATAGTTTCGTTCCGGAAAAATTCCCCTCCCTTTGCTCAGATAAGGATGAGCTGGTGATCACTGTAAAGAACCCAATAACGGAAACAATGAAGGTAATGAGGACGAGCATGCTTCCCTCTATGTTAGAGGCTGTAAAATATAATTTTAATAGAAGAAGCCTTGACCTTAAATTATTCGAGATAGGCAAGACATATATCAAAAAAGAGAATTTTGGTGAAAGGCCGTCAGCAGATATTAGTCCTGCTGAGGAAAGAACTTTGCTCTGTTGTGTTGCTACAGGACGTACTGTTGAGTCGGAGGATTGGACTCGTGCTAAGGATGATAAAATAGATTTTTATTCCGTTAAAGGGGAGCTTTCCACACTTTTAAATGACCTAAGGGTCCCAAATTTTGAGTTCGTTGAACCAAAGTCGGATGACTCTGTCCTGGTAAAGGCTCACCCGGGGATATGCAGTATAGTTAAGTGCTGCGGAAGACCTTGCGGGGTAGTAGCGAAGGTGCATCCGGAGCTTGCGGATAAGTTCGAACTTGAAGGGGCTTCTATATATTTCTTTGAGTTGGACCTTGATCTATTAAAGGGGCTGTATAATAGTGTACCTTCTTTTAAAGAGATCCCAAGGTTCCCAAATGTTAGAAGGGATCTTTCGTTTGTTTTGAGTGAGGATATAAAGAACCAGACCATCAATACTTACCTGAGAAAGGCTAAGGTAGCGGATCTTAGGGATTATGGCATCTTTGACCTTTATAAAGGCAAGTCGGTCCCCGAAGGCAAGGTTAGTGTCGCCTATTACTTTATTTTTTCCAACGATGAACGAACCCTTACAGATGCAGAAGTTGATGCTTCTATGGCAGTGGTCATGGATGGCTTAAAAAGGGAGTTTTTAATAGAAATCCGTTGATTTATTTGTATAAATAGGCGAAATATATAAATTATATATGGAGGGCTTACATGACAAAGGCTGATTTAGTTAACAAGATCTTTGAACAGATAGGCGGAACAAAAAAGGAATCTGCTGATCTTATTGAAAAGCTGTTTGATGTTATGAAGAACACCATTCTTGGTGGTGAAAGCATAAAAATATCCGGTTTCGGTAATTTTATAGTTAGAACTAAAAAGCCTAGAATTGGCAGGAACCCTCAGACAGGAGAGACTATAGAAATATCTGCCAGAAGGGTATTAACGTTCAAGCCATCCCAAGTCCTCAGGGACGGCGTTAATAAAAACGCGGAGTAATAATGGTCGACGTTTTTCACGATGACCATCCACAGAAAAGGTATAGAATTGGTGACGTGGCAAGGCTTGTCGATGTAAAGCCCTACGTGATACGCTATTGGGAAACAGAATTTAAAAGTTTTTTGGGGCCCGAAAGGACCGACGGCGGGCAAAAACTTTATTCCACCAGAGATGTAGAGACAATATTCAATATTAAAAAACTCCTTTACTCAGAGGGGTTCAATATCTCAGGGGCCAGAAAAAAGCTTAAAGAGTTCAGGTCACTTAAAGACCAACCTAAGACCAATGTGCCTGTGGGTATCCTTGAGGTAGTTAGACAAGAACTACAGGATATAAAAGCCGACCTTCGTAATATCATGGATTCTATAAATAATGTTTTTTAAATCTTTTAACGGTGGCATGAACAACAGAAGGTTGTTCACTAAGTATCATATTGGCAACGCCATCTTCTGGCTGCTCTGCGCAACCGTTGGCTTTGTTTCGTATTCATTTTTGTCTTTTTCTTTTCAGTTTCTGTATGAACTTTTTGATAAGGACGCTTCATATCATTTGTTTAGCGCCGGTGCTGCACTATTTATCACAGGGGTTACCTCTCTTTTTATTAAAAAGATAAAACCCAATCTTGGTTTTAGATCTCTGGTATGGACACTTTTTACGATGCTGTTACTGATATACTGGGGCGGTTTTTTGGCTAATGCTTTTCCAAGCATTTCTTTATATATATTTATCCCGGTCTATTTCCTTATAAGTTTTCTCTTAATGCTTTTTGTTATTTCATGGAAACGTTTTGGCGGTATTGCAATGGTAACGTCTTTTCTGCTTGGGATATTTGTAAGCGGAGTATCTTCCTATTTCTACGGAACTGATTTTAATTTTCTTGCCATTTCTGTGCGTGCTCTGGCAGGGCTGTTCCTGTTGTTCACGATAATTTACCTCCTAGGGTTCTTTGGTATATTCAAGACCAGATTATTGTATGTAGGTGTGATGTCCGTGATCCTTATGTTGGCGGTGATCTATCCTTTTGATACACAAACTAGCATTGAGGAGTTCAAAAGATACAAATGGGAAAAGAACAAGACTGTTGTTGGTGCTGAGTATGAATATATAGGTTCCTATAGGACCGTCTCAAGGAATATAGATGTTTTTATGAACAGTTCAACAAACAAGGAGGAAATGCGGTTCCTCGAGAATGGGTCACTTTCTCCTTATTCATATCCGTTACAGGAAAAATACCTGTTATCTTTTTATATCCTTATGACACAGAACAGATCAGTAAGTAAGGTCTTGGTTGCTGGAGATATACCTTCTGGCCTAATAAATGTTTTCGATAATTTTTCAAAGATAGAAAAAGTAGACTACCTTCTAGTAGACCCCCTATATCCAGAGCTCTGGTCCAATTTTATACATGACGATATGTTCCAGAACATAAGGATCTTTAATTCATTCGCTTTGCTTAAAAAGGGTTATGATCTGGTATTGCTTTTCCCTCCATGCATAAAAGGTGTAGGGGCAGCATCTTATATAGGCAAGGAAAGCCTTATGGGACTTAAACAATTAATGAACGGCACCGGAACATTGGCTATAGTTACAGCTGATGGTCCTGTGGATAACTTAGAGGGTATGTTCAAGCATATTAAGTCCGTTGGAATGCTTAGCGGACTATCGTTCACAGAAGGAAGTAATGAGCCGGATAATATCACTACAGATCCGGCCGTAATTAAATATCGTCTATTGGCGGCTGGCATAAGAAGGGACTATACAGAGGTCAAAGCAGCTATGGATGGTAACGGTATTTTTGAAAAGCATAGTAGATCAGACCAAGCACAGGGGAACTCTGTCAGGAAAAAGGAGTTCTTTCAATACTTGTTCGTGACCACACTTCTGATACTTGTGCTATTCGCATTTCTGTATAGGAAAACAGTATCTTTAAGAAAGCTCTTGTCTTATACAGGAGGTACTTTGATGTTCGCTGTTCTTGGTGCAGTATTTGGTATATATGCACTCGCCCATCAAAGGATGTTCATAGATCTTAATGTGTTCTTTCCATTCATATTCTCTTTTTTCCTTTTATCCTGTGGAGTGGGTTTGTTCCTGGGATTGTGGATGAAACTCAGATTCAATATGTTGACTATGTTCCTTACAGGTTCTCTGTTATTTGTGATGCCTATTGTATATAAAGGTTTTTTTGCCAGCATCTATATAGGACGGAATGACACGATCATTATGTCATTTTTGCTTGGATTATCATCGCTGCTTATTTTTGGTACAAAACTATGGAATGACATGAACATAAATATATCCAACATGGTACAGTTGCTCGGGACTACCATGATAGGACTAGGACTTGGTCTTTCGTCGGCCGCATGGTTTGACTATAGAATGCTCAGTGTTGCTAGAACGGATTATTACTTTTTGTTCACTGCGCTGTGTATAGTCGGTCTGTTTGCTGCACAAATAAAGTTCAATGGAGAAATAGAGTGAAACGTTTTCTTCTTTCTCTCATGATCAGCGGTGTTCTTTATGCAGGTGTCGATAAGGATACTTACTTTAAAGGTAAGGATTATGCGTTTGATGTCTACACTGTGGAGGGTAAAGAAAAGGGCCCTGTGGTACTGATCATAGGAGGTATTCATGGTGACGAGACTAGTACTGTGCAAGCAACAGAAGAATACACAACGGCAGAGATCAGCAAAGGAACTCTTATAGTGGTCCCCAGGCTGAACGCACCGGCAATAGCAAAGAATATAAGGTATCTGGGTGTTGATATGAATAGGGTGTTCTTTGCACAAGACACGGAAGATAGTTATGAATACCTTGTTGTTAACAAGATCAAGGAACTCATAGAAAAAGCTGATCTTGTCCTGAACATGCATGAAGGTAAAGGCCTTTATACGAGGACAAAGACGGGGATGGGTCAAAGTATAGTTGCTGATTCTTCTAAAATATTCAATCTAAAGACTAGGGCACTTGCCGCTATAAAGATAATGAACAACAATATCAAGCAAAGAAAATATCATTTTAAGTTTAATGATCATGATACAGCGACATCCGGTTCAAAACATCCGGAACAAAGGGGTTCTTTGACGTATTATTCTGTTTATGCAGCAGGTAAACCTGCTTATGGTATAGAGGTCTCGTCCGATATAAAGGACAGCGAGTACAAGGTCAAGCTCGCTACAGAGGCTATAGATGCGTTCTTGAAGGTGGAAGGGATAGAAAACTAAGGAGGTGCTTTTAAA